>CAZTBA010000475.1:0-4261 GCA_964611725.1 uncultured bacterium
GGGAGGCCAGGGCGACGTGAAGCACTGGGCTTTCAACGACCCGCTCAAGCGCAAAGGCAAGTACAAAGATGAGCCGCCGACACCAGAAGAATATCGGCAACTGAAGACACGTATCGTTGATCTGCATCCGATGACGGTGATGCAGAATGCCAGAACGTCGGGCGGTGGAAACATTGCGCTGGTACCGACGCAGGCAGCCACAGTAGGGCCTTTGGAAACGTGGAAATCGGAGAAGGTCTCGATCTGGCAGGCTGGAAACCATGATAACTCCTTCGGGATGCGTTTGACAACTCTGATGATCTCCAAGAAGATCCCCGATTCAGCCGTACCAATGAGCCTCCTTGCTGATCACCCGAACGTCCAGTTTAACTTCTACCGAGACGGTGTCGGCACTTGTGAAGTGGAGATGCACTGATGTCAGCCAAACCGCGAGTTTTCGCCATCGCAGCACACCCCGATGACATCGAGTTCATGATGTCCGGAACTATGATGCTCCTGCGCGACAGGGGATGGGAGCTCCACTATATGAACATTGCCAACGGTTCCTGTGGGACCGTTGAGGATCCTCCCGAGGTGATCGTTGCCAAACGCAGGGCCGAGGCAATGGATGCCTGCCGACTCATTGGAGCGAACTTCTACGAAAGCATCTGCAACGACTTGGAGGTGTTCTACACGTACCAGATGATCGCCAAGGTAATGTATGTGGTCAGGCGGGTCCGACCGCGTGTAATGCTGGTGCAATCGCCGCAGGACTATATGGAAGAGCACCAGAACGCTGCCCGCATTGCGGTCACAGCGGGATTCTGCCGGGGGATGCTGAACTATGCCTCAGACCCACCTGCCGATCCCGTTATGGACGATGTCACGATTTACCATGCACTGCCGTACGGGCTCAGAGATCCGATGCGAAAGCGCATTCGTCCCGGCCAGTACGTGGACGTCACATCCGTGATGGATGAGAAGCGAGCTATGCTGGCTTGCCATCGGTCGCAGAAGGAGTGGCTGGACAGGAGCCAGGGTCTGGATGCGTACCTGGACACTATGGAGGGCTTTGCCCGGGAAGTGGGCAGGATGTCGGGCCGCTTCCAGTGCGCAGAGGGCTGGCGGCGGCGTTCGACTCTCGGACTTTCCGCCGAGGACGCGGATCCGCTCTCGGAAGCACTCGGGGACGGGTGCATGATCGATGAGGAATATGAACGGGGGCTCGAAGAGTAGGCGGCTCGCAGGAATCTGCTTTTGAGGATTGTGGAAAGGGGAGCTGTGGTCATTCCGCCGCAGGGAGCGGAACACTCCTGCACGTTGAGTCTCCACAATTGAGCGCGAGGTGTGTCCTGTCGCGCTGGCTGTTTCTGTGAGCACAACGCCCCCGTTGCCATCTCTCGAAGTGCACGGAGTTCAGGTGCCGGGAGTTGCTGACCAGCGTTCAGGCGCTTCGACGATACCGTGCCCGATGAGCCACGTGACGGATTCGAAGACGGCCTCGAGCGAGCTATATCGAGGCTGGTAGTCGATCAGACGGCGCGCCTTGGCGATGCTGCAATTCGGGCTGTGGGCGATATGGTCCCATGTAATGGCCGCATCCTGTTCCGACACTCCCTTGCGCCACTCTTCCCAGGGAAGGAAACGGAGGTCGGGTTCCCGCCCGAACCAGCGGGCAACGGCCTCTGCGTAACCCCGCAAAGTCAATGCTGCGGGAGACACAACATGGAAACTCTCACCATCTGCGGCGCTCCAATTGGCGAGGGCTTTCATAAAGGCCTGCGCCACGTCGTCGGCATGGACGTGGTGGATCGTTTCGAGGCCGAGATTCGGCAGTGTGAGCTCCTCCCCACGGGCAATTCGTGTAAACACTTTCGGATCGGTATGTCCGGCCGGATTTATCGGTGGCCATCCGGGGCCAACGATGTGGCCCGGATGCAGCACCGTGGCGGGAAAACCGTCGCGCCTGGCTGCCGTCGCCAGGTACTTCTCGATAGCAGCTTTCTGTCGCCCGTATTCACAGAAGGGGCGCCTGGGCTGATCCTCAGTTGTGGGCACCTGTTCGCTGTGACCATGAACCCATATAGTACCACAGTGGAGGAAGGCCTCAACCCTGCCGCGCAGTGCCTCCACGATTTGCTGAGCGCTTTCGAGCGTGTAACACACCAGATCTACGACGATATCCGGTTTCAGATCGGCCACGCGCCCTCCGAATACCCCGCGATTGTCCTCCGCTCTTCGATCGACTGCTATGCGTTCCACTGCCCTCCAGGTGCCATGAGGTTGATAGGGTTCCCTCTGGCCCCGTGTGATGCATACTACCTCGTAGCCTGCCGCTACCAGGCGCGGTGTCAGCCAGGTGCCTATGTGCCCCGTACCGCCGATGACTATGACTCGCATTCCCTCCCTCCTTGGAAAATTCTCGATCTGTGCCGTATCAGTATTTCGACTGAAAAGGCATAAATGCTTAATCATCAATATAGTAAATCAAGTTGTTGAAATTGTCAAGGTTTCACGATTTTGTGGAGAAGTAATACTTATTTTGGTTGATTATGAGACTATTTCTTATATCTCATGAAAAGTGGCCACAATTGAGTCTTTTCTGTTAAGCTTTCGGCATTCAGCTATCAGCAAAAACTGAAAGCTGACGGCTGATGGCTGAACGCTTAATTTTTCGGATTAGTATCATTTTCAGGTAAAGAAGGTATAAATTCCCTCAAAAGAAGAATAACCGATCTCCTCTACAAAGCAGTTGATTTGCTATAGGAGCTGGCTTATATTAAATCGAAATCTGAGGTCCTGGGAGCAGGCAACAAAAGCTCCGTAAAATTATTCAACTGTTCACTTTGCTTTTTCTCGTCAATCTGACGATTATTCTTCCGCTGATCTATCATCTGGCCGAAAAAGTATAGGATGCCGGATAGGAGGTAAGATGAAAGGAGAGAGGAAACCCAGACAAAGCACTCCCGGAAATGTCGGACTTCAAGGGTCATCATACCCCCGGGTGCATCTTCTCAGACACACCTACTTCGCCTCGGACACGATCGTGGTGGGATGCCGGGTGAGGAATGGAAAGGGCGTGCAGGTGAAAGGAGCACGCCTGCAACTGGTGAACTCCTGGGGGCACATCGCCTACGAGGCCGATGTCGGTGATGTCCTTCGGGGGATGGACGGGGGAATAGCTAAGGTAAGTATCCCTGCCGAGGCCCTGTCGCCGGGCTCGTACACGGCTGTGCTGCTGGTGGAAAACGCCGCGGGCGTAGCAGGTGCTACCGGCGAAATACGCATTGTCAGGGACGAAAGGAAGGACCGTCTCAGCGCCAGGAACTATATCCACTCGCCGCTGCCCCTGACAAACTACCTGGGCGACATCGACAGGATGCTCCTGGCCTACCGCCGGGGCAACTACAACTACCTGATCCGCACCAGTTGGGCCCGGGAAACTTCGGCAGCCCAGATCACGGACGACTACAGACTTCTGCCCTATCACCTGTTGCATGCCGATTATCTGGGAAAACACGGGATGGCTGCCGAGATAGAGTTCATCTCCGCGGGGGCGACGCCCGAAAGCCGCAACCCGCGGATTACCAAAGCGGGAGCGATGGAATATGCGGTCACGGAGGAGGATGTCGGCCAACGTGAGGTGGTGGAGGGCGCAAAGACAGATCCGGAGGAATTCCAAAGGCTCCAGGAGGCGTATCGAGAGGGGAGGAACTGGCAGGGCCAGGAGAAGGGCCTCTGCCCCCAGGACGAAAAGCTGCTGGAGCGGCGCGAACTGGTGTACAGGGACATCATCGATAACTATTTCGACAGGCCGGGCATGGGGAATGTGAACCTTGCACACAAACCCGGGAATTATCGCCTCCCGGCCTGTTTCTGTGAGGAGTGCCAGAAGGAATATGTGGAGTTTCTGAAACAGTTCGGCTATAAACCCGAGCAGCTTGGCAGGAGGCGATGGTCGGATGTGAGGATGCCGCCTCCGGAGGCTTTCGAGGTTGACGAGGCGAAGGTGGATGAGTATCTGGCGGGTCTGGGGGTAAGCCGGAAGGATGTGGACGCATCGGGAGAGGTGCTCTGGGTTGGGGTGGGGGGCATTCTGGGTAGGATAACGGGCTATGCGCAGGATTACCGTGACCTGGTGGAAGTCGGCCTCAAGATGACCCCGAGGGAGTGGATGGCCATCAACCTCTATGCGGGCTACCAACTGGTTCAGGAACTGAGGCGGTTGAAGGAGCAGGTGCTTGCGCGCCAGCCGGATTTCCGGTGGAGTGTGGAAATGGCC
>CAZTBA010000476.1:0-4242 GCA_964611725.1 uncultured bacterium
CCTCGAGCATCTCCTCATAATCGAGATATCTCTTCTCGATCCCGTAATTATCAGCCATGTTATTGAGACCTTCCCTATCGATATCGCAGAGTGCTGTAACCTCGGTCTCGGCCATAGACCTTAAACCTGTGATGAATTGTGTGCCCCTTTTTCCTATAATCCCTACCTTCAGTTCTCCCTTCATGCGCTCCTCCTCCAACCTGCAACCAGGCTGAACCCACAACCGGTGTTTGGAAATGTAAATAAGGATCCGGAAAAGCTCAAGCTGACAGGTTCAAGCTCCCCGGTAAGACTCAAGCTTAGGTATTAGCATTGATAAAATATTTCAAATAATGAGATCTATTATCCGGGACCGACAGGAATGTAGTTGCCAACAGCTCCGGTTATCAGATCCACAATTATCCATATGCCTGCTCCAAAGACCTGTCCAAGCACAAGGCCCAGCAGAAATGGCATAAGTGCCCTGTATTCCCTGATTCCCCAATACTTAAGAACGCTTAATTTGATAACCCATGCCACGAGTATGGTGAACCATATGTGGGACATAGCCCATGTATCCGCTATCGGAAAACCTATGTAGTGCAGTGGCCACCATGGAAAGCGAGTACCCATGAACATCAAGAAGAACATTATCCCCCCGCCTATGCCCATGAAGATCCACCTTTCAAACAACATCCTTCGAGTCATGGGGTTGAGGAGCTTGTTGGCAACAGTCACCTGCCAGTTGATGCTCGGCGTGCTTACATAGCCATTAAGGTTTATGCCTCCCTGGGTGTAAGCGAATTTGAGTATCATGAATGATGTGAAAACAAGGGGTATGACCATCGCCAGGATCATCGGAATAAAAAGGGATCTTCTTGAATTTGCCTCATCGGAAAGCTTCAAGGCGTTCACTGTGGAAGCCATAACCGAAGTCCTTATGCCATGGGCCCATATGTATAGTGGACCCGTTGCAACGATACCTTGAGCGCCGTAAAGTTCGTTTCCTATAAACGAGTTCGCAAGCACAGGCGGTGCTATCCCAGAGGTCATAACGCCTGCCCCTGCCTGAGCAACAATCCTCGTAAGGCCCAGAAATAACAGGAAAGGAGCACTTATGACTGCAGGGAGAACGATCCAGGGCATACCTGACATTCTGAGCCATAACGCTATAAAGGCAAGGCCAAATATAGTACCAAAAACAGCTATCCTGTAGGGTACCAGTTCATCTGAATCATCGAGATCTGATCTACCTGTGAAGGCCTTCCTGAGAACCTCCTTGATATGTTTCCTCGCGAGCCAAAGCCCAAAGACGACTAATACTATCGTTGCTCCACCGTTCTGAAGGGTAGTAGCAAGGGATGATCCTTCGGTGAAATCTTGTCCCCCGATGTCGTATCCAAAGGTGCGAAACACTGCAGACTGAATTTTTAGAAGAATGTAGAAGAACCACATGCTCTGGCTGACTCTGAGTGGTAGGAGGTATGCGAAACCCAGGACAACGAAATTGAGAGATACCTCCACATGTGTAGTTCTCCTGAGGAACCAGTAATGATGACTCAGATTGGGGAAAGGTATAAAAGGATAATAGAAATGGATCCCCCTAAACCAGACAAACGCGAAGGCTATGGCGAACCCGGCCCACATGATACCACTCCTCAGGAAAGTCATCCTCCCACGATCATCAGTCTTCATCATTTCAATCGGAAGCCTGGCAACAGGGAAGAGGAGCTTCTCGTTCTCGACCCACTGTTTCCTCAGTATAACCATCATGAACATCATCACCAGATAGATAGCTAAAATGAACGTACCCCATGAAAGGAATGGCCTCAACCATACACCCCAGTGGATCCTCCCATCCGATAATCCCTCAAAAAATATTCTGACTTCCTCCGGATCAGTGGGAACCATCCAACTCTTGAGATAGGGATGTATCAGTTCGGACCATCCGTTCTCCGGGGTAGCGTAATATGTAACCCCGGCAGTCATCGAATAGAAAGAATACATGGGACCTGATGCAGCGATCGGAGAGGCTACTATAAGCATGGTATATATGGTCACAAGGTCTGATTTCGGTATGCTTAACCTTCGGTTTATCCTTGTAAGGCCCCCTGAAATTATAAGTAGAATAAAAAGAAAGGCCAGTGCACCTGCCGAGGCATAATCGTCGCAGAAACCACTGCCACGCATTATGAACTTAATGTAAGGTTCCGATATGGAAATGAGGAACGTAAGGATGATTCCCAGAACAAGACCTTTAAGTGTCGGAAAAGCCAGCTTCTTTCCTTTTTCTATTCTTCCGGCCAAAGTATAATCATCCACTAAAATGCCTCCTGCTCTCCTGTAGAAACTCTACGACACATTGCTTCTAGAATATAGGTCATTTGAGCAGATACCCAGTGTAACTCAGAAGTATCTTCTGTATTATGGCTGGATTCGGAGAAAACACGAATTTATACTCAATGCAACTTATTTTCTGATTTCCTTGATCCTTCATCTTACTGCAGTTTCCATAGTTCCTCAGATTTCCCTAAATTACTGATTATTAGAGACTTACGGAATGCACGCCTCAATATTACAAATTTATATTTTTCAATAACTTACGTCATTGAAAATGATCGAAATCTTACAGACAACGGAAGCATAGGTTTTATCTTCTCTCCATAAGGAGCCGTCAAAGGAACAATTAAATTATCCAAAGGGAAAGTAAAAATACCCACCTTCTGACGGAGATCTGCCATATTGGCCACCTTCCGAGAATGTACAAGCAAGCAGAGGAAGTAGCCATGATTCGGTATGAGGAATGCATGGACATTAACTTCATGGGATGGCAGGGTATGAGTATCAGCCAAATTGCCAGAGAGAGTGGTCACACTCGCAAGGCGGTAAGGAGACATCTCAAGAGCGGAGACATAACTTACTACAAGAAGGGAAAGCCATGTCCGGCTGTATTGGATCCATATAAGGATACCCTGATGAGTCTGTTTCGTTCCGGAGTTCAAAACGGTGTTGTTCTCTATGAGAAAATCTCCGAGATGGGATACCTGGGCAGCTATGAATCGGTGAAAAAGTTCCTTACACCTTTGCGACAGGAATCCAGAAGACAAGAAACCACTGTCCGTTTCGAGAGCGATCCAGGCGAAGCTTGGGACGCATAGGTGATTCCAAAATATGACTTTACGCCATATTAGGTAATAGCGATATGGCAATTCTTATGTAGAATCACCAAATTGTTATTTCAAATCGTTTTGACAAATCGAATATAACTTTCAAAGCGATGCTTGTCAAGGCTTTTTGGGATAATCTAATATTTTTTGCCGTTTCGTGATCACCCATCTTTGATCACAGCTTGTCGATTTTCATGGATATTATCACATTACAAGATATTGTTTTTAAATATTTAATGATCCCAAATGTATGTTTCTTCTGAAAGGCGTTGCACTATATCTTTCTTTCTCTTTGTTTAGATCTAGGAATCAGGGGTACCGTGTAGGTCAATGGGGATTTTTGTCTTGACAATTTTTACCAAGGCCATTATGTTTTCTCTCAAACCGTTTTGAATATGTTCTCACAGTATAATTACTTGTTTTTTAAGTTCCTTATACTAATTCGGAGTATTTTATTACCGGCGGTGGTGTAGAGCCATCCCTGGGCAATTGGGAGGTTCTGGGGAGCTTTCACCATTTCACGCTGGTAACGGTGAAGGGCGATAATGTCAAATACGCCGTTATAAAGACGAAAGATGGTATAGAACCCGAGACATTTGCGGCCAACGAGTTGAATGAAAAATCCCTATCGTTGGAGAGGAACCTTCCGAAGCTCCCTCTGACTCGATCGGAAACGGTGAACGGGGAGATCTTCCAGATGAAGTGGCAGTTCCCCATAGGAAGAAGCTGGTACATAAGGGATTTGACGTAATAGGACCGTTCGATCTGATGACAGAGGATTCGGACGAAGTTTCCGCAATATGTACATTTTACCACTGAATCTGCCAGTTTGAGGCTTTCTGCATCCATATTTATAGATGGCGGGTACCGGTTTAGCCTCAGGTACAAGTCAAAGGAGGACTATATGAAGGGAGAATTGAAGGTAGGGATTGTAGGGAAAAGGGGCTTACAATTCATCACAGGTTTGAAGTCTATGGCCGAGATCAAAGTCACGGCATTCTGCAGCATCGATGAGGAGACACTCGATAGCATGGCTGATAGTTACGGGATCGAGAAGAGATATCTCGATTATGAGGAGATGCTCGAGGATGACATA
>CAZTBA010000477.1:0-4175 GCA_964611725.1 uncultured bacterium
ATCCCGTACTGGTCCATAAGATCGCGGTTAACGTGTGCATCTTTGGCGTGGACATGATATACACGGCTTCCGTACTTCTTCAAGTTAAGCACAGGATCCATAAACATGCATATCAAGTGGCTCGGGTCCCACTCGATTCCAAGAGCTTCAGATGGCACCGCATTGAAGGCGGCTTCCCAAACTGATGGAAGACACATAATATTTATGCCACCAAAGGGAAGATGAAAGGTGCCCATTGGACAGTTCTCGAAAGCGATCTTGATTCCGTGGTCCTCGGCAAACTTGGCGTGTTCCCCCCAGATCTCTTTGTACTTATCAAGGCTCTCGATCGGCTCCTTATCGACGATACGGCCTGCGAACCCTGATACCGTTTTCACACCCCAGTATTCGGCCAGGATGATCGAGTTCCTGACGCAATCTTTGAGCTCCTTTTCCTGTTTGGGATCCATATGGTTCTCATAGAAGGCACCGATACAGGATATTTCGAGACCGCCCTCCTCACATGTTGCTTTGACTTCATCTGCCTTTGACTCCCAGCCATCCTTGCCGGGAAAGAAATCATACTTCGGATTAACCGAGAGCTGGACCGATTTAAAATTATGATCCTTCAAGAACTCAATATGCCGGGGGAAGTAAGGCTGCATGGAACCTATTATCATGGTATACTCCTTATTATTAAGGGTTTATGTCTCTAACGCCGTGGTTTCAAGTTGACCGATTTCCCAGTATCCGCACTCTTGTATATGCCATCAATTATCCTCATTACCTTGACGCCCTCCTCGGCTGTCGCCATGTTAACGGTATCGTTTATTATAGAATCTATGAAATGAAACATCGCGCTACGAACATTGGCCCTCGAGAAGGCGAGCTTCTTATCAAATTGAAAACCATTTTCTTCAGTAAAAAGCCAGGCCTCAAAATCATACTCTCCACCGAAATTCCGCTGGACAAGACCTCCTTTATTACCGTATAGCCAAGTTTCCATGAAATCTTTCTGAACAAGCTCCTTTCCTTTAGTCCAGTAAACCCTGAAATCGCTTTCAGGCTGATTTATGGCCCAGCTTGCCTCGATTTCGAGAGTTGCGCCGTTCTGAAACCTCACCAGTCCAACTGCCAGATCCTCTACATCGAACTTCATCCTCTTTCTGATACCTATCTCGGAAGCGACATGGTCATAGGTGTTGCCAACTACCAGCTCAGGCTCCGGATATCCCATAAGCCAGAGAGCAAGGTCTATCCTATGCACTCCGAGATCCATAAGGGGGCCTCCCCCGGATTTATCCTTCTGGCTGAACCATCCTCCCATGATGCCACGCCTGCGGTGCCAGATGGTCCTCGTAAAATAGATGTCCCCGATAACTCCAGAGTCGACCTGTGATTTCAAGGCATAACTCATTTGAGAAAAGCGATAGGAGAAGTTTATCATCAAACGCTTTCCAACTTCCTCCGCTTTCGACTTCATACTTTCAGCCTCCGTGGCATTCATTGCCATCGGCTTCTCACACAGGACATGACATCCGGCATCCAGTGCCTTGATAGTTATCGGCGCATGGAGGTAATTCGGAGTCGCAACGCTGACCACATCCAGCTTCTCCCTCTCGAGCATCTCTTCATAGTTAGTGTAACGTTGTTTTATACCATAATTATCCCCCACCTGTTTTAACCTATCCTCATCATTGTCACAGATCGCTACCACCTTCGCCTCAGGGTGCGAGTTGTACCCTGGGATATGAACTACTTTCCCTACTCCAAGACCAATTACTCCTACCTTGAGTTTCCCCATGGATTCAAACCTCCTTTCCGCTATCGATTGTTACTTCAGGTTACTCTCACACACGATACGAGATTGTCTAAGCTGAGATCTGCTGAAAGGTTATCATCAGCCAGGGCCGACAGGGATGAAGTTGCCAACGGTCCCGGTTATCATGTCAACAATTATCCACACACCCGCCCCACAGATCTGTCCAAGCACAAACCCTAACAGAAGCGGCATAAGTGTCCTGTATCCTTTGACTCCCCAGTATTTCAGGACAGTCATTTTGACAAGCCATGCCACGAATACAGTGAACCATATATGTGCCATCGCCCACGTATCCGCTATAGGAAATCCTATGTAATGCAAAGGCCACCAGGGAAATCGGGTACCCATAAACATCAGGAAAAACATTACACCCCCGCCTATGCATATGAAGAGCCATCTTTGAAGAACCATGCCGAGAGTTGTGGGATTGAAGAGTTTGTAGTAAACCTCCACATCCCAGTTGATCATGGGCGTACTCGTAAAATTAGGCATGTTTATGCCACCCTGGACATAGATGAATTTAAGTATCACCAGGGATGTGCATACAAGAGGTATGACCACAGCCAAAATTATCGGGAGGACGAGGGATCTTTTTGATAGCTTGCCCTCATCGGAAAGTTTCAAGGCATTCGCCGTCGAGGCCATAACCGAGCTCCTTACCCCGGCCTGAAAGGTCCAGAAAGGTCCGAGTGAAACTATGCCCTGAGTGCCAAACGCTCCAGTTCCTATAGCCGAAGTCGCCAGGACGAGCGGCGGAACCCCACTGGTCATAACCCCCACACCTGCCTGAGCAGCAATTTTTGTAAGACCCAGGAAAATAACAAGGAAAGCAAATATAATCCCGGAAAGGGCAATCCAGCTCAATCCCGCCATCTTGAACCACAGGGCCATGAAGGCAAAGCAGAGCACCATCCCGATAATGGCTGTTCTGTAGGATACAAGTTCGTCCGAATCATCGATCTCTGAATTTCCGGTGAAAGCTTTCTTAAAAACCTCCCTGAGATGCCCTCTTGCCATCCAGAGACCGAAGACAACAAGGACTATCAATGCCCCGCCATTCTGGAGGGTCGTGGCGAAGGATGAGCCGGCCAGGAGCTCCCGCCCTTTGACATCGTATCCAAGCATTCGAAATACTGTGGATTCGGTTCTGAGAAGAATGAAGAACAGCCACATACTCAGGCTGACCCTCAGAGGCAGAAGATATGCGAACCCAAGAACAAGGAAATTAAGCGATACCTCTATGTGAGTAAGCCTTCTGAAGAAAAAGTAATCGTGTTTCAGATTGGGATAGGGTATGAACGGATAATAGAAGTGCAAGCCTCTGAGCCAAACAAATATGAAAGCTATGGCAAACCCAAGCCACATAAGGCCATTCCTCAGAAAGGTCATTCTACCCCTGTCGTCTGTCTTCATCATCTCTATGGGGAGTCTGGCAATCGGGAAAAGCAGTTTCTCGTTCTCAACCCACTGTTTTCTCAGTACGACCATCATAAATACCATGATCCCATAGAATGCCAAAATGAACATCCCCCAGGAAAAGAGGGGCTTCACCCATATACCCCAGTGAATCCTTCCATCTGACAATCCTTCAAACAAAATCCTGATCTCTTCAGGATCGGTGGGAAACATCCAGCCCTTAAGGTAGGGATGTATAAAATCAGCCCAGCCATTCTCAGGAGTGGCATAATATATAACACCGGCAGTCATTGAATAGAGGGAATACACAGGCCCTACCGAAGCGATCGGGGAAGCCACTATGAGCATCGTATATACGGTTATGAGGTCCGATTTCGCTATGTTGAACTTTCGGCTTGTCTTCCTGAGGCCTTCTGTGATTACGATCAGGAGGAACAGGAAAGCGAGTGCCCCAGCCGAGGCATAATCCTGGCAGAATCTGTTGGCACGAAGTATGAAATAAATGGAAGGTTCAGATATGGAAATAAGGAGTGTAAGGATGACGCCCAAGCAAATGCCTTTAAGGGTCGGAACTGCTAAATTTCTTCCCTTCTCCTCAATACGATCATCTGCCACAGCGTCTCCTGTCTTGGCAAGTTTCAGTGATGTTTTTGGGTTTTTGCTCATGGCACCTGAGGTCCTTCAGTCGCTATCGCCTTTTCAGGTGTTTATCTGTAGAGACGCCTCGGTGAGGCATCTCCAAAACAAGAAAAGAGAAGAATGTTTTCTGAAAGATGCTTACGGAACAGCTTTCAATTTCTTCCCTACTCTCTCGTCGATAGGACAGGCGCTTTCATCAGCCCATAGGGGATGCTTGTGTAATCATCTGTCCATTCGTTCCCTGAAGTTATGAACTGACCGGGTCCTATACATGGTGGATACTTCATGTCAAGATGCAGTGGACCGAGAAGGTTGCGCC
>CAZTBA010000478.1:0-4090 GCA_964611725.1 uncultured bacterium
CTCGGTGAGATAAATATAATTCATCCCACAGAAACATTCAAGAGGGAGACTACCATATTTTTGGCAAGCGAAAAATGGGTGCGAAATTAGATGAGGTGGCACAGTTTGGGGAAAGAGGGAGTGGAATGGTCAAGGTGGATATTGCTGATATATTTTTGATGACGCTCTGACGGTTCGAGGTAGGTGTAGTCGATGAACCGATGTCGGTACCAGAAGGTTTGTCACTGTTGCTGAAAATCTCTTATTGGCCAAGACATTTAACCGATTCAATAAACTCCGAAGGTAAAAAGGTCATGAATAGAACTTGCTGTCAGGTAGCTATGAAAGTGTAGTCAAAGCCTGGCATGCTGAAAGTAAAATCCTCGATAGGATCTTGTTATTGCTTTTGTTGTTCATTTACTTGTTGGATTGTCTGAATATTCTATCCCTATTGCATCAGGAACTCCTGGTTTGTCATATGGAGGCGCATTTACCACCTTTATCTGGTCTGATTCCGCTTCAAGGGTCACATTCGCATGCGCAAGTATAGTTACAACCTTTATCTTATACGTATGTCCTGCAGTAGCGGAAACCGTATATTCTGGACGAGTTACAGTCCAGGATTCAACGTACTCCCCATTGTCCAGTGACACATAGATCTTGTAGGTGATATCATCCCTTTCACATCCGTTCCACGTGAAGTCTACCATCGAGTCATGGTCGTAGAAGTCCTTTACGAAAGGATCATTCATATCGGAATGCTCATCGACGAACTCCACACAGGAGGCGAGATCTATCCTCGCAATCCAGCCATTCGCCACCCACACGGCAGGATCAGGGCCAACAGGTCGTGCTGGCTTATCATTTATAAAGATCACAAGCTCGTCCCCTGCTTGAGCCCCTTCATCGACATCGGGGGTGAGAGGGTCATCTCCAAACACAGACATATAACCATACTGACCTGGCTCCTTGACCACGCACATTCCTGCTGAGGTACCATCAGAATCGAAACAGCGAACGACATCGCCAACCTGAAGATTCCCATACCCATGTATGACAATGCTCCTCGGGGTTGTGATAACATCCGCCGTCATATCGATATCGGATATATTAGATTCAGCCTTTTTTCCCAAAACCGACGCTCTCTCACGATCTTCCAGACCTACCCATCGTGCATCAGCAGGCTTGGCAATTGTCGATAGTTTCGCTGCAGGAGGAGGTGGCGCACTAAGCGGATAAACAAGTGTGTCGGGGGCAGTCATGGCTATCCAGTACCCACAGCCCGGCTTCATGACCAAGAGATCGCTAAGACCGGGTAGATTTGGATCGTAGCTCTTACCACCACTTTCAAAGGACTTAACATAGCTATAGGAACCTGCTATCGAACCGAGGGCTGTGTTGATAGATATTGGATTATCGGGGAGGAAAGGTATCAGATTCCACCCAAAGGTTCCCTGTACCTTGGGACCTCTCAAGGGAATAGGAATATCAGGAGAGATGGGAGTTCCGGATATAGTCAAAGTCGCAGCCTGTGTCATCTCGATCTTGTACGCCTGAGATGGAACAAGATAATTGAGCGTATTGAAATTTGAACCGGGTTGGTGAGTAAGCTCAGTCCCATGGTCATCGAGCCCTCTGATCTGTCTGTAGAGGCCACCTATGGAGGACATCACAAAATCTACAGCGCTGTCTTTGGGGGAAATATTAAAAGAGAATATGTTCCAACCCTCAGAAAGTGGTATATTAATAGAGGGTAAGGATACTGTTATAGTAATCTCTTCAAAGTCAGAAAGCTCACCGTCTGTCACTTCAAAACGTACACCTGTATAATCTCCACTTTGTGTCAAGTCAGGGGTCCAGCTAAATGTAGCTGTAGAGGCGTCAAATTTCGCGCCGTCCGGAAGGTTGCTTGCCGAATACGTGAGAACATCTTCATCAGGATCTGTCGCTGATACTGTGAACTCCAGCAGTTCCTCTTGAGTGACCTTTTTCTTCCCTTTCGGCGATAGGCTTGGGGCACGGTTGACGTTTATTACCGTTATCTTTATGCTTTCACCATCAGTGAGCTGACCATCCGATACCTGAAAATAGATATTCGGATATTTACCACTCTGGGTATATGAAGGTGTCCAGCTAAATGTCCTGCTCGATGGATCGAACGTGGAGCCTGAAGGAAGATTGCTTGCTGAGTATGAAAGAGAGTCTCCGTCGGGGTCTGACGCGGATATCATAAAGTGCAATAGCTCACCTTCATTAACTTTTTTATCACCGATAGATCCAATAACTGGAGATTCGTTTGATATAGTGAATTTCCAGGTGGTAGAATATGGGCCCCATGTGGATCCCCCGTCTTCCGATGCTCTGATGCGCCAGTAGTAAGTCTCATTCGCCTGAAGGGTATGGGGTATCTCCCAGTTTGAAGTGCCGCTGCCAATCGGACCGTCCATTCCAGAAAGGGGAGATGAAAAATCAGAATCATTGTCGAGTTGGACATAATAATCATTTACAGGCTGTCCGTCAGGATCGATTGCATCCGCCCAGTCCAGAATCCAGTTCCAATTTACTCCGGGTATTACATTGGCCGCACCGCTATCGGGTTCGGTGCTTCCGGCAGAATATACAGGGGCATCGGGAGACAAGGCTGAAAGGGCGACGAGTCTTGGAAGACCCCCTGTCCAGACAGGGGATTCAGGACCGCCAGGGATAGCGAGATAATTATTTATATAGAAAGTAAGGGTATCCCCCACAACTGCACCTTCGTCAACACCGGGAGTAAAAGGGTTATCCTGGTAGACATGGATAAATCCATATCTACCAACTGTATTAACGGTGAAGATACCACATATCACGCTATCCGGATCAGCAACTACTATCACGTCTCCTATCTGGACAGGAAGGTTATATAGAAAGGTTGTGTTTACGTCATAGAAATCCTGGAAATCTATCGGGATTCCAGTGAGTGTTGGGATGGATGTCAGACTTATATTGATGTTTGAGGAGGAAACTGCCACCTCCTCTATTCTTCTCGCATAAAAAGATGAAGCGTACGCTCTGAGGGTGTAACTACCGCTACCAAGCCCGGAAAGCGTATAGAGACCGAAGGCGTTGGCACTGTCGCTTGAGACAATGGAACCTCCCTGCCAGGCTTCGACTACCGCACCCGAGATCGGGTTTGTGCCATCATCGATCTTTCCGGATATGTCCGCAGACAGCAAGGTGCTGCTCCACGCAAATATTAGCAAAAAGGCAAAAAATATCTCTGTTTTCAAAATTATCAGGACCTCCTGAACTTTAAAAACCCGATCCTTTGGATGAGCCAACTGAGCTTCAGCCTTATGAAGTACTGTCTTACTCAAGAATCTTGACCTGTAGATTGTACGGTGGAGAGAAGTTCTGCTATAGAGATTTATGGAAACTCGACCTTGAACGTTATTCCCCTTGCTTCTTGAGTCTCTTCACTCATTCCAAATGCTGACTGTCTATTGAGGAGAAGTTCCAAGGTTTACAGTCCCTATCATTCTTGTTCTGCTGAGGTATTACCTCAACTCCTGAAAGAATCTTATTCCTACACTTGGCTGCTTTGTCACCTATGCCGAAAAAGTATGTGCCCTTAAACGTTGTGTTTACAAGAAAAGTGCCATCTCAAGGATCAACAGGAACTGTGTCAACCGTACCATCACCAGTGTAAACCCTTATAAGCTTCAGCATCCAATGATAATACCTTACTGAACCTTATTCATATTTTCAATTTATTCTTCGTGACTGTTTGGTGGCTCCTCGAAAAAATTCAAGAATTCTTCGAGTTCCTGAAAGTCCTGTTCAGATAAGCGATCCGGGTGTTGAGAACTGGTTGGATTAAGAATCTCCGATACCATCCTGTTCATCTGGTCCTTTATCTTCCTGGCTACACAAGCTGGATCGTAACTGTCACAGTTCTTCCTATTGCAGAATCCGATAGGATTCGAACACATGTTCTTGAGCATATGCTCATACGTATTATCTATCCTCTTCCTCAGGACACTGATATTGAAATCATCTCCGAATCTCTCCTTCCCGGATTTCACAGCTTCTTCGAAAAGGGTTTGATGGAGTTTTTTGAGCCTGAAAAGGT
>CAZTBA010000479.1:0-4086 GCA_964611725.1 uncultured bacterium
ACAATATACTCCTGGTAGCACGCTATGCGGATATACTGCAGGTGGGGGCCAGGAACATGCTCAACTATACCCTCTTAAGGGAAGTCGGTAGGGTTGATAAGCCCGTGCTACTCAAGAGGGGGATGATGGCTACTGTAAAGGAATTCCTTATGGCGGCTGAATATATCATTTCCCAGGGCAATTCACAGGTGATACTCTGTGAGAGGGGAATAAGGACTTTTGAAGAGTACACCCGCAATACCCTTGACCTGTCAGCCGTTCCAATAGTCAAGGAGCTCAGTCATCTGCCGATAATCGTCGATCCGAGCCACGGCTGCGGGGTCAGGAGCCTTATCAAGCCCATGGCCAAGGCCGCTGTCGCGGCCGGGGCAGATGGGATAATGGTAGAGGTGCACCCCAATCCAGAGGAGGCGTACTCGGATGGAATTCAGTCCATCCTCCCAGAGGAATTCCGCGATCTTATGATAGATGTCAAGAAATATCTGAAAATAGAAGGGAAACATCTTTGATGGAGCGTGTTGATCTTTTCCGCAAAGTCAGAAAGGTGGTGGTCAAGCTTGGTACCAAGGTCCTCACATTGAGCGGGAACCAGCTCGATATGGCCGTAATAAATAGGATAGCTGATGAGGTCACTGAGCTCAGACACCGCAACATCCAGATGGTTATCGTCAGCTCGGCCGCCATAGCTGCCGGGATGGGTGGGCTCAGGATCGAGAGGCGCCCCCGCGCCATACCCGAGCTCCAGGCCTGTGCGGCTATCGGACAGAACCTCCTTATGAACAGCTATAAGAGTTCGTTCTCAAGACATGGGCTGATGGTGGGTCAGGTGCTGCTTACGGCGGATGACCTCGCCGACCGACGGAGATATGTCAACGTGAGGAACACTGTGATGACGCTCCTCAAATATGGCGTGATCCCTGTAGTTAACGAGAACGATAGCGTCGCCACAGATGAAATAAAGGTCGGCGATAACGACATACTCTCCGCCCATGTGTCAAACCTTATAGGAGCTGACCTCCTCATTGTACTCTCGGATGTCGATGGGCTCTTCTCGAGAGATCCGAGAGGAGGTGGAAGCCCTGAGATTTTCAGGACCGTTGCCAGGGTAAACTCCGAGATCAAGGCGATCTCGGGAAAAGCCGGTGCAGAGGTGTCAAGCGGGGGTATGAGCACGAAGGTCGAGGCAGCGAAGATGGTAACAAACGCCGGTGAGATGATGGTCATAGCTAATGGCAAGAAGGATAGTATAGTGGATATAGTCCGGGGAAAAGAGATCGGAACGTTTTTCACGCCAGGTAGCAGGAGAATGAAAAGCCGTAAGCGCTGGATAGCTTTTCCATTGAGAAAGAAGGGCCTTGTATTCGTTGACAAGGGGGCTGCCAAGGCTATAACCCATGACGGGAAAAGCCTCCTGCCTTCGGGGATAACGGGGACTTCAGGTAAGTTCGATATGGGGGATGTTATCGGTATCCAGGATACCGATCGAATGGAGTTTGCAAGGGGTATAACCAACTATTCCTCAGAGGAAATAGAGAAGATAAAGGGCGTGAAAAGTTCTGAGATAGAGAACATACTCGGTTACAGGTACTACGACGAGGTAATACACAGGGATGACCTCGTGATTGTGGATTGAACCTTATCTGTCAAGCTTTCGGCACTCAGCAATCAGCAAAAAGCTGACCGCTGAGGGCTGAACGCTACTTCGTAGATTGGTATCGTCTTCATGTAGAAAAGTATTAGATCCAAATTTTAGAAGTTAGGAGGGATATAGAATTGTATATCACAGGTTATGTGGACGATATAGCTAAAAAAGCGAAGGAAGCTTCCTTTGAGCTTGGCTTTGCTTCAACTGAGGTCAAGAACGAAGCTTTAATGATGATGGCGGATGCGATCCAGGAAAAAGCTGCGTTGATAAAGGAAGAAAACCGAAAGGACCTTGAGGCCGGCAGGGAGAAGGGACTTTCGAAGGCCATGATCGACCGCCTCGAGCTTACCGATAAACGTATAAAAGGAATGATGAAGGGGCTGAGTGAAGTGGCAGCCCTGCCTGACCCTGTTGGTGCCATAGAAGCTATGAGGAGACGACCGAACGGACTCCTTATCGGGAAAATGCGGGTCCCTATCGGGGTCATAGGCATCATCTACGAATCGCGGCCCAACGTAACCGCGGACGCCACCTCACTCTGCCTTAAGTCCGGAAACGCCGTGATACTGAGGGGGGGCTCCGAATCGATAAACTCGAACATATGCATCGCCGATATACTTTCTGAGGCAGCCGTATCGGCCGGTATCCCTGACGGAGCCATAAACCTCATAAAAACAACCGATAGAGCGGCAGTTGACGAGATGCTACAGGCCCAGGGGGTTATAGACCTCATAATACCCAGGGGTGGGGAAGGCCTTATAAGGAGGGTTACCGAAAAGTCACTCATACCTGTCATAAAGCATTACAACGGGGTCTGCCACGTCTATGTGGACAGTGAGGCAGACCTCGATATGGCTGAAACGATATCCTTCAATGCTAAGGTCCAGCGCCCAGGGATCTGCAATGCAATGGAGACTCTCCTTGTTCACAGGGAGATAGCCGGGCTCTTCCTCCCCCGGATGCTTGGGAAACTTTCCGAAGCCGGGGTGGAGATAAGGGGATGCCCCGAGACTTGCAGGATATACCCAGAGGCCAAGCAGGCGACTGAGGAGGACTGGCATGCTGAATACCTCGACCTTATACTTGCCGTGAGGATTATCTCAGACATTGATGAGGCTATCTCCCATATAAACACCTATGGGTCATCGCATACCGACGCCATCGTTACACGCAACTACTTTAAGGCGAGGAAGTTTGTAACCCAGGTGGATTCCTCCTCGGTTATGGTGAATGCCTCGACCCGCTTCAGCGACGGTGGGGAGTATGGCCTCGGAGCCGAGATCGGTATCAGCACCGACAAACTGCATGCCAGGGGTCCCATGGGGCTTGAGGAGCTTACTACTTACAAGTGGGTCGTGTATGGCGAGGGACAGATCAGGGTGTAAGAAAGGGCGGGATGTATGTGGATCGACGATGTCAAGTTTGACAAAAATGGCCTCATCCTTGCAATAGCTCAAGACTATGAAAGCGGCGAGGTTCTCATGACCGCCTATATGAACAGGGAAAGCCTCGTGATGACGATGGAAACCGGGCGTATGACCTACTGGAGCCGCAGCAGGGGAGAGCTCTGGATCAAGGGCGAGAGTTCCGGGAATTTCCAGCACGTGGAGGATTTCAGGATAGATTGTGACGGGGATGCTCTCCTTTTCAAAGTAAAACAGAAAGGGGGAGCGTGCCATACGGGCTATAGATCGTGTTTTTACAGATGCTATAGGGATGGCAATTGGATCGAGGATGGCGATAAAGTCTTTGATCCCGGCAAGGTCTATGGTAAATAGGAACTTGAAATCTAAAGGCAAAAAACTTAACTTTCTCTGTGTCAGTGATCCAATTTCAGTAACTTTGGATGGTGCCTCCATTTTAATTTTAGCTTACTTGAACCTATAGTCTGGGATGCTGAGACTGATAAATCTATGCGACTGTTCTGACCTCGGAGGGTAAGGGAGGTATTTTATGCAGAATTCATACAAAAGGCTTCCGAGATACCGTCATCCTTCGCCCAAATCGAAGAGGATGAAGAGGCTTCTCCTTCTACTCTTTATGGTTCTCCTCCTGTATATCTTCATAGGAGGGGATTACGGACTCTACGAAATATACCATCTCAGGAAGAAGACAAGTGAGCTTAAGAGGGAGAAAGCGAGGCTCCTTGATGAGCAAAATAGGCTCATTGAAAAGAAGAATAACCTTGAACAGGATCTCGGTTACATAGAAAAAGTTGCCAGGGAGAACTATGGCATGATCAAAAAGGGAGAAATCGTCTACGAGGTTGTCCCTGAAAAGGGTGAAAGGAAGTGATGCCTTCATGGCTGACAAGCCTTCTGGAGGAGGTAGTATTCTTGGCAAACTCCGGGCGAAATTAGCATCTATGTTTACCGCTCGCAAGCGTTCTCCTTCGGGCGGAGATGGCATGGCCAGGAAAATTCGGGGCTATTTCCTTACAG
>CAZTBA010000480.1:0-4081 GCA_964611725.1 uncultured bacterium
CATGAGGACAGTGTGATGTCTGTGAATGAGGGACTCACGAAAGCCGTAAAATTCCTCAAGGATGTTATGCTTGAGGAGGAGACCGGTGGAATGTGGTGGGCATAGGCCCGAGCTACCCGGGGGCAGGATGACACCCTGCCCCCGGGTAGGCAACAAGATAGTGATGTTATCACCGCAGGGAAGCCCTCCGGTGATTTTTTGTATTCCTCTGGAGGTGTGGGACAATGAGAGTTGGTGTGATATCTGATACCCACGACAACAGACCGAAAATTTCTAAAGCTGTCGATGTTTTCAACAACGAAGAGGTCGGCCTGGTTATCCATGCCGGTGATTTCGTTGCTCCTTTCACCTCGAAGGACCTCTCGCAACTTAATGCGAAGTTTGTGGCTATCTTCGGGAATAACGATGGGGAGAAGATAGGACTTAAAACTGCTCTCTCCAAGGTGGGCACCATAAACCAGGGTCCCTATGAGTTTATATACCTGGGAAAACACTTCGTCGTAATGCATGAACCTTCCTGCATGGATGCGCTCGCATCAAGTGGGAAATACGATGTTATAATCTACGGTCACACGCATCAGGTTGATGTGAGGGAGGGAAAACCGCTTATAGTTAACCCGGGTGAATGTGGGGCCTGGGTGTCCGGGAAATCGACAGTTGCCCTTATAGATCTGGAGTCTATGAGCGCAGAGGTGATATCGCTTTGAACCCCAAAAGGCTACCTGAAGAATTCAAGCTTAAGCTTGACAGTCTCCCCGTGAGGTCAGGCGTTTACATAATGAAGGGCGAGGGTGAAGGGGTAATATATATAGGCAAGGCGAAAGTCCTGCGCAACAGGGTGAGGTCGTATTTCCATAAATCCGAAGGAGACGGCAGACCCCAGTTCGGTGCCCTGGTTTCGAGTATAGCGGATTTCGAGTGCATAGTTACCGATAGCGAAGTCGAGGCGCTGATACTCGAAGCTAACCTCATAAGAAAACATAAGCCGAAGTACAACATAAATCTCAAGGATGACAAGAAATATCCGTTTGTCAGGATAACCAAGGAACCTTATCCGAGGATCTTACTGACACGCAATTTGGAGGATGACGGCTCCAAGTACCTCGGCCCTTATACCGATGTAAGTGCACTTAGAAGGACGCTCGATACCCTCCACAGGATATTCCCTATAAGAACCTGCTCCCACAGACTTCCCGGACAGAAGGTCAAGAGGCCCTGCTTCGATTACCATATAAAACGTTGTCTGGCACCATGCCAGGACTTCGTAAAGCCCGAGGAGTATCTGAAGCTGGTACGTCAGGCGGAGCTCTTCCTCACGGGCAGAAACGACGAGCTTGCCAAGATCCTCAAAAAGAAGATGGAAAAGGCGTCCGAGGAGCTGAACTTTGAGGTCGCGGCCGAATACCGTGACCGCTTAGCCGATATCGAGAGGGTGGATACGAGACAGAAGGTGGTCTCACATAGGAAGGTCGACTGGGATTTCATCTCCCTGGCAGCGGACCGGGATGAGGCATGTGGAGTTGTCCTTGAGGTCCGCGATGGGAAACTGCTTGACAGGAAACACTATTTCCTCGGGGATGTTTCCGGATCGGATCTCGAAGACATAGTCTCTGCTTTCGTGTACCAGTTCTACGTCACTGTAATGTCGATCCCTTCGGGAATCTATCTCCCCTGCAGGATCCCCGGGATAGATGAGTTTTCCGAATGGCTCTCGAAAAAGAGGGGGAGCAA
Organism: uncultured bacterium; assembly: GCA_964611725.1. Classification (GTDB taxonomy): domain Bacteria; phylum Latescibacterota; class CAZTBA01; order CAZTBA01; family CAZTBA01; genus CAZTBA01. The sequence goes on from CAZTBA010000480.1 coordinate 1,732, forward strand.
GGTCACCGTCTCGGTTCCAATTAGGGGAGATAAGGCCAAGATGGTGAGGATGGCGGAGGAAAACGCAGATGTCCTACTTGAGGAGAGGAGGGCAAAGAGGGAACGCCTGAAGCCCAAGATCCCTAAATCCGTCGAGGCGCTCCAGAAGGACCTAAACCTTCCGAAGCCTCCCCTCAGAATCGAGGCTGTGGACATATCAAATATACATGGCCGTGAGGCTGTTGGGTCGGTTGTGTGCTTTGTCGGTGGCAGGCCCAGAAGGAGTGAATACAGGAGGTTCAAGATAAAGGAAGTTGAGGGGCCGGACGATTTTGCGATGATAAGGGAAGTAGTCTGCCGGAGGTTCAGGCGGCTTAATGCCGAAGGAAAGTCCTTCCCCGACCTCCTTCTCGTGGACGGGGGCAAAGGACAGCTTTCGAGCGCCCTCGAGGCCCTGTTGGAGCTTGGGGTGGAAGACCAGCCGGTGGTTTCACTTGCGAAGCGCCTTGAAGAGGTATTTGTGCCCGGATTCCCGGAAGCGCAGGTTATAAGGAGATCATCCCCTTCGCTTAAGCTCCTCCAGAATCTGAGAAATGAAGCCCACAGATTCGCTATCTCCTATCACAGGAAACTGAGGGATAAGAAGATATCGCAGTCAGCCCTCGATAATATACCCCGCATAGGGCCAGCAAGAAAGGTGGCACTCCTCAAGACATTCGGATCAGTAAAAGGGATATCAAGGGCGGACATTTCCGATATAGCATCAGTTGAAGGGATAGGCGAGACATTGGCCAGGAGCATAAAGGAAAGGCTGGCGGTGAACGGAGTTGTGAATTCCATAGAAAAAGGGTCGTAGGTATTCATCCGGAAAGTGAGTTTTCAGATTTTTCAATCTACGATCTCAAATCTACAATCTGCAATACAGGAAAGGGACACAGAATGGCAAGCAGAAAACTTGATCCTGTGGCGTTTTCGATGGAATTGTACGAGAGGAGCAAACCCTCCCTAAGTTTCAAAGCCAAGAGCAAGTTCGAGACGGAGTACTGGAAGAAACAGTTGAAAGGTAAACTCGTCGAACTCCTCGGGGGATTCCCGAAGATGAAGTGTAACCTCGATGCGGAGGTGACCGACAGGGCCGAATTTCCAAACTACGTAAGGGAATCGGTCTATTTCCAGAGCAGGGAGAACCTCACCGTGTTTGGCTATTTTCTCATACCGAAAGAACTTAAATCCCCTGCTCCCGCAATGCTGTGTCTGCACGGCCATGGAAGGGGATGTGATGATATTGTCGGCATAGAGGAGGACGGCTCGCAGAGAAAGGACTACGGAGGGTATCAGAAGGATTTCGCACTCCAGGCCGTTGACCACGGATACGTCGCCTTCGCTATAGAGCAGCTCGGGTTCGGGCACAGGAGGGGTGAGAAGGCCAGGGAGGAGGGTCCGGGTGCTTCCTCCTGCCAGCCGGTCTCGGGATCGGCATTTCTACTGGGACAGACCATGATAGGGTGGCGTGTTTACGATGCCATGAGGGCCATAGATTATATGCTGAAGCGTAGCGAGGTCGATCCCGAAAGGATAGGCTGTATGGGCATATCCGGCGGTGGCACGACAACCTTTTATACGGCTGCCCTCGATGAGAGGGTCAAGGCGGCGGTTGTGAGCGGCTACTTCAATACCTATAAGAATAGCATAATGAGTGTGTCCCATTGCATAGATAACTACATACCTGACATACTGAAGTACTTCGAGATGTACGATATAACCGGGCTTATAGCCCCCAGAGGGCTCTTTGTGGAGTCGGGCACCGAAGACGGTATATTTCCCATCGAGGCCACGAAGTTCGCGTTCGAAAAGGCCAGGATGATCTATGGGATGCTCGGTGCAAAGGATAAGATAGATATGGAGATATTTGAGGGCGAACACCAGTTCTACGGGGTGAAAGCCTTTGAGTTTTTGAAAAAGTGGCTGTGAGGACAGGCTTCCGGCCTGCCTCACAAATTCTAGTATCAATAACCTTCAAAACAAGAGGGAGGAACGATGAAGCTCGGATGCAGTACGATACTCTACGGCGGCTACGATCTCGATACGGCGCTTGACGGGATAAAGAAAGCCGGATATAAGGCAATAGAGCTGTGCTCGATACAGGGGATGGCTGAACACCTGCCCGTGGATCGGAGTGACCAGTATTATCAGCAAGTTGTCGGCAAGATAGCTGAGCGTGGGCTCGCCATAGAATCGATTGGCGCAAGCACCAACCTTTTGGACGAGGGGTGCAGAGGGCGGTTCATCAAACTGATGCATGTGGCCAAGAATATAGGTGCCCCGGCACTTACCACCGGATCGGGAGGTGTTTCCGACGACGAAGACTCTT
>CAZTBA010000481.1:0-4081 GCA_964611725.1 uncultured bacterium
GATATACGGTCAATGCCAGCGATGGGAACCTCTGGCCCATTATCGAGGATTTCCTTTTCGGGTGTGAAGTGGACGGCTACCTGGAAATCGACATGCATGCCGGCATGGACCTGGGGAAACTGAAGGCAGCTTACGGAGACCGGGTAACGTTTTACGGGAACCTCGACTGTGGCAACACGCTCAGCTTCGGTTCTCCTGAAGTCGTCCGGGAGCATACTATCGAATGTCTCGAAGCCGGTATGGGAAATGGCGGACATATACTGTGTGCCAGTAACGCGATCGCCGCGAGCGTCCCGCTGGAAAATTACCTTGCAGTGGTCAATGCTTACAGGGATATATTCAGCATCCCGAAACTCGAAATCACTACCTGATACCATTTGCTTTCTATAGAGTTTTCAAAGACGCCCCAACGGGTCATCTCTGCATCGCACGACAGTGGGAGAACGTATCCCTTCATTGGACACAGATCGGCATAATCAATCGAAATGGTTCATAGAGACTTCATAAAAAGTGTCTGGATATACATCTTAGTTTTGCTCCTCTCCTGGATTTCACTGGCCCATGGCAGTGCTGCGGACCGCCCCAAAATCGGACTGGTGCTTTCAGGCGGAGGTGCGAAGGGGTTTGCCCACATCGGCACACTGAAGATGCTGGACTCGCTGAGGGTCCCCGTGGATTACATTGCGGGTACCAGCATGGGTGGCATCGTGGGTGCGCTGTACTCCATCGGTTACAAGGGGCTTGAGCTCGAAAAGCTGGCATTCCGCAGCGACTGGCAGGAGATTTTCACGGACGAACCACCGCGTAAAATGCTGCCCTATTTCCAAAAAAAGGATACCGGGAGATATCAGCTTGAATTTGGGATACAGGGATCGAAGCTAACGACACCGAGCGCATTGATCTTCGGTCAAAAGATATCGCTGCTCTTCTCAAGCCTCACATTTCCACACGAAAGAACCACCGATTTCGATGAACTGCCGATCCCCTTCCGCTGCGTGGCTGTGGACTTGGTGACCGGTAAGCAGGTGGTGCTTAAAAGCGGTTCTCTGGCAAAAGCAATGCGGGCCACAATGGCGATACCTACCATTTTCAGTCCCGTGGAATGGGGTGACTCCCTCCTTGTCGATGGCGGTCTCGTCAATAATCTGCCAGTAGATGTTGTAAGAGAAATGGGGGCCGATGTCGTGATCGCGATCGACGTAGGGACTCCACTGAAGAAACGCGAGCAACTCAATTCCGCATTGGACATCCTTGAACAATCGATTTCCATGCTCGGACTTGATCTATGGAGAAAAAACATTGAGAAAGCAGATATACTGATCAGCCCGGATATCACCGGGTTTACGGTCGCGGATTTTGGCAATGATAAGATCGAAAAGATAATTCAGATAGGCAATCATGCGGCACGTCAAAGTCTGCCAGAATTAATAGCGATGAAAGAGAAATATAATCTCCAGCAGGTAGAGAATTCTGCAAACCTTGAATTTTTGGCCAAAAGGGCTCGGATTCACAGCCTTCAAATCACAGGATACACAAGCAGACCGTTTAAATCTATTTACGAAGAGCTCAACTTGAAACCAGGTGATGTTTTCGATCCCACACTCCTCAACAGTCGTATTGCAGAAATAAGGGCATCCGGTCATTTTGAGAACATTCACTATGAGATCATCCCAATGTCAGATGGGTTTGTTCGTCTTTTGATTCGGATCAAAGAAAGACAAAAACCGATCATCCATGGCATCTCGATCGCCGGTAATCGGACCCTCCCATTTTCTTTTATTTACCGCTTGTTAGGTCTCAAACCCTTGGATCTGCTGGATACGGATTACCTTAACCGGCGGATTATGGAGATGTACGGGCTTGGATATTTCGAAAATATCCTTTACGATATCGAGCCAATAGGCGAGAACATGGTTGACCTCAAACTCACGGTCAAAGAACTTCCGATCCGCAGATTGCGCGTTGGACTTCGCTACGATGATCTGCATAAACTCGTAGCTGCCGTTAGTTTTCAGGCAACTAACCTGTTTATACCCGGTTTGCGTCTTGAAAACGAACTGCAATTTGCCGGACTGACCAGGTGGTGCTTCAGGGCTTACTATCCATCTCGAACACTCAATTTGCCCGCATATCCGTTTCTGCGTCTGGCTTATAAAGATATCCCGACCAATATATTTGACGGATACGGCACCCGAATTGCCAGCTACAAGGATCGATCCACTACTATTGGGGCAGGATTGGGATTGCTTTTTTCCAAATCATTTAATACTGAGATCGAATACCAGCATGAATACATGAATGTCAAGCCCAATATAGCCCTTTCCGACACTTCAATATTTCCGAGCTGGAAGGACAAACTGCGAAAGATCTACATCAAGATGAATGTCGATTTCCTGGATGACGTTTTGTTGCCGAGAGAGGGCCTTTTAATAGAAGCACAATACGAAGGTAGCCTTAAGAATTTTAAATCCGACGTACATTATCACCTTATGAACGTCTCGACTGAATTTTACCGCACCTTCCGCAATCGACATACTACGCGAATCTATGCCTTTTTTGGAATCAGTTCGTCCGGCTTACCGATCTATAAATTTTTGAACCAGGGTAGACCGAACACTTTTGCCGGGGTGGCTTACGACCAACTCTACGCCAGCCGAATGTCTATCCTCCGTTTCGATTACCGATATCAGTACAGGAGAGATATATTCCTCAAGCTTATTGCCAATACTGCCTTCAATCTGGAATATCTTCTGCCCACAGTCGTGTATGAATTCCATGATTTGCTGGGATTCGGCATCGGTATCAAGTTCCTCTCCCCTGTCGGCCCAATTGAGTTCATTCTCAGTCGAGGTGACAAAAACTTCATTGGTCCCCGGGTAAAACAGGATGTGTCATACTTTACGCTTGGTTACAAGTTCTGACGCCTCTTTCTTCAACAAGGCGTGCACATCTTTTCATGAGAGCAAAGGGGACAAAAGGTAGTAGTTTGGAAAGGAGCAGACGATGGAATTCTTCGTATCTTCAGAAGGGAACAACCTATGGTCGGGTAAGCTCCCGGAACCCAACGCGAATCGGACCGATGGCCCCTTTGCCACCCTTCATCGGGCACGGGATGCGGTGCGCGATATGAAGGAGACACATGGGGAGTTGAAGGAGTCGGTCACCGTCATGGTGAGGGGTGGGAAATACTTCATGGAGGAGCCTCTGGTTTTGGGCGAGAAAGATAGCGGTACGCGCGAGTGTCCCATCAGCTACACCGCTTATCCGGACGAAGAACCGATCCTCAGTGGTGGTCGTAAGATCACTGACTGGCAACCTTTCAGGGATAAGATACTACATTCAGAGCTGGCTGGAAGCAAGGGCGGCAAATGGAAATCCCGTCAGCTTTTCTGCAACGGCGAGCGCATGCCGCGCGCCCGCTGGCCCAAGGCCGATCCGGATGACCCGATCTACACCGGATGGGCGTTTATCGAAGGGCCGGACGAGGAAAATCCTACACAGGCCTTCAGATACAAGCCGGGGACCTTCCGCCGGAGCTGGGCCAAACCGACAGAGGTGGAGGTGAAGATCTTCGCCGTTGCAGGGTGGTTCATGAAGTTCGTGCCCATTAAGCAGATCGACGAGGAGACGCGCACAATCGTTCTGTCCTACAATCAGTGGAACTGTGATATCTCCCCCTGGTACATTCCGATCCGGTTCAAGCCTGACAACCGCTTCTACATCGAGAATGCGCTGGAAGAATTGGATCAGCCCGGCGAATGGTGTTTCGATTCGGAGGACGGCGTGATCTACTTCTGGCCGCCGGAGGGATCGGTCGAAGGTTGCGAAGTGGTGGTGCCTGAGCTGGATTGCCTGATCGACGTTAACGGCGCCTCGTGGATCACAGTCTCCGGTTTATCGTTCACCGAGACACTCGATGGCGAAAACCTCCACCCGGAAGGCACACAGGGCTGCGGCGCCATGGCCATCCGCATGGGGGCTCGCTATGTCGGCAATGCCCTGCGGCTGCGATGCGCGGAACACTGCCGGGTCATCGACAACTATTTCCGCGATGTGGGGGGAAACGCCATCTACCTCGAGG
>CAZTBA010000482.1:0-4069 GCA_964611725.1 uncultured bacterium
CAAAATCTCTTTGACATATCAACAGGGGGATACCATGTTATTACCTATCCCTAAAAAGTTGATGGCCTTTCCCCACTTTGCCAGGAATCCGTCCGCCCAATGATCCATTCTCACCATTCTCCATCACACCAAGCCGGCAACAGGGCTTGATAATCCATGGAGCCTTTGAAAAGCAGTGGGGGTTCCAGATCTACAATCTACTTGACAAGATACCCACAAGATCTTAACTTCGTTTTGAAATGCCGCCGTTATCTTGAAAACCCAATATCTTAGGAAAGGAGAATGTAATGCCCAAAGCGGGGCTCTGGCTCGTATATATAGCTCTCTTTACTTTTATATCCTCCAGTTCATCTGAAGCGGTTACCTTCACCGATATCTCCGCTGAATCAAAGGTTGATAACGCCGGACAAAGTCATGGGCTTCTTATAGCCGACTACGATGGGGATGGTGACCTCGACATCTATGTTGTAAACATGAAGGGCACCCCGAACCCTCTCTACCGCAACGACGGGGGAGGAGTCTTCACCGATGTAGCCACGGAAGCGGGTGTAGCCGATGCTTATAACGGACATGGAGGTTGTTTCGGTGACTACGATAACGATGGGAATCTCGATCTATACGTTGCAAACTGGGACGATAACACCCATGACCCGAACTTATTGTTCCGAAACAATGGTAACAGGACCTTCACTGATGTGACAGAAGGGGCCGGACTTTCCGAAAGGCCAGCGGACAGCCACGGTGCAATCTTTATGGACTACGATAACGACGGCTATCTCGATATATTCGTACCCAGCAGCTACGAATCGAGTATCCTCTACCATAACAACGACGGCGAGACCTTCACAGATGTGGCCACGGAAGTCGGGATCGACGCAGTGAGGAGGATCCACGGCATGGACTCGGCCGACTACGACAACGACGGTGACCTTGATATATACGTCGGAGACTATGACAACCCCAATGCGCTCTACAGGAATAACGGTGGCGACACCTTTACGGATGTGGCCGCGGAAGCCGGAGTCGATGTCAGAGAGAACAGCCACGCCATCAGCTTTTGCGACTACAACAATGATGGCTACATGGACATAGTTGTCGTAAACGATGACTATCACGAGGATTTCATATACAAGAACAACGGAGGTGAAACCTTCACGAAGCTATCGGATGAGATAGGCTTCGTGAGCAGCGATAAAGGTGTGGGGGTCGCGATCGGGGATTACGACAGCGATGGCGATGTCGACGTATATATCTCCAACAACGGACAGAACAACAGACTCCTTGAAAACCAGGGAGGGGATACCTTCAGCGATGCGACCTCCGGCGCGGGGGTAGGCCATCCGGGAGGGGACAGGGCCCCGGTATTTTTCGATTATGACGATGATGGAGACCTCGATCTGTACTTATGCAATAGAGATGGATCCAATGTGCTTTACAGGAACGAAGGCACTGGCAACAACTACCTGAAGGTCGGCCTCGTCGGCACAGTGAGCAACAGATCAGGCATAGGGACGAGGGTCAGGGCCGTTTCCGGGGATCTGGCTCAGATACGCGATCTGACAGGTGGCGGCGGAGCTTTCCAGAGGCTTGAGCTCTATTTTGGCTTCGGTAAAAGGTCGCAGATTGATTCCCTGATCGTCGCCTGGCCTTCGGGTAACATTGATGTGCTGACATCGGTTGAGCCGAATCGAAAGATAACCGTAGTTGAAGGCCAGACAACCATTGTGGAGGAAACAGGTACGGTAAAACCTGCACGCTTCGCCTTACACCAGGGTTACCCCAATCCCTTTAACTCCCAGATCCGCATACCGTTTGAGCTTGGACAAGGGGTGAGAACCTCCCTCTCGATCTACAATATCTTAGGGCAGGAAGTAAAAACACTCATGGAAGTGCCCCTCAGATCCGGCAGCTATTATGCTCTCTGGGACGGCAAGGATTCACTCGGACAAGATATGCCGAGCGGGTTGTATATCTGCAGGATGAAGGCCGGAAGCTTCGAGGCAACTTCTAAGGTGGTCCTGGTAAAGTGAACAGAGGGGAGCCTGATCTGAACAGAATCCGAGCGGAAAAGCTATGAGAGGTCTATCTTCAGCCATAGCTATAATAATAGCTGTAGCTTCCTTCATGTCAGCTTTCGCTTTCGAAGGTATATGGCATCAAACTGAGAAGGTAGAGGCGAAATCGCCGGATCTTATGCCCGAAGGGATATCCGAGATATCACACAGCACAGTCTATTTCAAAAACGGAATAGTCAAAATCGTGGATAAGGAAAAGGGACAAACCTTCATATTCCGCCCTGATAGGAAACTGATATGGATTATAGATACCGCAGGCGGAACTTACAGAGAGATAACCTTCCGGGATATGAAGCTGGCTATAGAGAAGTCAAATCAGGTGATCAAAGATATTGAGGGAAAACTCGAATCGCTTCCTACCGAGCAAAGGGAAGCCGTAGAGAAGATCATGAAAGAAGTTCACCCGAAGGAAATGCCCAAGGAAGCTTTGTCCTACAGGAGTACCGGAAAGAGGTCGAAGATCATTGGCTATAACTGTGAGAATTATGTAATCGAGCGCGATGGAGAAGAAGTAGCTAAGATGTGGGTTACGGATGAAATAGACCTTGGGAAGGAGTTTTACGAGGGCCTCAACAGGGCATTCGAAACTGTATCCGGGACACAGGCATTTCCGGGAAGGGAGCTTTACGAAGTAGCGAAAGAGATAAAGGGCTTTCCCCTTAAGAGCACCTGTGTTTTCGAAGGTCTTGTAACAACTTCGGATATTGTCGAAATCGAGGGGAAGAAGCTGGACAACAGCGAATTTGAGCTTCCTCCAGGGCTCACGAAAATTGAGAGGGAGGAACGAAATCGCTGAACCACCTTAGAACACCTGTCCTATGCCTATATAGTACTGCGTATCCCGTATAGGCTCAGGGCTCTTTTGTGGCCAGGCCAAATCGAAATATATTCTCCCGATAGGAAGCGCAAATCTCAGTCCGGTTCCAAAGCCCAGTCTGAGATCACTCGATTTGACATCCCGCCTCTCACGCCATACGTTTCCGAAATCAAAAAAAATTGCACCCCTGAGATTATTCCAGAGAGGCCATCTGATCTCGTTCTGACAGACAAGCATCACCATGCCGCCAGGGTCCCTGTCCTCACCGTATACCCCTATCGATCCCTCCTTGAAACCACGTATTGTCTTCAATCCACCGGCATAGAACCTGTCATATACAGGTATCTCTTCCATGCTCTTGACAGGGACTATGAACCCAAAACCATAAGATATGGCGAAGGTTAGGTCTCTCCGGCTGCTCCAGTACCTGCGAAAGAGGAGGCTGTTCCTTATAAATCGGCTTGTCCCCCCGAGGCTCCTGTTGGCAAATTCATTTCTGAGCTGGAAAAACGAACCGTAGGTGGGGTTAAGGAGGTTGTTACGACTGTCCCTGTTTATCTGGAATGAGATCAGGCTGGTACGGTTTGTGCGGCGCGGGACGTCGCCCTTTTTCAGCTCCAGTATAATGTCCCGGCTTAGCTCATATCCTCCCTTCAGGATAAAACGCGACCCAAGCCTCGACGTAAGGTTCATGCTGAAACCTTCCTTCTCGATCACGAAACTCGGATCATCCGAAAAGCTGTAGAAGGATCTGAGATCCAGGTTCGTACGCGTGTTGAAAAGCCAGGGATGCGTCAGAAGCACCTCCACAGAGCGCTTTAGTTTGCTCAATTTGACGCGGGATCCCAGAGCCATCCCCCTTCCGAGCCAGTTACGCTGCATGACTTCGGCGCTGCCCCTGAAACTCTCGAGCGTCCCGTAGCCTATACCAAAATTAATCTCACCTCCTGGCAATTCCTCAACCTCAACCACCACATCACTTTCGGATTCCGACATGTTCTCCCTATCCGGATATATCCTTACCCACTTGAAAAGCCCTGTCCGGAAGAGATCGCTCTGGCTTCTCAGGATACTGGAGTAACTGTAGATATCGCCTCGTTTGAACCTCAGCCCCCTCCTTATGACGGACAGTTTCACCTTCCTTGACCCTTTTACAAAGATGCTCCTTATCCTGATA
>CAZTBA010000483.1:0-4053 GCA_964611725.1 uncultured bacterium
TATCCATCATGTGAGGTGGGACGGAAAGGATAGCTCGAACGCTTCCGTATCGAGCGGCATCTATTTCTATCGACTAACAACTGACAATGATGCAAGGAGAATAACAAAGAAAATGATCTTATTAAGATAAGGAAAATCTTCCGGTAGGTCTGGTGCAAAATTCGATTATATTAACTCTACAGAGATAGCACTATCCGGAAAGGTGCCGGACTGACACGTGGGCTAGAATGCTTCATACGAGGAGGGTTCTATGAAATCACGGTTTCACTTTCTTCGGATATTTCTCATTGTGGTGACAATCAGTAGCTGCACCTACCAGAGTCAAACCAAAGAATCTACCAAGGAGCCTGTGTCCACGGATGAGAGAAACGTCTCAGATCATGCTTCTAGGGCACCCCAAGAACAGGCAGAGTACCAAGTAAGGATATTCCGAAACCCGAGATTTAAGAACCGCGTCGAAGGGTCGTTGTATATGTCATTGGTACTACCAAGCTATGTTAGTAGTGCAGATCGTCAAGTGTGGACGAATATATTGAAGTCCTTCGCCCGACAGATCGTAACCTTCACGTCCGTCAGGGTGGACCTAACTCTGCCCCAGAATCTGGGAGATCTCGACATGATCGCCCCCTGGATGTACTTGAGGGCAGATTCAGGTTTCATTTTGACTGAACCTGAGATCTATAAACTTGGGGCGTTTTTGGGTTCGGGAGGTTTCGTTTTAGCTGAATCCTGTGGTTCTGAGGAAGCCTTGGACTCCTTTAGACTGGCATTTTCTGAGGCTTTTGGATATCGCGTAAAGTCTCATCGGGTGGATCCAGAGATCTTCCACTGTTGTTTCGACATATCTCGTGGTACTTATGAATCGCTGGAGCTTAGAGGTATATATCTGCCAAATGGATTGCTTGTTGCGGTAATAAATCTTTCAGAAAATGACATAGGTATGTCCATTCTTAGAGGTGCCTCAATAGAGAAAAGAAAGTTGGCTGTAAACTTCGTGCTTTATCCATTTGTTAGGGCTGCCATGCAGGGGGATAGGAGAAGATAATCTGATACTCACGATATAGTCCACTATATTTCGGTGATGACGTTGGCTGTTAGCGTTGAAGTAAGTGGGAGTTGACTATCATACGAAAGAGACTACCCATATCTCTGATTTCAGCAATTCTTGCCCTAACGCTACTATCACAAGCAGAAGAGAGATGGCATATTCAGACTGAATATCCATCTGACATTCAAATATTGCTGGATGGAATTTCCAGAAACATCTTTTCGGCTGATGTCGGAGGTCTAGTTCTGCAGAAGTGTCCCATGGATCTTTATATGGACTGGGCAGATTAGATTTGCGACCAAAAGAAGGGATAGTGATCTCCAAATGCGGGCAAATGCTTGTTGCCGAATTGTCGGCAACTGATCCAGAGACTAGGGTTACGGAGGAAGAGCAAAATGCAGAGCCAGGGATCATAGCTGGAGTTGGGAATCTTATCATCCACAGCCTTCCTACTGAGTGTCAAATTAAGTGCCATGAATTAGGTGTATCGAGAGAAAAATCGCAGGATGAACTGAAAATAGAGAATATCTCTGCTGGGATATATCCGATATCATTTTCGGCTCTGGGCAAGGAACTATCTCAAAATATCCAAATTCTTCCCGGGAAGACAACTGAGTTGATGGTTGATTTTGTCAAGAGTGAAGTAACTATTGTAAGTATAGCGAAGAGTTACGTGGAGGGAGAGTTTAATGAGCAGGAAGGAATTCAAAATAGAGTGGTGGTGCTGCCCGGTGGTGTCAAGATGGAGATGATCTGGATTGAACCAGGTATGTTTGTGATGGGCCTAACGGAGGAACAGAAACAGATGTTGAAGAGTCAAGGGGAGTGGTCGAATTCTATGGACTGTGAGCTGCCGGCCCACAGAGTCACCATAAGCCGTGGGTTCTGGCTTGGGAAATACGAAATCACCTGGGGGCAGTGGGAGAGTGTGATGGGGGCATGGCCATGGCCTGATGAGGATCATCCGTCAGAGAATCTCAATTATCCGGCAGTATACATCTCATGGAACGATGTGCAGCATTTCGTCTCAAAACTAAATGATGAAGAAGAGAAGGAAGTATACCGGTTACCTACAGAAGCTGAGTGGGAGTATGCGTGTCGAGCGGGCACGATCACACAGTGGTTCTTTGGGAAAGACAAGAGCCAGTTGAAGGATTACGCTTGGTATTGCGCCAATACCTCAGATATCGAGGAGGAATATGCACATGAGGTAGGGAGAAAACTTCCGAATCCCTGGGGATTGTACGATATGTATGGAAATGTGTGGGAATGGTGTTAGGACTATTATGATTCGGATTACTATAGTATTTCCCCTAGTATGGATCCCACGGGGGCTAGCAAAAGTATATTCCGGATCGTACGTGGTGGGAGCTTTCGCAGTAACACAGAGCGAGTCCAGTCGTCATCTCGCTTCTATCTCTGGTCGGATTTCCACTATCCCAGTCTTGGCGTACGTTTGCTGAGACAGAACCAAAAACCTTTCCAGGGGTTTTACGGATCAAACAGATTTCGCTGCAGTTTTTGCACAGCATGGCAGGGTCGGGGATTGGGTGTTATCTAAAGTTAACAAGAAACGGAACAAGAGAGAAATTGACTAAATCGGGCGGTCATTTTATGCTACATCGTGGAGTTTCGAAATGTACCGGCCTAACACCTGGGCTAGAAAGCTCCATACGAGGAGAGCTTAGATCATGAGTCTTGAGAAAAACACCACAGCGAATGTCCGTCAGCTCACTCTCAACCTTAGTTTCTTTCTCACGTCCTTTTCTCTTTGCATCCGCTCTTTCAGAAAGGACGCTTCTTCGCTGATGTTTGGTAGTAGTGTTTCATAATACATCTAAGATAACTCCACTATGAACCTCATCTCGGGGAAAATGGTATAAGATCAGTCACGAATAGTACCTGGCACCAAGTCGCTATAGAAACCTTCCCACGCAATAATCACATAACCAGAAACATCATACCTCTCCCAATAGAGTAACTGTCTCGTAAGGTTTCACCCTGAATTTCCATATATCCCCCTCTCGGGAAATCGGTTCGCCGTATTTCCCGAGAAAATCCGTTTTCTCCCACCTCTTCACGGGGAGAAGGGTTATCAGCTTAGCTTCCGTCTCCCTCCCCTCCTTCTCATAAAATCTCAACACAAATCGTGAACCCTTCATGTAAAGCGCGGTGAGGATAAGCGAAGGAGGTGAAATAGAGAGATAGGAAAGGGAAGGCGGTAAAGAGGGTTCCCGGGAAGCGTAGAGGGGAAGAATATAAGGTTTTCTTTTTAACATCTGGCAACGTTTGTAGATATTTTTCCAACCTCCATTATGAAAGAAGAGGGTGTAAAGAAATCTATGCCTGCCGACCCCTCCTATACTCGGGTTGATATCTCTCTCCCAATCTGGGCGGTAGGATACGCTATTTATTAGAATGTGATGCAGTTGACCATTCTCCTTTATGAAGCAGACATCACCATTTCTGGGCAGGAAAGCGGTCCCTTTCTCTTCATCCGAATGGTCCACCCAGGAAGAGGAAAAGAACATGCCTTTGCGGAACCTCTCATATCCCTGGTGTTTCCAGGAAGGAGGATAATAGGGTTCCTCCTCGATCTTCCGCTCCTCCACACCAAAAGGTATATCCGCAAAGAGTCTACCTGAAAAGGTCAAAGGGATAGAGGCTGTAAGAAATCCATCCTCCTGCTCCCAGTCGACCTCCAGGGAGAAATCCACTCTCCCCTGACCGAGAAAACATATCTCCATCTCAAGGGGATGAGGACCTGCTCTACCTTCCAGACGATAAATCCGATAATTTCCCTCCTTCTTAACCCAATTCCCCCCCTTCCACTGCGCCTCTATTCTCTCCGTAATGGGACCCACGTGGAGTGGATAGGTGGGATCCACCCTGAAGAGAGTGATCTGGTTCCAGGAAGAGATCCCCGCATCAAACTCCCTTTCTCCCAGCTTGACTAACCTGAGCCTGGTCCCTTCAAATATCCCCCGGGTGGGAATGTCCTCTAT
>CAZTBA010000484.1:0-4031 GCA_964611725.1 uncultured bacterium
ACCCTGTGGGGCGTCGATTTCGACAGCGACAGGATCGAGGTGCGAGATGACAAGGGGAAACGGCTACCTGCCCAGGTTGGCGAAAAGGGTAACTACTGGGGCCATACGTTTACCAAGATAGCTTTCCCTGCATCGGATATACCCGGAACCGGATATCGGAGCTATGTAGTCTATGAGGGCGATGGAGGGAAACCCGATCCGAAGCTCGAAAGCCCCTCCCGGGGAGTGCTTGAGAACGAATTTATCAAGGTCGAAATAGATAATGCCACCGGCGGCATCCGGAGCCTTGTGGATAAAAAGACGGGAGCTGATCTGGCGGTTGATGGAAAACCCCTGGGATGCATCGAATATCTTCTGGAAAGGCCACATGGGATGTCGTCCTGGACTATGGGTGATATACAGAAATCCGTTTATCCCCTCGAGGTTGTCTCCCTGGAGCAGAAGTCGTCGGGACCCTACCAGAGGACTGTCACTTCCAAGATCAAGATCAACGATTCGACCGTAACCGTCAGAACTACGGTCAGGGCAGGTGACCCAAAGGTGGAGATCGATATCGATGCCATCTGGCTCAAGAGGGGAGGCCCCGAGATAGGCGTTCCGGGGCTGCGGATAAACTTCCCTCTGGCGCTCGAGGATTACTCCATAAGGTACGAGACGCCTTACGGTCACACGGTCCGAGAGCCCTCGGGCGGCGAAGAGGTTCCCTCACAGCGCTGGGCCGACGTCACAGGCAAGGCCAGAGCCGGAGGGAAGACACGCGTCGCCGGGCTCACACTCCTTAACGATTCCAAGTATGGCCATTCGATGCTCGACGATACGCTCAGGCTGACACTGGTCCGGAGCAGCTACGAACCTGATATCCTGCCCGAGATCGGCGAGCACCGTATCCGTCTGGCCGTTGTCCCCCATGGTGACGAGTGGGGTCCTATGGACTGCGTACATGAGGGCGCGGGATTCAACCATCCGCTCGCCATCATAGGAACTGAGATCCACGGCGGGGACCTGCCGGCCTCGGCCAGCTTACTATCGACGGAACCTGAGAACGTGATACTGGCGGCTGTGAAGAAGGCGGAGAATGAGGATGCCCTCATATTCAGGCTCTACGAAGTCGCTGGCAAGACCTCTGAGGCCAGGATCAGCCTGAATCCGGATCTTGCGGGATCGTTCTCCGAGGCCGTTGAGGTCGATCTCATCGAAAGGCCGACGGATAAGAACACCGCAAAATATTCAGACGGATTGGTTTCCATCAAGGTCCCGGCTTACGGCATAGCGACGGTCAAACTAAATAGATCTTAGCAATAAGCCTGAGGCTTGATATGTGACGATTTCTGCGACCTCCCGCAGGTTCTGAAACTGCGGGAGGTTTAAAGTTTTTCTGGAATGAGGTCTTTACAGAAAGGTGGCACCAGGACTGTGAAAGGCCCCGGGAAATTTTTGACGGGTACGGATCTCCCGGAAAGGAAGGCAGGCCGTATGATAGGGGAAATGCAGGTTTCACTATTTGATTTGGTAATGGGGTTGTCGGATGCTGTCGATTTGGTCAGCCCGGCTGTAGCCAATCACCACAAACAAGTAGCTTACGTCGCTTTCAGCATAGGCGGGGAATTAGGCTTACCGGTTGAGGAGCAAAGAGATCTGGTACTGGCAGGGGCATTACATGATATTGGCGGCCTTTCCCTGAAAGACAGAATAGACGCCATGAAGTTTGAGATCGAAAAACCTCATGAGCATGCTGAATTGGGCTATTCGCTTATCAAGACTTTTGAGCCTCTTTCTAACGTAGCTAAACTTGTCAGGTTCCATCATGTTCCATGGAATGAAGGAGAAGGTGCCCATTTCAGGGGAAAACGGGTGCCGATTGGCAGCCATATCCTGCATCTGGCCGACCGGCTGACTGTGCTCATAGACAAGCGGAAAGAAATACTCGGGCAGGCCGGGACAATTGGTGAGAGGATCGAGAAGCAATCAGGGAAAAAGTTTATGCCGGATCTTGTTGATACCTTTAAGAATCTGGCCCACAGGGAGTATTTCTGGCTCGAAGTAACATATCCATCTATAGACTCTATTCTGTCCCGTAGGGTGGAGTTGGCGACCGTCCAGTTGGATATAGAGGATCTTCTCAGTTTGACTAAACTGATTTCTCACATTATCGACTTCAGGAGCCGATTCACCGCGACTCACTCCAGCGGGGTAGCTGCCGTTGCCGAAGCATTGGCTAAGCTGGTTGGATTCTCCGAACAGGAGTGTTCGATGGTAAAAATCGCAGGTTATCTCCACGACCTGGGCAAGCTCTCCGTGCCAGCAGAGATTTTGGAAAAGCCGGCAAAACTGACAGAGGATGAGTTTAATGTCATGCGGAAACATACTTTCTATACCTATCGCATCCTCGAACGCATCGGTGTTTTGGATGACATCAGCTCCTGGGCTTCTTTTCACCATGAACGTATATCCGGAAGCGGTTATCCCTTCCATATCCGTGACCAGGGTCTTTCATTAATATCCCGGATTCTGGCGGTTGCGGATGTGTTCACCGCCATTACAGAGGATCGTCCCTATAGAAAGGGAATGACCTCCGATGAGGCATTGCAGGTCCTTCAACAGATGGTTGATAATTCAGCTTTGGATTTCGGTGTAGTATCTCTGCTAAAACTCCGTTTCGATGACATAAATTGCATACGTGCGGCTGCTCAGACAACGGCATTCAGGGAATACCAGGAATTTGGGCGTCAGGTAGATTGATATTGGCCCTGACGAGAAACCCTCTTTCGAAATTCTATAGTGTAACTCCAAAAATAGAGATGCCCAGCGGGGCGCCCCCACTATCGCAATAGCAGGGGAAGAGAAGTTTTGTTCTGAAACGCGGATTTGTGTAAGGTCCACTGAGAAAGAGTTTCAGGAGCTATAGTTCCTAATATCTTTATTCTGCTGAACTGTCACCTCAAGCAATGAAAGCTCCTTATAGAGGAACAAGGGCAAAATACCGTGAACCCCGTCGCGTACCGTCAC
This sequence comes from uncultured bacterium, assembly GCA_964611725.1. Classification (GTDB taxonomy): domain Bacteria; phylum Latescibacterota; class CAZTBA01; order CAZTBA01; family CAZTBA01; genus CAZTBA01. The sequence continues at coordinate 3,007 of CAZTBA010000484.1, forward strand.
AACTGTACCGCGGATGCAGAAAATCCTGTCCGACCCCGAGTGCATATCTCATTTGACTTTCGGGGTGTTTTTGACTATATTTGAAACCATAAGACGGCGCCCGTAGCTCAGTTGGATAGAGCAACGGACTTCTAATCCGTGGGTCGCGTGTTCGAGTCACGCCGGGCGCGCCTCTTTACTTGAGGTGATACACTTCGAAGTCCGCTCATAAGAAGGTTAACTCTCCTTTTTCCCGTTCTTTTCTATATTCTCACAACTAATGTATCCTACGTCGTTCATGTGCTTGAGCTGCGGGAGATATCCGCCATCTTAAACCGGGCCATACATTGCCGGCATCCCCGCCCGCAAGTGCCACAGGAATGCCAAATATTACTGCGGTGAACTATCATAGATGTCGACCATTATGATGATAGAAAATGTCAGGAGATTTGTCGTTGGCGGATACTGAAAAAACTTGACAAAATAGGATAATTTTCTTATACTGCGTTTGTAAATTGTTGGCCTTTAGGGATTTCATCTAACCTTATGGGTGGTGATATAACTTAAAATCTTTAGCCCACAAATGCCCTTCTATGAGGAATTAACGGAACGGGCTTCTTTATTACTATAAACTTTATGGTTTAGGATCCCGACAAAGGCAAAGCTCCCAAAAGGGGGTTTCGCAAAGCCAGCGGGTCTAACGTTCGACGGGTAGGTTTTGGTGACAGTGTGGGGTTGAGCTGAGCCATGACAGCCGAGCTACCGAAGGATCAATAAGGATAGCTCGGTTTTTTATCTTTAATAATGTTTAGTTACAAAAGATAGTGAAAGGCAAAACATTGCAGGGAAAGCTCCTATTTAAGGCTGAGACAGCCTGCATTCCATAAAGAAGGTATCTGAGGAACGAGGCTTTTGGGGTTGGCGATTTTGGTTGTATCCTCCTTTCTCGGCATGGACCGGAGAATGTCCATTATTAAACTGGAGGGATTAGCTTGACTTTGTCACATTAGATTTTGGATTTAAGTTTCTGGTTTCGATGATGCGAG
>CAZTBA010000485.1:0-3965 GCA_964611725.1 uncultured bacterium
GGGGTACTCCGATCCCAGGAGCTGATTAACTCTCGTACTGATCTTCTTAGCCACTTTGTGCCTCCTTTGTCGTAGCAGTGTTCCTCATGGATTTGAAGAGAGTGTCAGATACGCTTTCTTCCAATATCTAACGGAACGAGTTCTGCTTTCTGTCAGTAACAGGGTGACAATTACCCCGAATGCTTCTGCCACTAATAGTATATACGCAGCACCCCGTCTGGCAAGCCCTTAGATAGAAAAAAGTGTGGCCCAGGTTAGCAAAATATAGCTGGTTTCACAGGTATAAATATCGGTTAATCTAGAACTCGAACCTACGGTGTTCTGTCTTTAAGAGGAACCCGAGTGGTTTATGGCGCCGCTCTTTATCAGTCAGATTGCTAAGCCACGCAACAGAGGCGGCTATCTGTTAAACTCAATTCTTGCGGCCCAAGCCCGGATTTCTAGGCATAGCGTCCGCAGGCGAAACCTTCGCCCAGTTTACACCACACGCAGCTTCCCGGCGTCTGATCGGCGATGATTAGCTGCGATTCGCAATTTCCGCAGAGGCGTTCCTCCCCGGATTTCATGGGCCCGTCGCAGGGGGTGATCGTCATGGGGCAAAGCTCTATACAGCTGCCGCACTGCTTGCAGAACTCAGGCCGGACACCAAAGGGATAGTCTACACGGCGATCCTTGCCCCGTCCGACAAAGCCGATCGCCCGCGCTTTCCAGACCTCGGTGCAAACCCGTACGCAGCGCCCGCACAAAATACAATCATCGTTCCGAAACGGGTACCGGACCTCCTTGACCCCGCAGCGGACAGCGATATCCTGAATAGAGCGGGAGTTGGGGGCCTGGGCTACCAGCAGCTCCGCGAGATTGCGGCGCAGTTTCCAGACCTTATCCGTACTGGTCATGATCACCATGCCTTCCTCTACATTCAAGGTACAGGAAGTGGTGATTTTGGAGCGGCCGTTGCTTACATGCTCGACAATGCATAACCGGCATGCGCCGATATCGGACAGATAGGGGACGTGACAAAGATGGGGAATGCAGATGCCGTATTCAATCGCGGTGTCGAGAACGCTGGTCCCCTTGATTGCGCGAATTATGGCCCCGTCTATGTTAACGTTGACATACTGCAGCATTCTAACACCCCGTTTCCTCAGACGACACGAACGGCATCAAACTTGCACTCGCTTCGGCAGATCCCGCATTTCTGACAGAGCCCGGTGTCAATGACGTGTACCTGTTTTTTCTCGCCGGTAATCGCCCCGTGTACGCACCCGCGCATACAGACGCCACAGCCGTTGCATTTTTCCGGATCAATCGAGTAGGTGATAAGGGCCTTGCACACCCCCGCCGGACATTTCCTGTCCTTGATGTGCGCCTCGCATTCCGAACGAAAGTAACGCAGCGTCGAGAGCACGGGATTGGGAGCGGTCTTTCCCAGGCCGCAGAGGGCAGTCTGGGAAACCGTGTCGGCCAGCTCCTCCAGCAGGTCAAGCTGCTGGAGCGTGCCCCGGCCCTCGGTGATGTCTGTAATCATTTCGAGCATACGATCGATCCCCAGCCGGCAGGGCACGCACTTACCGCACGACTCGTCCTGCAGAAAGGCTAAAAAGTACCTGGACACATCAACCATGCAGGACTCCTCGTCCATCACCACCATGCCGCCGGAGCCGACCATGAAGCCAGTCTCATAAAGCACGTCGAAGTCCACCGGAAGGTCGAACTTGGAAACAGGCAGGCACCCACCCGAAGGACCGCCAATCTGCACCGCCTTGATCGGATTGCCGTTGAGGGCACCGCCCCCGATGTCGAACACCACCGTACGGATGGGCGTGCCCATGGCCACCTCGACCAGGCCGGTGTTCTTGATGTTACCGGTTAGCGCAAGGATTTTAGTGCCCTTGCTGCCCCCAGTCCCTTTCGATGCAAACCAGGCCGAGCCGTTCCGGATAATGGCAGGTATATTCGCCCAGGTTTCGACGTTGTTCAAGGTCGTGGGTCTGTGATAAAGTCCGTCCACCACGGTGTGCACGTCTTTGGGCCGGGGCTCGCCGACTGTGCCTTCCAGCGAAGCCATGAGCGCGGTTGACTCGCCGCAGACAAAGGCCCCACCGCCCCGTGCAATGTCCACATCGAACGAGAAGGACGTGCCCAGGATGTTGTCACCGAGGAGCCCGAACTCGCGCACCTGCTCTACCGCAATGCGGGAATGTGTGACCGCAAGCGGGTATTCGTTTCTGACGTAGATGTAGCCTTTACGGGCGCCGACAGCCCAGGCACCGATCATCATGCCTTCCAGCACCAGGTGGGGGTTGCCCTCCAGCACGCACCGGTCCATATAGGCTCCAGGGTCACCTTCGTCTGCGTTGCAGATCACATACTTTTCATCTCCGGGCGCTTCCCGACACTCGGCCCACTTACGCCCGGTTGGAAATCCGCCGCCGCCGCGTCCCCGCAAACCGGAGGCCTGGATCTCGTGGACAATATCATCCGGTGCCACACGGTCAAGAACCCTGGCCAGCGTCGAATAGCCGCCGGCCGCGATGTAATCTTCAATCGAGCAGGGATCAACTTTGCGGTTCAGGGACAGGAGCTGCCGGTCCTGGCGCGAATAGAAGGGAATATCCGACTCGGTCCGGGCTTTCTCTCCGGAAACGGGGTCAGTATAGAGCAAACGCTCGATAACCTCGCCCTTAATCACAGTCTGGTAAACGATCTCGAAGGCATCATCCGGCGCAACGTGACAATAGAAGATGTTGCCCGGCTCGATGACGACAATGGGGCCCTGCTCGCAGAAACCGTGGCAGCCAGTGGCGCGCAGACAGACTTTTCCGTCCAGTCCCTGCTGGGATAATTCGTTAAGAATCGCGGCGATAACCGCCCGGGACGCCGAGGCCTGACAGCCGGTCCCGCCACACGCCATCACTGTGGTCGTAATGTTCCGGCGCTCCTCGCACAGCCGCATGCACAGGTGCTCGAGCTCACGGTAACTATTGAGCCTTGACATGCTGGATTTCCTCCGTTCCCTGGCGGCGCAGGACCTCGATCAGTTTGCGGAGCTTTCCCGGTGTCATATGGTGATGATAGGACCCGTTTTCCCTGACGATCGGCCCCAGGGCACAGGCACCGAGGCAGTTGACGTGCTCGACAGAGAACAGACCGTCCGGGGTAACTTCGTTGGGGCTGACCCCAAACTGACCCACGGCCTGCTCGAGGAGCAGACGGGCGCCCCGGACGTGGCAGGCCGTGCCCATGCACATGATAAGGTGGTTTCTGCCACAGGGTTGAAGTTTGAAGGCACTGTAGAAGGAAGCTACCCGGTAAACTTCCATAAGCGGCACTCCGAGTCCTTCGGCCGCGGCCTTCATTGCCTCTTCAGAAATGTAACCGTAGTTCTCCTGAACGTCTTGCAGTACTTCAATGAGTTGACTGGGCTGACTGCGGCGTCCTTCCAGTATTTGATCAAGTGTTTGGGTAATCATTTTAACCCCCTTAATTGGAGAGACCTCTTGATTATTTTCCAAATATGCGATAGGATCAATGCTATAAATGCTGAATAAATGCACTTATACTGCCTATATAAAATAGGCAGTGAAGTGGAGGAATTTAATGGGGAATCAAGAGGAATCGCCATCTCCAGATGAAAGTCGGCACCTTCCTTTTCCTTCGAAAGACCTGGCCCTTTTATGGCGGATCCCGTTTCCCACCGAAATCGAGCCTGAGGAGGTCGGGCCCGCACTGCGTGAGCGCATCAAGGAATTGAACTGCCTTTACGGGGTGTGCCAACTGGCCGAGCGCCACATGTATTCCCTGGACGATCTTCTGCAGGAGCTTGTGAGCTTCCTGCCCTATTCATGGCAGTATCCGGCGATCACCTGCGCCCGGATCATATTCAAGGGAAAGACCTACACAAGCGACGGATTCAGAGTGACCAACTGGCGTCAGTCGTCGCGGATCTACATGTATCACGAGGC
>CAZTBA010000486.1:0-789 GCA_964611725.1 uncultured bacterium
CCCCTTTTGTGCTTACGTCAGAAAGACGATAATAGTAGCTCTTACCAAATTCAACTGTCACATCTGTATAACAGTATTCAGTCCGCCTTGATATGTTGCCCTGACCTTTGAGTACTTCGTGCGTTTGATAAGAAGCCATTTCTACCCATTCAGAACTCTCATCGGAACGTTCAAGGATAAAACCCAGATTATCCACCTCACTTTCAGTGATCCAATTCAAAATGATACTTCGCCCTTCGGCGTGTGCGAAGAAAGACACAAGCCCCACAGGTAGAGGTGCATCGCTACCAGACAGGAGTGCATTGGTAATTGAACCGGAGAGGATTCCTGTGTCCAAAGTCAGACTGCTGTTCTGGACAATCACGCCCTGTACATCGCCTGTTGCACCGGCGGCCACATCTCCCGTTAAAAAGAAATATGTACCACTTGTGCTGATGGAGTTGGAGAAACTGCTGAACGACACAGAATTCCCGTCACCCGGATCATTCTCAATAACCGAACCCAATTGGGTATCTGATCCTGAATCGAACGAGGCATCAGTTGAAGACCAGAGTTTGAGGTTACTTAAGCCCGTGCGAGTTCCATTTAGTTGGATCGTAGTAGCAGTCAGTGATGCGCCGGAAGAAACACCGGCCAATTGAAAACGCCCAATAGCCTGATTTGCACTGCCCGGCGTGATCATTGGCGTAAAACCGCTTCCATCCGTAAAGATGACGGGTATAGAGGTCGTAAACGTCATGTCCGCTCCATAGGTTGTGCCTCCCGCACTGGTCGCTTTAACTCGATAAT
>CAZTBA010000486.1:889-3927 GCA_964611725.1 uncultured bacterium
CCGTGACAGGACTCTGATCAGCAGTGACTGTATTGCCATAGCTCGTGTCCAGACCGTATTCAAAGGTCACAGTGGTAGTGGCATTGTTGGCGTTAACCGTTCCGTTCAGGGTTGCGGTTGTTAAGCCAACAGACGTTGCCGCGCCAGTGGTGGCAGTTGGGGGGGATAGCGAAGTAGTAAACGTCATGTCCGCTCCATAGGTTGTGCCTCCCGCACTGGTCGCTTTAACTCGATAATGATAGGTCATATTTTGTGTCAGTCCCGTGATGGCTCTACTGACAGCAGTGTTGGTGCTTCCCGTGACAGGACTCTGATCAGCAGTGACTGTATTGCCATAGCTCGTGTCCAGACCATATTCAAAGGTTACTGTCGTTTCGAAGCCGTTAGCGTTTACCGTACCGTTCACTGTAGCTCCTGTTGAAGTTACATTGGATGCTGCTTCAGTGATGGCGGTTGGTGCCTGTGCGGAAGCAGTTGTAAATGAAAAAAAGAGAAGAAGAATTGTAATAAATAGTGGCCGTTGCATAGCCGTTCACCTCAGTTCTAAGCTGCCAGGAGATTGACGGGTGATTTATCTGTGGCAGTCTCCAAGTTGACTGGGAGCCTTTCTAACACTAAGAAGGGATCACTTATGATACGATAAAGGTGCATCTGGAATACCCTTGGAACTATAGATTCAATTGTAAGAAACCATCCTTCTGACGTGTAGTAAAAAGATGGGCCAAAAGAAAAGACTTGAGAGGGATTCTTTTAGAGACTTAATGTCCTGCAACTGTATTATAAGAAAATTGGCATCCGTGTCAAGTTGAAACTCGGTGTCTTCTCGCGCCAGCTTCGACGTGGTTTCCTAAAAACGCCTGACAGTCTCGGGGGAATATAACCGCTCTCCACAGTGTGAACAGACTTCAGCCAATACTCTTACCAATGCGGTGTGATTTCCCCCTTTCAGGAGCTTCTCAACCTCCTTCTCTGCAATCTCGTCTGCACAGATAGGACACTTCTCAGATGGTTTCATCTATCCTTTCTCTCCTCCCGCGTTGAAGTCTTCTTCATTCGTTCCATGGCGATTAAAACATTTCGACGAAATATTTCATAGGGGATTCCCGTATTAAGGGGAGCAATTGTTTTTCTATATTCCTTTTCCGTTAGCTTAGCTAAGTTGGGAAGGTAGAAGAAATCCTCCCAAGCCGGAATCTCGTTTTGGAAAAGAGACGTCATTTTAGTAACTAATGGGCTTCTGATGTGACTTTCATTCCATGGACATGCTTCCTGACATATCTCACAGTCAATAACTCTGTTTTCCATAATCGCTTTTGCTTCTTCAGGCAAATTGTCGTTCTGCAGCAAATTTGAAAGACACCTTTTTCTATTTAGCATGTACGGCTGATCGAGGGCTTCGCAGGGACATGCCTCCTGACATTTTTGGCATTTTCCGCATCGGTTCTTTTCATATACCTTGTTATGCTCAAGACCGGCATTTGTAACCATTCCTCCAAGAGCGAGGAAAGTTCCGTATTTCTCATTGATAAGAAGGGAATGCTTCCCTTGCCATCCCAACCCAGCTCTAACAGCGGCAAGCTTCAAAGGGATTATTGATCCTCCACTTACAGAATCATCACAGATAATAGCTCTATATCCTTCATTTCTTAGGAGCATAGCTATTGGTTCAAGTGGCTTAACGACATCAAGAAAGAATCCCGAAAGATATAACCTGCTGGTTCTCCCAAAAGAGGATTTGCTCCAGGATGGGAGAACGATCCCCCCAATGTAGATACCGACAACAATAATTGTCTTGGCGTCCGGCAAAGACAGTTTTGGATCTCGTCTTTTGGAACGGTTTAGCATATAGTTCTCAAATTCGGACGCCTCGGCGAATCCCAGTATGTCAATTCCATGTGAATCTGCCAGATTTCTGATTTTCTCTGAAAGGGTGGTTTCCTTCATCTTTGCGCTGCCTCCATTCTATCTATCCTGACCGCAGTGCCGCTTAGCTTAGATTTTGCTGCTTATATGCCCTCTCATATTACAGCAAAGCGGATTCTCCCTCTGTTGCTATAAAATAAACGGAATACATTAAACAAGGGCAAGTCAAATGCTGAAGTCCACAGATACCGAATAGCTCTTCAATCACATGGAGAGATCCAAGAGAGGTTCTTCGTGCCATCCTTATCTAATACCAGATTGGTGGTTAACATAAGAGGTAAGGGAACGATCGTCCGATAATATTCTTGGGCTTTATTGAGGGGTAAATAAGGTGAGGAGGTCCAGCGACAGAACAAAGGTTAAGGAAGCCAGCTCTGAGAGAGTATGGGAACACCTAAGCTGTGGGGCTATCCCACAGGGTACTGCCATATAGGCAGGCAAGATGGGAATCTTAATCCGTTTTTCCGAAAGAAACCCTCAGAATCGAAATCTGGGGATTTTGGGTGTATTCTGAGTTGGCCCTGAGGTGATGAGCGATACGTGAGAGAAAGTGGGCGGATTTCGCTTCTTGAGAAAAAGGGCATGGCTCTATCCAATTATCAATATCTTATTTCTTTAAATATAGATTCTTAGCAATTTAATAATGGGTCAGCTTGTCGTACCACATGCCTCACCGATTCCACCGACAGTAGACATAATTACTGTTGATCCATGTTGGGAGGCTCATTTTCTTGGAGTATAAAATCTCACAAATATCGTCGGTGCCCTTATGAGAGTCTTTTTGTCCTCGGACCTTTACGCTCTCATAGATTTTAAGGAAAACTACGCTGCACCTTACTCATATTTTCAGTCTATCCTTCGTGACTGCCCGGTGGCTGCTCAAAAAAATTCAGGAATTCTTCAAGTTCTCGAAAGTCCTGTTCAGATAAGCGATTTGGGTGTTGGGAACTGGTTGGATTGTTGATCTCTGATACCATCCTGTCCATCTGATCCTTTATCTTCCTGGTTACACAAGCTGGATCGTAGCTATCACAGTTCTTCCTGTTGCAGAATCCGATAGGGTTCGAACACATGTTCCTGAGCATATGCTCATACGTGTTATCTATCCTCTTCCT
>CAZTBA010000487.1:0-3895 GCA_964611725.1 uncultured bacterium
GTGCAGGCTGTCTCTTGGGATATATTGTATTGAGATACGTTTTGGATCTTGTACCGCCGCCCCCGAATAGGGACTGGAACATGTTTATCAGTCCGGCTTTGTCTTGTGCCGTGTTTGGTGCTACGATCGGACTGATGCAATGGCTTGTGCTGTGGAAACAGGTACCCCGATCTGGCTGGTGGGTGCTGGCAGGCAGCGTAAGTGGGGTCACGGCCATAACGGTGGCAGGGTTAGCATTCCGTGGGCTCAAAGGCTCGTGCAGTACCCTGGCTGGTACCATAATTGTGCTTCTGAGTTTCAGCGGAGTTTGGGTCGCAACCATGGCTGTAGCCGGTATGATTTCAGGGGCTATGCTGGTTTGGCTGTTGCGGCAACCTGTTGCTGAGGAATAAAATGGGTGACAATTGTATAAGGCGAGATTAAGCAAGTTGGTAATGTTTCTGGACTTTTGTTTATGGCATCTGAGATTCCTTAGTTACTATCGTTTTTCCAGATGTTGCATACCTGTAGAGACGCCCCGGTGGGACGTTTCCAAAATATGAAAAGAGAAAAATGTTTCCTGAAAGATACTTGGAATCTTGAAACTTCACGCAATAAAAGCTTTTCCTCGATAAGTTCGCGAAAGAAACCCTTGCTGATCATACTGCCGGACGGACACAGGAGTTGCGAAACATTTTATTTCGCCGCGGCTGACCAATACCCGCACCGTATGCCTCTTCAAAGCTTGTCTTCTACATCATCCCTGTAAAGACCCATACATCCGCAATCAGAATTAACGTGACAAAAATCGAGTTTTCTGTTATTATATAGCGTTCCTATATATGCCTCAGATTTTGGTGTCAATCGAATCCGAACTTGCATCTGACAACGACAGGAAAAGGTGGTTTATGAAAAGTATTAACCAACGAATAGCTGAGGAGCTTTCCGTTCAAGAAAGGCAGGTGGAGGCTGCGGTACAGCTCCTGGACGAAGGCGCAACCGTGCCGTTCATTGCCCGCTACCGTAAGGAGGTCACCGGCGGGCTCACCGATACCCAACTGCGTTTGCTGGAAGAGCGTCTTAGATATCTCCGTGATCTGGAGGAGCGCCGCGCCACGGTCTTGAAAAGCATCGAGGATCAGGGCAAGCTGACCCCGGAGCTGGAGGAGGCCATCCTGGAAGCGGACACCCGGGCCCGGCTGGAGGACCTGTACCTCCCCTATAAGCCCAAGCGCCGCACCAAGGCCCAGATAGCCCGCGAAGCTGGTCTGGAACCCTTAGCCCGGCAGCTTTTCGATGATCCGTCCCGGGTGCCGGAGGAGGTCGCCGCAGGATATGTCAACGCCGACAAGAATGTAGCAGACGTGAAGGCTGCCCTGGAGGGGGCGCGCTATATCCTGATGGAAGAATTCGCTGAGGATGCCGAACTCGTGGGACAGTTACGTGAATATCTGTGGGAGAATGCCAACCTGAAATCCACGGTGGTCGAGGGCAAAGAGGAGGAGGGTACCAAGTTTGCCGACTATTTTGACTTTGCCGAGCCGATCAAGGACATCCCATCCCACAGGGCCTTGGCCATGTTCCGCGGCCACAGGGAGGACATACTGCAGCTCAGCTTAGAGCTCGATGAGGACGAGGGCCTGGAGCGCGGCGAAGCTGGCCTGTGCGAGCGTATGATCGCCGAGCACTTTGCTATCGAAGATCAGGGCCGGCCAGGCGATGGATGGCTCAAAGAAGTCGTACACTGGACATGGCGCGTCAGACTCCAGACACACTTAGATACGGACCTGAAGAAACGCCTCCGCGAACGGGCCGAAGAGGAGGCCATCAAAGTTTTCAGCGACAACCTGCGCGACCTGCTGCTGGCTGCACCTTCGGGGCCGTTTTCTGCAATAGGTCTTGACCCCGGGCTGCGCACCGGTGTCAAGGTGGCCGTGGTGGATGTTACCGGGAAGCTGTTGGACACCGCCACCATATATCCCCATCCGCCGCAGAACCAGTGGGAGGAGTCCATCAAGGTTCTGGCGAGGCTTGCGAAACATCACAGGGTAAAGCTCATTAGTATTGGCAACGGCACCGCCTCCCGTGAAACCGACCGACTGGTTGCGGATCTTATAAAGCATAATCCGGAGTTGGGGCTTACCAAAGTGATAGTTAACGAAGCCGGCGCTTCCGTGTATTCTGCTTCAAAAGTTGCCGTCGACGAGTTGCCGGACATCGACGTGTCGCTGCGGGGTGCTGTCTCTATTGCCCGCCGCCTGCAGGACCCGCTGTCCGAGCTCGTCAAGATCGAACCCAGGTCGATCGGCGTGGGCCAGTACCAACACGACGTTGACCAGAGCCAGCTTGCCCGCACCCTGGACTCAGTAGTGGAGGACTGTGTTAACGCCGTGGGTGTGGATGTGAACACCGCCTCAGTCCCTCTGCTTGCCCGTGTTTCGGGATTGAACGCCGGGCTGGCCGAAAACATAGTCGTCTACCGCGAAGAGAACGGTTCCTTCAGGAGACGTGGTCAGTTGAGGAAGGTTCCGCGCCTGGGTGAGAAGGCTTTCGAACAGTCTGCCGGCTTCCTGCGTATCACGAACGGCGACAACCCGCTGGACGCCTCAGCAGTGCATCCCGAGGCCTACCCGGTGGTGGAGCGCATCATCGAAGCCACGGGACGTGATATCCGGAAGCTTATCGGTGACAATGCTTTCCTGCGTAAACTCTCGGCCAAAGATTTCACTGACGAGAAATTCGGTGAACCCACGGTACGCGATATCATTTCCGAGCTGGAAAAACCGGGACGCGATCCCCGGCCGGAGTTCAGGACTGCTGCATTTAAGGAAGGAGTAGAGACACTGGAGGATCTGAAGCCGGGTATGATACTGGAAGGTGCGGTCACAAACGTCACCAACTTCGGTGCTTTCGTGGACATCGGTGTGCACCAGGACGGTCTGGTTCACATCTCCGCCATGGCGGATAAGTTCGTCAAGGATCCCCGTGAATTGGTGAGGACAGGCGACGTGATAAAAGTCAAAGTGCTGGGTGTGGACCTCAACCGCCAACGCATCTCGCTCAGCATGCGGCTCAACGACAATAGCTTCTCCGGAGGGCAAACATGAAAAAACGTGTGGAGTTGGACTTTCTGGCCTGTTCCGGCGAAATTCTCAATCGGATGTGGAAGGGTGGCGTGCTTTGTACGGTCGTGGATAGATCCGGCAAGCAGAACCTGCTCACCCTCGGATGGGGGCAGATAGGCCCCAATTACCATGGCCATCCCATCTTCATCATCGCCGTGACTCCGCTCCGCTATTCGTGGCGCTTCCTCGAACAGGTCCCGGAGTTCGTGATTGCTGTGCCGGATGATAACCTCAAAGAAGCGGTAGCGCTCTGTGGAGGCAGGTCCGGGCGTGATATGGACAAGTTCAAGGCTGCCGGGCTTACACCTGTTCAGAGCGTGCATGTCAAGGCACCGTCCATAGTTGAGTGCCCTATAAATGTGGAATGTCGCATCTACACGAGTATCGTTCCTCCTCATATGCTTTTGACTCCGGAGCACCGCCAACGGCCCGTCGAGGAACAGCATACCATATACTTTGCCAAGGTTCTCGGGATATACGGATGGGGGAGTTGAAACGGGAGACCTTGGTCAAATCAGATCACAGAATACCCAGATTTGTCAAACGACGATCCTTATGTAGGGGCAGGGCGTGCCCTGCCCTCACGTTGGTTAATGACGTATGGGAGAGAGGCTCAGTCGTGTCTCAGGGCATCGACCGGGTCCACGCGGGCTGCGCGTACGGCGGGGTAGAGGCCGGCTATCAGGCTGACTAAGACCGAAAATCCCAACGCCCCCAGAATGAGCCAGGGAGGTATGTAGAAGAAGTCGATGTGGGCAAAATAGGGCCCTTCCCTATGGGCGATGTAATAG
>CAZTBA010000488.1:0-3894 GCA_964611725.1 uncultured bacterium
CTGTAGGCCTTGGCTTCCAGCATCGTTTTCATCACTTCAGCGAAATCCGGATCGTCATCGATGATAAGTATTCTCGGCATCTTGCTTCCTCCTCTCTTAACAGGTTACCTTAAGATCTGTGCACAGTCATTGCTGAGATTCTCCCCCAAGCAATAACCTCTCCTCATCACTATATTTCTGTCAAAAATCCTACTCTTAAATGCTCATCTTTAAGGTATATTCAGTACCGAAAACTTAAATAATATAGGAAATATGTTAATATGTGAGATTTCATATAGGCACATATATAATATACTATAAATAATTTAAGCTAAATAGAGAAAATGTCAAGTTTTTTTGACGATAAACCTTGACCTCTATGTTCTATTTTCGTATTTTGTAGTTTCATTATGGGGAGAGTAGATTGATTAAATTAAAAGGTCTTAGGTGAGAAACTAAAAAGGAGGTTTTAGATGGGACGCCATAATATGCTGGTAGTTTTTATACTTATCACCTTATTACCTCTCTTATATGGATGCAGTGAAGATAAAAAGCCGACTGACGGCGGAGAGTTTGGTGAAATCTCAGGTACTGTTACTTTTGTCGGCACCTGGCCTTCTACAGGCGAAGTCCAGGTGTCAATTTGGTCGACTTGGCCACCTGCGGGTCCACCTGCTGCCGCCACTGATCCTTTAACAGCTGGCACTGCTGTCCAGAGCTATAAGATTGAAGGCCTCAGCAAAGGGACCTATACAGCGGTAACGGTTGGCTGGCGTGATCCTGCAAATCCTGCTGGTGCCAAGGTATTAGGGATTTACTGGGAGAAGAGCGACAGCCTTGGTGTGGACAGCAACGGCAATCCGACCGTTCAGCCGATGCCGATTGAGGTTTCTGAAGGTAAGCTTGTATGGTCGAATGTGGATATCAAAGCAGACCTGGATATCGTACCTTGAGATTTTCATCTTGATAGCCTGTGAATCACTGCTGGAAATAGATCAAGGCGCAGGGCTCTCCAAAAATTGGTGGCCCTAAATTAGTCATAAGTTTAGGATCCTGGTAGGTCACCAAAGTGATTCTGGCAGAAGTTTGATTTCTCTTCGTTTTGTCATACCACTTCTATCTCTCAAAAAATAGAGGAAAGTATTCCCTCTCTGCTTGCAGGGAAGGCTGGGGAGGGGTTCCGGAATTATGTTGTTAGACCACTATTTCCCTTTATGCTATCTTCCTGCCGAACTTGCCATGCTATCACGCATATTCATTTTGGGTTCCAAACATCTAATTGCTGCCATATGTGTGTTTGCCCTGGGAGGTGTACTGCCCATGCCTAATCACATAAAGACACAGGGCGAGGAGCTTTCGCCGGGACATATTACCCACCCTCTCATGCCTGGAGTGCGATGTTCTGAGCTATGGAACACTGAATGGCCCCGTACGCTGCATGACAAACAGCTCACCGGATTCTCTCCTCTCACCTGCGGTATGGACTCATCACCCAAGATTTGGGCTACCATTGAAGTGGGAGGCGAAATGAATTGGGTCAACACAGTGGCGGCAGTGGACGGAAGTAAATTTCTGCTTATCAATGACGGCCAGCTTCGCCTTGTCTCCCTCGATGGTAAAGTGCATTGGACAAGCACAGAGGGAGGTTCCTTGATTTTCTTCGGCGATCTTCGCGGGAACGGACGCGACTACATACTCCTCGGGAGTGGCCCTCGACTGGCTTTGTTGGACGCAGCCACGGGTGAGACCGATTGGTCGATCCGGTTCGAGCCGCCGCACGTGCAGGTGCGCACTGTCGTGGATGATATCCTTCCCGAAAAGCCGGGGATGGAAGCCGTCGTTTTCCTCGCCTATGGGGAGGAAGGATATCTGATCCATTTTCCGCCCGAGGGTAATCCGCAGGTCGTCTGGAGGCAAACTGTGGTCGTGCCCGGCGAATGGCCGGAGAGGGCGGATCATGGCTGCGACATTCAACTCGATCGGAGTTCGCCGGAAGAACCTATCATCTGGAACGTCCGGCATCACCGCTGTCGGGGTTTCGATGCACGCACGGGTGAGATGGTCAGCTCATTGGTTTACCGGATCGGTGGGGGACATCGGCGCAACTACGGACCCTGGGCATTCGGTTGGGATGGGAATGGAAGCCCCCTGATCTGTGTGGTGGGTGAGGCTATCCAGGAACATGTGCATGCCATACGTTTGAATCGCGTGGGACCGAGTGAGTTGGCATGGGAGCATTACTACGGCGAGGTGTACGAGGTGCCCGGAGTGGCGGTCAAAAATATAGCGATAGCGGATATGGACGGGGACGGTGAGACTGAGATGGTCTACAATGTGCGCGACCCGGATCGAGATTTCCGCTCCTTCGTCCGCGTCCGAGATGCCGGCACCGGAAATATCGAAGCCGAATTGCCCGATCAATGGTGCGTCGATGCCTATTTCAACATTGGTGGGGAAGATGTCCACGGCCTTTTGGTGTATCCGGCGCCGGAGGGTACGACACCGGAACAGGGGAGTCTTATCGTCTATCGCTTCGAGCAATCGGGCCAACTGAAAGAATTGGCTGTCATTGAGATGGCAAAATTTTGGGGATCGATAGCGCTCCCTGGAAAGGATGGCAACGATCTGATGGTTCATCAGGCCGACGGGAACAGTGGGGTATCGTTGGCGCGATATACGTCGAAAGATGGAAGCTTGCAGACGGTCTCACGTACTAAGACAGACTTGCTGCTGGAGTCGCCCATTCGATCGGTCCTGGAGATGCCGGGCCACGACCGGGCATTTCTCGTTACCCGTTCACGAGGGACCCTGGAGGCCGCAACTTGGGAAGGTGAGAGGTTGTGGGAAGTTCCTCTGGCGGGTGGTGCGCCTCCCACGATGAGTGCTGCGGACCTTGATGGTGATGGCCTTGCAGAGTTAGTGGCAACTACGACCGGCTATCGGGCTCGCGTCTTTTCATTTGATCAGGAGGGTGCGTCGGAGGAAATCGGCAACTACGAATTCCTCGCTCCCCGTTGGCGTGAAAGCCCCCTGCTGTACGATCTGGAGGGAAACGGCCGCCTGTCTCTCATCGCCCCCGGCAGTACAGATGATGGTAAGGTGGCTGTGCGGGCGTATAGCGGGGATAGCTCGCTTCTCTGGGAGACGGTCCTGGACGTGTCCACAGCCGACCGCGGTATGGCGGTCGCTTGGAACGCTGGTCAATTCCTGCCTGGTTCGCTTGCTGCCGTGGCTATCTCGGTGATCAATGCTCAGCGGACCGTTGAGGGCACCTATCTCCTGGATGGACGCACCGGAGAAATGCTATGGCACAAGGATCTCTACCGGGACGGCTCTGCTATCAGGGGCTTCCGTCCGACAGGTGTCCCCAGTGCATTTGACTTCGACGGTGACGGTGTCGAAGAGATCGGTATGGATATGTACAGTTACATGGCCTTCTTGCATGGTGTCGATGGCAGCTTCGCTTACGTTCGCTACACACCCAACATCCGCCCGGATGGCGCCCTCTATGCGGCCTTGCTCTATAATAGCTACTGTCCCGTATACAAGAGCCCGGACGATGAAAAACCATACTGGTTTGTGCCGCTTGGACATGGAACCTTCGGTCTGATGAATCCTGATCCAATCGGGGGTGTTTGGCGCGAGGAGCTGGGCTACGATGTGCCACCCAGGGTCGGCATGGTTGATGTGGATGGCGACGGAGTTATGGAGGTCGGTTACGCAGCCCGGAATGACTCGACCTTTAAGTGCCGAAACCTCTGGACCGGTGAGACAAAGTGGGAGCTCCGTCTGCCCTCGGCCCCCAATAGCCCCGTGATAGCTGCGGATGTGGACGGCGACGGCAAGGGGGAGTTTCTGGTGGGTCAGTACTGCATCGGCACCGACTCCTCCGGCAAAGGTGAGATCCGGTGGGTG
>CAZTBA010000489.1:0-3865 GCA_964611725.1 uncultured bacterium
GATGGTACCAGTATTTCGCTACCTCATGTTACGTTTCGCCTTCGGGTTTCCTCAAATCTATGAGGCCGTACTTAGGGGATCATTTCTGATATGTCCAAGCTCGGAATCGGTAAAAGTGCAGCGGGCAAGGTAATCAAGTTTCAGTAATGTTCTTGGGCTTCTATTCCTAACACCTGAGATTCTTCAGTCGCTATTGTCTTTTCAGGCGTTTATCTGTGGAGATGCCTCGGTGAGGCGTCTCCAAAACAAGAAAAGAGAAAAATGTTTTCTGAGAGATGCTCAATCTTTTCATTTTGTGTTTTTCTAATTATGAGTTGTTCGACATCCGCCCCGGGTAAGGAGGTTGAAGCTTTGGAGGATAGCGTAATCTCTCAGGGAAATCCTCTGAAATGGGAGGAATCCATAGGGAAATTGCGGTCGCGGTTTTCCCTTAAACCAGGCCAACCCGCTATTCTAATAAGTATCTCTGAGCAAAAGCTTTACCTGGTTAAAGACGAAAGAATCGTCAGAGTATATCCGGTCTCCACTTCCAAATACGGCACAGGCAACATCAAAGGGAGCAACAAAACGCCTCTGGGAACACATCGTATCTCTGAGAGTATAGGAAAAGATGCCGAAATCGGAACGATTTTTGAATCACGTATAAACACGGGGAAGATTGCGAAGATTTACACTGATAGTACGGATACTCCAGGAGACCTCATAACCTCCCGCATAATGTGGTTAGAAGGTTTAGAAACAGGCATTAACAGGGGCAAAGGTATCGATTCACACGAGCGCCGCATTTACATACACGGAATACCGGAGGAGGGCCTTATCGGGAAACCGGCGTCTCAGGGTTGCGTGAGGATGAAAAACAGAGATGTGATCGAATTGTTCGATCTGGTGCCGAAA
Organism: uncultured bacterium; assembly: GCA_964611725.1. Classification (GTDB taxonomy): domain Bacteria; phylum Latescibacterota; class CAZTBA01; order CAZTBA01; family CAZTBA01; genus CAZTBA01. The sequence goes on from CAZTBA010000489.1 coordinate 895, forward strand.
GGTACATTAGTTGAAATTCAACAGTAATAAGCCGCAGGGGACAGCAGAACGGATCCGGGATCCATCGGATCACATAGCTGAGCATACCCTGAAAACAGACTGGAGCTGTGGGGTGATCTGCCGGGAGGAAGGCGGAAGCTGTCCGGCAAGGCCGGTTACCCCGGTATAATAAAGGAAACGATTCATGGAATCGACAGGCAATTCCGTTGTGATACGTGAAGTCAATGGCCCCATAGAAACAAATTGCTACCTGCTCTACGAAAAGGAAAGCAAGGAGGCTGCTATCTTCGATGTTGCAGGACCTATCGATAAAATAGTATCGCATATTGCTGAAAACGATCTGAAGTTAAAATATATATTCTTCACTCATGGTCATTTCGATCACGTTGAAGGATTACCAATCATCAGAGATAGGTTTCCTGATGCCTTGGTCTGTATAGCAAGGAAAGAGCACGAGGATATGCAAGCCCTATCGGAATGGATGGGAAAAAATACAGACCCGGAAATACCTCCGGAAATGAGGAACAACCCCTGGATTGCGAAGATGTTGGGGTTTAGTTCTGCTGATTTTGGTGAACCAGATATTTACCTGGAAGATAATCAGATCTACAAATTAGGTAACCTTGAAATCAGAACGATACTGTCACCGGGTCACTCACGGGGAAGCATGTGTTATCATGTTGATGGCGCTCTATTTTCAGGGGATGTATTATTCCACAGAGGAGTGGGACGGACCGATTTGTTTGGCGGGTCTTCCGAGGAACAGGTCCGCTCCGTACGCAACTTGTACAGCCTTCTTCCCGAGGATACCAGAGTTTACCCCGGTCATGGTGCTTTCACAAACATCGGATCTGAAAAACAGGAAAACCCGTATGTAACAATGGAATCTGATAATATCTGAGTCGAGGGGTCTAAAATGAACTCAAAAGACCGATTGTTAGCCGCATGGTCATTTGAAGAACCTGACCGTGTGCCGATAGAAATCCAGATATCACCCGTTGCGCGTGAATTCCCTGAGGCCAGGCGCATCGTTGCTTTCATTGATAGAGAGGCGGACAATTTCGGTCATGCCCCGGGTGGAGATTTCGGATTCTTTGGCTTGCCCGCCTCATATCGTGAGGAATTGATCGAGGATGTGCCCGGTCAATTTCGACGGTTCAGGCGTATCTACAGCACGCCGGTCGGGGAGTTTTACGCGATCACCAAGCACAATTACGATGAATTGATCCCACAGGATTTCCATTGGGAACGTCGCTATATCGATAATATGGAAGAAATGGAACGGCTTGCTGAAGCTCCGCGAGGAGACGTTCCTCTGGACAAAACATCTTTCGACAAAGCCGTTAGGGATTTGGGGGGACGAGGCCTCCCTCTGGTCGGCCTGCTGCACCCCCTGGGAAGACTGGTTCGCAGCGCTAATATAGAGGAGGTATATATCTGGCTTCTCAAAGAGCCGAAGGTTATACACAGGTTCCTCGAGAGTTCAAATCGACAGATAGCACAGGCCGTTCAATCCATGATGGACTCAGGCATCGGACCATATTTTTCTGTCTGTGCCCATGAAATGCTCATTCCGCCGTGGATGGGAAGGAAAATGTTCGATGAATTTGTCTTCCCCTATGACAAGGTAGTCAATGACACAATCCATCGCAACGGGGGCAGGCTCCGTATACACTGCCACGGCAATTGCATGGATTACCTTGAACGAATGAATCAGATGGGCGTTGATGCCACTGAACCGCTCGAACCGGCGCCTTTCGGGAATGTAGTGCTGGCGGAGGCCAAGAAGCGCGTGGGTGACCGGATGCTACTTTCAGGGAATGTCCCTTCCCAGGAGTTCCTGAGCATGAACCGGGAGGAAGTGCGCGAATGCGTTAAGGAAGCGATATCTGCGGCAGCCCATGGAGGTGGCTTCACCCTTCGTACCACCGGTGGTCATGCCGGAACCGGTTCGGTCAAAGACAAAGAGCAAATGCGGAAAGTGTTGGAAAATACCGAAGCCTACATCGAGGCAGGACTTGAATTCGGGACATATCCCCTCAAGTTCTGACGTGATCTGTGGCGCCCGGTGCCTACCCGTGGAACTACTCATAGAGCCTCGGAAGATCAGTAATGAACCTGTAAGACTTTCTCCTTCCTGATGGGGCGATGGACACTCAACTGTCAAAGTACGCTGTGGTTATGAGGAGAATATACAGCGGAACGCGTCAAGGACGTCCTGACATATGATAAATCACAGGAGGATAACAGTGGATCTGAAGGAATTTTGGTCACCCTACAATGGAGCGGTTTCGCTTACCTTTGACGATGGAACAGATAATCAGCTTGAAAAAGCACTCCCACCTATGAACAAATTGGGATTAAAGGGAACCTTTTACCTTTCGCCTGGCGGCGAGAAATGGTCAGAGCGATTGCCTGACTGGAGAGAAGTCGCAGATGCCGGGCACGAGATCGGAAACCATACGCTTTCTCACCCCGGACCAGACAATATACTTGGAATCAAAGGCGGATTGGAGGAGAAGACCCTGGCGGACATAGAAAGCGATATTCTGATTGCCCAGAAGCGGCTCGAGCAAATAGCACCGAATCAGGAGACATGGACATTCTGTTATCCCAGTTATCATACCTATGTGGGACGGGGAGAATCTCGGGAAAGCTATGTTCCGATCGTCGCGAAGCATTTTCTGGCTGGCCGCGTGGGGGGAGAATATGGGTTTGCAAATCATCCTTACGTTGTGGATTTGGCAAGTGTCTGGGGATTGGCCACCGAACGGATGAGCGGATTCGAGATGATCGGCTTAGTCGAGAGGCTCACGTCTAAAGGATTATGGGTTATTCTTGTATTCCACGAGATTGATGGAAGCCGTCTTACCGTTGGCAGCCATGAGTTCCGTATGCTGTTGAACTACCTTCAGGACAAGAGCGGCGAGATCTGGACGGCCCCGGTTGTCGAAGCAGCCGAAAAGATCGC
>CAZTBA010000490.1:0-3840 GCA_964611725.1 uncultured bacterium
GCATTCCCTTCAGGCGTGAACAGCACATCGTCCATCCGCCCCTCAAGCCTCTCGAGCAGCGGCAGCCCGCGTCCGCAGGGACAGTGGCGGCCGGAAAGCGAGCCGAGATCCCTGGTCCTGTAGCGTATGAACGGCATCGCATGGTTCCTGAGGGAGGTAGCAACAATCTCCCCAAGTCCACCTTCCAGATTCCTGTCGACGATCTCAACTATTCCATACTCCGAGGCGATGTGGTACCCCGCATGTCTCTCGCATTCGCCCGCCATGGCCACCATCTCCATCTGGCCCCAGGCATCGAAGACCCTGCACTTAAAACTCTCCTCCATAAGCTCACGCTGGTCGGGGAAAAGCTGCTCGCCAGTGGTTACGATAGTTCCCACCCGGAGGGTCATATCCCGTTCCTTAAGTCGCCTGGCCAGCAAACAGATAGCTGAGGGGTGGCCCTGGATCGCCCTGGGTGAGAACTCGCTTATCTCTTCCAGATAGGCGTCCACAAGACCTGAACCCAGATGGTGAGCCGACAGCAAAAGCTGGTTTTCCCATCGGTTGAAGCGCCAGTACGGGGGGCGATCGGCAAAGAAACGTCCCCCTATGGTAACCCTCCTATCGCCGACATCGAACCCCGCCCACCGATAGAACCTGTACAGGGTCGCATAGTTGTAGTTCCAGCGGAGCTTCTTATCCAGCCAGAAATATAAGTTCTCTCCTGTGGAGCCATGTGTGCGCTCCAGGACCCTCTTTCGAGGGGATACGTTCACAGCTATCAGATCTTGAAATTTCTCCCTCACGATCTCCCTGGTAAGAAAAGGGAGTTTCTCGAGGTCATCCTTCGTCTTTATATCTGCAGGCTTTAGCTTCCGCTCATCGAATATATGCCTGTAATAGGGGACGTTCTCATAGGCGTGTCTGACAAGCTCCCGCAGATTATGGTTTTGGAGATCCTCAAGCTCGGATGGACTGAGCCACTGACTCTTCTCCAGCTTCTCGAACATCGAGGGAAATTCCCCTCCGAACCTTTTCTCCGCCTGCCAGTAACCGTAAGTGCTGAGGGCAACGTTCTGAAGTGAAACCGGCAGGGAAAAATAGATGCTTTCCGCAAGCTTTCTTACATCCATCGTATCCAGCCATTCGATCGGCGGGGCAGCCTAAACGGTATAGCCCCTTTTGAATTTATTCAAGATAACGGCAACCAGGAGTCTTAGATGAAAAGGCCTGAGGCGTCTCAATCGGAAAAGGAGTGTCTTCAGACCATATCTGCGGACCGATTTTGAGATCCCTTCCCTTTGATCCGAAAGGAACCTCCCCCCTGCAGATTCCCAGAACCTCCTGTCGTTTGTGCCATCTCCAAGGTACCCCGATAGCCGATCTATCCGCGCTATTATCCCATCCGCCAGATCTTCGGAAGCTATCTCCGGCTGATAACAGTCGTTGATCCAGACCGGGAGAAGCTCGATCGACCCTATCCCCTCGCGGTCGAAAGTTACACGCAGGATGGCACTCTCCCTCTTCATTGGCGTCAGGTTATCGAAGACGAAATTCCCGAGGCTGTATACTATCACACCCCCTCTGTACCTTTCCAGTCCCTGAAGCACGTGGGGATGATGACCTATGACCAGGTCAGCACCGTATTCCACAGCCTTCATCGCCTGTTTCCGGCACTCCGGGGGCGGGTATTCGATCTCCTCATATCCGAAATGTAGAGAAACTATACAGATATCCGCTTCCCCTTTGGCCTTTGAGATATCGCCTCTCAATCTTTCCAACTCGATCGGTGCCATCACATACGCACCGGAGCCTCCGAAATTGCGCGCAGACGCATAAGCTAAGAGTGCCACCCTTACATCCCCGGCCGACAGGATCGCCGGCCGACATGCTTCTTCAAGCGATTCTCCCACACCGATGGGAACGATCCCTTTACTTTTGAGGAGACCTATGGTATCCTCGATCGCCTCATCTCCGTAGTCGCAGATATGGTTGTTTGCGAGTGACAGGACATTAAATCCGGCCGAAACCAGTCCCTCGACAGCAGACGGGTTGGCCCTGAAGTTGGTCTGGGCCAAGGGAGACGGGGTTCCCCTCGATGAGATAGGGTTCTCCAGATTGCCGAAAATCACACCATCCTGTGATAGCGCCGGACCGATCATCTCAAATGGGTAAGAAAGGCCATGTTCGGATATCCTCTCGGCGATACCTCTCGACAGGAGTATATCGCCCACGGCGATGAGCGATGCAGCTTCCGTGCGGCTTTCCCGATCCCTATTCCAAAAGCTATGAAAACCTTCGCTATGTCGCATAGAGGTCCTTAAAGGATATCAGTTCGACGCCACTTTCCGTCAGAGCCCGTTTGAGCTCGGGATCGGTTAAAACCTTGACCTCGATCTCACGCTCTTCAACGTAGTATGTGTAACCTGCAAGCTCTCCGTCGGCATAGCCGGGATGACAATATATCTCATTTATCCCATCCGGAAGGTTAGTTATCATCCTGACCCAACTCTCGAGCGAGACCTTCGTATCCTGATCGGCGTATCCCGGTGTAATCAGTCTGTCCGGAGTCCTGACCCCACAGAGATGGGCGTAGCGCATAAGGAGGCGAGAGAACGAATGGGTCACAAGGCTCCGTGGGTGGCCCATGTAGTAACGTGCCAGCTTTACGGCCCTCGGCGGGCTATGTGCGAAGAGATATCGTCTATGGGACCGCATCATCCCGATGCCCCATTGCCGGGCAACTTTTATAGCCGAGATAAAGAAAGGGGGATATAGGTGTTTGTTCTCCTGTCCGTCGAAATGGGTCGGATGGACACCCAAGTCGACCATCCTCTGGACCTGGCTGTTCAGCTCGGTGACAATCTCCGATACCTCTATCTTCCTGGAGAGGAGCCTCCTGACGAAAGCCCCTCTGAGGAACTCGCCGTCCTCGTTTAAGAGCGATCTCACCTTCTCGGGAGGGGATACCGGCCTCCCCACAATGGGGTTGAAATGTATCCCTATGCTGATATGAGGGAACCTCTTCGCTAAGTCGGATACCTCCTCTATCGACGGCATATTTGCCAGGGCACTCGTGCTCCGCACGATCCCATGTTCTATCGTCTCAATGATCCCTCTGTTCACACCAGGTGTGAACCCGAATCCATCGGCATTCACAATAAACTGCTTCAACTTTCCCTCCGATTGCGGTCCTCCAGAAGGTCCCTGTAGAGGGCGATGAGCTTCTTACCCTCCTGGGACCAAGTGTAATCCCTCTCAACGAGTTCCCTGCCGCGGTCACCCATACGCCCTGCCTCTTCCGGATCGTCCAGAAGGCGGTTGATGGCATCAGCGAACTCTTCCACATTATTTGGCTCCACAAGGATAGCACAGTCCCGGTCCCCGACAAGCTCCCGTATCAGTGGAAGGTCGCTCGACACGATCGGGAGGTGGCAGGCCATATATTCGAAAAGCTTGACTGGTATAGCCACAAGGAACCTTGCCTCCGGAGGGTGGTGGTTTATGCCGACACTGCTTCTCTTCAGGTATTGGGAAACCTCCGTATGCGGAACCATGCCGTAGAAAGCGAAGTTTTCTCTCAATCCATACAGGTCCAACTTTTCCTCCGCCCATGATGTTATCTCCGGCGGGCTACCGAGGATACACCACTTGAAATAGCGGTTCTTCTTGAGTTCGCGGGCGACATCGAACATGAAGGAGAGACGGGGCTCTGAGATGCTTCCTATATGGATAATATCGAACTCGATGTCCGTTTCAATATTCCGCCCATCGTCAGAGCTGAACAGATCGAGCAGAGGGAAGTTATACAGAACCATCGATCTTGCGTCTTTACTGAAGCGATCCGCCAAGGGCTTA
>CAZTBA010000491.1:0-3837 GCA_964611725.1 uncultured bacterium
CTGTAATAATGGCAGAGGAGATGTCCCCCTACAGGCCTCTTTTCATAGAAGAGCCCTGTCTCCCCGAAAACGTTGATGCTATGGCACGGGTTGCATCGAAAGTCAGCGTACCCGTAGCTACTGGCGAGAGACTGTTCACAAAATTCGGATTCAGGGAGACGCTTGAGAAGGGAGCTGCTGCCATAATACAGCCGGACCTGTCGATCTGCGGCGGGATACTCGAGGCGAAAAAGATCGCGGCCATGGCCGAGACGTACTACGTCGCAGTTGCACCTCACAACCCCTACGGCCCAGTGCTCCTTGCGGCATCTGTCCAGCTCGATGCCTGTATTCCGAACTTCCTTATCCAGGAACACTCTTCCCTCGGTGAGGGTGCCCTGAAAGAGCCCTTGGTTTTGGAGGAAGGCCACATAAAGCTCCCTGAAGCGCCCGGGCTCGGCGTGGAAATCGATGAAGAGAGGATCGGTAGCCGCCCCTTCAAGCCATGGAAGATGCCGATATGGTACCACCGGGACGGGTCAGTGGCTGACTGGTAGGAAAGGGAACGACGACGAAAAACATACTCCTTACGGGAAGACCAGGCGTCGGGAAAACAACTATCGTAATAAAAGTTGCGGAGGAACTCAGAGGTAGAATCCCTATAGCTGGCTTCTATACCGAGGAGATACGCTCGAGAGGGACAAGGAAGGGGTTCAGGATAGCGACGCTCGACGGCAGAGAGGGCATGCTTTCGCATGTTGAAATAAACGTTGGGCCCCGCGTTGGAAAATACAGAGTTGACCTCGAGAGTTTCGAACGCCTTGCGATTCCCGAGATAGATCCGGATCGGTCAGGTGCTGAAGTTATAGTAATAGATGAGATTGGAAAGATGGAATGCCTTTCAGGGAATTTCAGGTCAACCGTACTGAAGGCCCTCGATTCCAGATCAAGCGTGCTTGCCACGATAGCCCTTAGAGGAGGTGATTACTTTCGACTGGTTAAAGAGAGGAAAGACGTAGAGATAGTGGAAGTTTCAATTGATAACAGGGATAGACTTCACAAGCTTTTGGCCGAAAAGCTCACATAACAGAGGCGCTATGGACCTTCTAAAACTTGCCGACATCTCACTCAAGCTGGGGATACCAGAAACAACTTTGAGATACTGGGCCAAACTCTTCGACGAGTTCCTACCCCAGATTATCCGTGGCAGTGAGAAGCTTTACCGGGAGGAAGCTGTGGCAGCTTTTAAGGAGATCGACAGGATGGTAGACCAGGGGTGGCCGCGCAATATGATCGCGGAGTCCCTCGAAAAGATGAAGTTCACCGACAAAGGGGAAGTAAGAAAGGCGGAGGCCAGTGTCTTCAAGGAATTCTTACAGGAACTCCTCAGAAAGATAGCGGAAGGGCAGCTCGATGCCCAGAAGGATCGAAAAGCTCTCATAGGCCTTCTCAGGCACCAGCAGGAATATGACCGCAACCAGGATGAGAGAATAGATAGACTTTTCGAGGAAATCAGACTGCTTCAGAAGCTCGAGAGGATGCTGGACAACCACCGCATGGTAGAAGAAAAGCTTAGGGAAAAGTTAGAAGCTGCCGAAGAAGAAGCCCATAATCTGAAAGAGGAACTTGACAAGCTTACATCCGAAAACAAAAGGGGGTTCTGGAGCAAGTTTTTCGGGAAATGAAATCCCAAGTAAGCCTGATAGGTTCAGATCCATTCAGGGCCTTCTTCACTCTATCAGTATTAACTTCAATGCCTCTCTGTGTCCCTCAAATTCTGCGACACAGATGTACATACCACTCCCGAGCGGCTTCCCGTGAATGCCCCTGCCATCCCACAGGACAAAACCGTGACCAGGGGCCTGCCCCTCAATACGGTCAACTTCCCGACCGAGGACATCATAGAATCGAAAAGCTATATTGGAAGACTCAGGAGCTAAATATACTATTTTCACATATGAATTGAACGGGTTCGGATAGGCCCCGACAAGCTCGAATCTCTCTGGAAGGGCCCTTTCACCTTCCTCCGCAACTAACACGGTGACAGCCAAGTCCACGATCCTTCCCTCGCTGGCATATGCTATCGGAGAGTTCGCAACTATGAAATCCCTAAGCGCTCCGACACAGGTATACGAGGTCTCTGCAGGATTAGTAATCGCCACACCTATGATCGGAAGTGCCTTCTTAAGCAGTGAGCTCATAGCTCCCCCGTAGCTCCGCTCAAGATCCAGCGGCTCCCCTCCCACCAACACAGAGGACGTATCGATCCTGCCCTGAGATAGCTTCGATGAATCGAACGAAAACCTCAGCCCAGAGGCGAAGAGAAAATAATCGGTGTTACCATCGAGCGAGGCTGCGGAAGACTCAAGTGCTTTTAGAAGCTGGTCTCCCTTTATTTCAAAGGTCAATATCACATCCCCAAGCCCCGATGCCTCATCGTATCCGATAGGAAACACCCTGAATATGTCGGCGAAAGTCAGCTCACCGGCATATATGGACTCCCTTATAAAACCATACGGGACGATGGCAAAGTCGGTCCCGGCCTTTTCTCTAATGGCATCGGCTATGAGGTTGCCGAGCGGGGTGTCCATGTGGCGACCTCTCTCGAGATCCTTCTTATGGTCGACATCTGCACTGGCTATCACTTCTGAATACGCCCCCTCATATCTCGGATCTGAGTCGACCTCCGCTACGTACCCGTCGATCATTGTCGATACCTCAGGATCTTCAGGAACTGAGCTATCCACTTCTATAAGGTCATATGAACTTACTGAGAATCCATCTTCATCAACGTCAATATCGAGCCTCCCGAGGTAGTCTCCGTAACCGCCGGCGTGAACTATAACACATGTGCTTTCGTCTGACCTTGTTATGAAGAGAGGTTCTTTAAGCTCCCCGGACGAGTGGCCGCTTACTATGATGTCGATATCGAGGACATCCGGGGCAAGCCGTGTATCGTCCGTTAGGCCGAGGTGTGAGAGGAAGATAACTATGTCACACTCGGACTTCAATTCCGCAGCGGTAGATTTGACTTTTATATCCGTTGCTACCGACACAGCTACGGTGACAGGGGTTGGGCTGGAGAGGAGGTTAGTCTCCGGCGTGGTCGCCCCAAATATGCCGGCCCTAATTCCTCCTATTTCCTTTATTATATATGGTTTGATATAATCCTTCAGTGAGTAATCACTCGGGAAAATGAGGTTGGCTGAAAGCCCTGGGAAGGAGACCGATTTCAGGGCATCTTCAAGGACTGCAGGGCCGAGGTCGAACTCATGGTTTCCTATTGCCATGGTATCATATCCGATGAAATCCATTATCTCAAGCTGTCCCTTTCCGAGCATCTTATTAAACACAACGTCTCCCACGAAGCTATCACCTGCATCGAGCAGGAGGACGTTTTCCTTTTGTGCTTTTACCTCATTTATGAGCGTAGCGATCCTCGCCATACCCCCGAAAACCCTCTCACCATCTTGGTCCAAAGGACCGTACGGTAGGAGCCTCGAATGTATGTCGTTAGTGTGGACTATGGTGAGCTCTGCTGCGTCGGATTGAAGCACAAATATCAGTATCATCAACATCGAAATCGCCAAAAGAAATGAAGTTCTCATGTCATTCACCTCCCAAATTTATTTAGAACGATCATCTAAGGAGATTTCACAACCATGTGTATCCTACAGAACAAAAATAGGTTAAATTATGCAAAGCTGCAAGCAGAAAAAAGCCGATCCTTCTTCAGAAGATGTTACAGGGTCTGGCCTAAGAAACTTGCAGAAAAAAAGCTTGACAATACATTATAGTTTTTATAACTATAGTTCCGCAGAATTGGTTTGAATTTCTGATATAGGGTGATGCCATAAT
>CAZTBA010000492.1:0-3823 GCA_964611725.1 uncultured bacterium
CGAAAATTTGCATGCTTAGATCCTCCATGAATATCTCTGTTCAATTACATTCCATAAGGTTTCGCCGAATTTTTGAGCCGAAAAGTTAAGCTAAATCAAAGGCTATGTCAAGTAATTTCAGAATCTGGGAATACCCTCTGTCCGAATCTGGGTGAGCACACATGGAAAGCAAAAGCGCTTGACACAGATGTAGTTCTTCCCTATAATTCTGACATGAGGCTGCATATTGTCGGAAACTTCCATCTGACAGACACGCTGTGAGTTTCAGCGGAAAGGAGCCCGGATATGGAGACCAGAACTCTATCGGGGGGAAATCTGATTGTCATAATAGCGGCGGTTATAGGGGCAGTTGCTTTTCTCAATTTCTATAACCTTGCTTTCCCCACAGCATCCGTGGAACTCAATGTAAACAGGGGAGAGGCTTTTGATATAGCTGAAAATTACGTCGTCTTGATGGGCGATAGCACCGAAGGCTACAAAGACGCCGTTGCCTTCGATTCCGAAGATATGGCGGTGACCTTCCTTCAAAAGACTCAGGAACCGGAGGTTGTCGGGAAGGTTATGGAGGAGGTCCCTGTCTGGTACTGGCGGGTCAGGTGGTTCAGGCCACTTGAGAAGGAGGAATTCAACGTCTATGTGGATCCGTCCTCAGGAGAAGTCATATACTTCAGACACTCGATTGAAGAGACCGCGGAGGGCGCTGATCTTGTCCAGGGCGAGGCGCTAAAAATAGCTGAAGATTTCTTAGGTAAGGTGGTAGAGATAGATTTGACCGGATACGACAGCGTCGAGATGTCAAGTGAGAAGAGGGATAAAAGGACTGACCATAAGTTCGAGTGGGAGAAAAAGGGACTGAGACTCTATTGGAATGAGGAGGATGAGGAGGCAGGATACGGGGCTGTGAGACTCTCAGTAGAGGTCCATGGCGACAAGGTAGGGCATTTCAAACGTTACCTGAAAGTCCCCGAGAAGTTTAAAAGAGAACATGAAGGATTAGCTTCCCGAGGATATCTCCTCAGCCTCGGAAGCCTGAGCTTTATGTTCCTTACAGGGATAGCGGCACTTGTGGTCTTTATACAGCAGTATAAAAAAGACAAAGTGAGGTGGAAATTTGCTCTTACATTCGCTACTATCGTAGGAGTTCTGTTCATACTTAACGGAGTAAACTCCTTCCCGATAACTAAGATCGCTTACAGGACCGAGATAGGCTATGGCATTTTCATCGGCTCAGTTATAATTGGTTTGGTTCTGATCGCGATAGTTTACTCCCTGATAATAACACTCACTGGGGGAGCTGGAGATTCGGTGGCAAGTGAAGTCTATCCCCGTCAGGTTGAGGTCATAAGCGATCTCACTTCGGGCAAGCTATTGACCAGAAAGTTCGCACTTTCATCCCTATGGGGATATTCACTTGGTTTCATATTCCTCGGATATATCACGCTTTTCTACCTCCTGGGGAGGAGATACGGAGACGTTTGGATGCCAAGCGAGTCACCCTATTCGAATATACTCAGCACATCCTTCCCATTTCTATTTCCCCTCACGGTAAGTTTGGCTGCGGCTGTATCGGAGGAATTCATATCGAGGCTCTTCTCGATATCTTTCCTGAAAAAGTACATTCGATCCACGTTCCTTGCCCTGCTTATACCTGCGATTATCTGGGCCTTCGGACATTCCTCATACGCGGTCTACCCGGTCTATGTAAGGGGCATTGAACTCACCGTAGGAGGTCTGCTTTTCGGGTACTTCTTCATAAGATATGGCCTTATGACGTGTATAATAGGGCACTATGTTGTGGATGCTATTTTCCTCTCGGTACCTCTCCTTAAAAGCCAAAATACCTATTTTCTGGTGCTCGGAATAGCCGTCATAGCCTTAGCTGCGATTCCGGGATTTTTCGGGCTCTTAGGGATAACAAGGAAATCGGGTATGCAGGAGTCACAGATATAAATTCATTTAGGAAAGGATAGGGAAGTCACAAGGAGTTTTTGGTTGATATGAATGTCGAAATTTTTCGACATAGTGTCGAAATTTTTCGACTCACCTGTAAGGTTTTATAGAACAGCATGTTATAGCGAATATCTCGGTTATTTGTCTGTAAATGTCGAATTTTTTCGACATCTTCCCTCCGGAAGGTTTTCCGGAGGGATTTTTTTAATTTATTTTGAAACAAAGACTTAAGCCCAAAAAACCGGGTAATGAAAGGCTGGCACAGATCTTGCCAAATGATATTAAAAACAATGGTTATCAAACGTAGGAAGGAGCAAATTTGGGGATGAGGATAACTCTGGTCGATCCAGCTCTGAGGAAGGGACTTAAAGAAGCCTACGAAACTATGGGTATCGCATATATAGCCTCGGTCCTTAGGGAAGGTGGACATGAGGTTACACTTATAAGCAGCTCCCTTGAATGGTTTTCCCCAAAGAAGGTCGTTAGAGTTATAAAGGAGTCTGAACCTGAGCTTGTGGGGCTCTCGGTTCTGGAAACGAACGCCAAAGAAGCACTCGGAATCGCCGAGTCCCTTAAGTCTTCCGGGGTGGGACCTCATATCAACCTTGGAGGACATTTCGCATCTTTCAATCACAAGAGGATCTTGAGGGATTTCCCGTTTGTGGACTCGGTCACTGTCGGTGAGGGAGAATATTCATGTCTGGAGCTTGCGGACAGGCTCGAGCGCAGAGAGAGCCTCGAGGGGATAGAGGGGCTCTCTTACAGAGAGTATGAAAAGGTGATCTCCAATCCCCCGAGATCCCTTACAAGTGATCTTGACAGCATCCCTTATCCGGCGAGGGATTTCACGCCGAAGGTTATAGCCGAAGATGGTCCCATAAGCATGCTCGCTTCACGCGGCTGTTACGCCAATTGTTCCTTCTGTAGCATCCGTTCTTTCTACGGGCTTTCGGAAGGGCCGAAGTGGAGGGCGAGGTCCCCTGAAAAGGTGGTCGACGAGATGGAAGATCTCGTCCGTGCATTCGGAGGGAAGAAATTCAAGTTCATCGACGACCAGTTCATAGGCTGGGGGAGAAGGACCAGAGAGCTATCCTACAGGCTCGCCGAGGAGCTTCTGAACAGGAAACTTGGCATTGAGTTCATGATTTCCTGCCGTTCGGACGAGGTGGATGAGGACCTTTTCCGGCTTTTCAGAGAAGTAGGGTTGAGGAAAGTTTTTATAGGCATAGAATCGGGCACAGAGAAGGGACTCCAGACCTTCAATAAAGGAGTCTCAATGCAACAGAACAGGAAGGCGCTGGAGATCCTTGACGGGATTGGGATCCGCTACACGCTTGGCTTCATAATGTTTGATCCTTACACCACCTTCGAGGATGTCAAGGGTAACTTTCAGTTCCTATCCAATATAGGCCCATATTGGGTAGGGAGAAGGGGGGTCCTTGCCATAGAACCTTCCCTGATTGTACATGGCGGGACCCCCATCCATCGGCGCCTCAAGCAGGAACATCGCCTTCTGGGAAACTACCTTCGCTACGGCTACAGGATAAAAGATGCGAAGGCCAGGGTGGCACGTATTATAGCAGACTTCGTTCTGAAAACGAGCTTTGTCCGTGTCCACGATCTCAAACTGAGGATGAAGAGGTTCCTGCGCAGGGCCTTCAAGATAAAAGGGGAAGTCAGCGAGAATTCAATTGAGGTAAGGGATAGATCCGTAAACCAAAAGCTTTACGCCGTTAAAGTTTGAAGGAGGTGAAAGGTATGTATAGGATTCTTAAGGTTTTCCTGAAGGTCGTGGCTGCTCAGACCACCTCGATGAGGGCTCCTATCGAGATCTGAATGAATTTTAGGTAACTATGCCCAGAGGACCTTATGG
>CAZTBA010000493.1:0-3820 GCA_964611725.1 uncultured bacterium
GGCTTGGAACAGCATTGGTTGTCTCCAGAGTTAGTTTTACAATAATACTTTTTTTCAGAAAGAGGACCACTTTTTTCGGGCAAGAAATGTGATAAGATGCGGCACATGCCTTTGAAACTCGAAACGAGCGGCTATAAAAGGCGCCCTTATGACACCTTTTACATTCGTTAGAGAATTTGTCCAAACCGTGTTTGAACATGACCTTGTCTACAAGTGCCTTGCAAACTGTTTCATAACTTCATCTCCTATGGACTTCCTTCATTCATGGACTTATATTTATATTTGCCCAAAAGAATAGTATCTGAAAATTATCTATGCCGATAATAACTCAATGTGATTTCAGTATTTGACTAATCTATCTGTCCACACCCTCAATTTATCTGCGGGAGGAAATCTCAAACAGGTAATTCGGGAACCAAATTCATTAGAGGAGGTTTACCTTGAGTCAAAAGATAAATTTAGAGAAGCTGGGTATGTTTTCCCTGTGCTTGATCTTTCTCATCGCTGGTTACTTTCCCTTCTACGTTTCTAATGCACTTGCAGACGAAGGATCTTTCAGCTTCGCTGCAATCGGAGATCTGCACGTCGGGAAGGAAAAGTCCCAATCCCACAATCCAGAGTGGACGGTCAGGGAAAACATAAGACAGATAAACCTCCTATCGCCTGATTTCGTGATCATCGTAGGCGATCTGATAGAAACGCCCAAATATGTTCGATCCCGCATGCACGGTTGGAAAGACCTTATCCTCAAATGGGAAAATTTCGACAGGACAGCAGCTACATTTGAGATGCCGTTTTACATGGTGGTGGGGAACCATGACGTTTGGGATAAGGAGAGCGAAGAGGTCCATGAGAGTCGCTATGGGTCGCTTTACTACTCCTTTGACTTTGGCAACTCTCACTTTGTGATATTGGATTCCGAAGTAGTTGGTTTTACAGGACAGATAAAAGGTGAGCAGCTTATCTGGTTGGAGAAAGATCTCGAGAAACATGCCGAAACTGAACACATATTTGTTTTCCTGCACAAGCCACTCTGGGGGGGAGAAGGAGACTGGGATGAGGAAGTTCATCCTGTCCTTGCCCGTCATGGTGTAGATGCAGTATTTAGTGGTCACGATCACAGATATGAGATGTGGGGGGTAAGGGACGGGATAAGATATTTTATCACAGGCGGTGGAGGTAAGGAACCAGGCCTGGGTGATTGGGAAATTGTGGGTAGTTTTAACCACTTCATGTTGGTAACGGTGAGGGGTGATAATGTCAAATACGCTGTTGTTAAGACGAAAGGTGGTATAGAGTCTGAGACCTTCGCAACCAGAGAGTTGAAAGAGAAGGCTCTTTCGCTTGAGAGAGATCTTCCAAAGATCTCCCTCCCCCAATCGGAGAAAGTGGACGAAGAGGTTGAACTCACCCTGTATAACCCATTCGAATTGCCCATAGAGCGAGAGATCTCTTGGGATCTGCCCGAAGGGAGCTCATGGGTAGTGAATCCTATGCGGTGCAGGTTCCACATAGATCAGGGAGACAGTGTGAAGCTTGGACTGAAGTTCTCGGCTGAAGTGTCTACGCTTTTCCCTCCCCCTAAGCTCAGATCTTCCCTTGGTTACGGTGGTGAGGAGGTCTTCTGGATAACAAGACAGCTTCCCGTAGAGAAAGGGTGGTATATAAAGGATTGGATGGTAATAGGGCCATTCGATCTGATGGCAGAGGATTCGGACGAAATTCCGGCGGGATTCATCAGCCCCTATCCCCCGGAGAAAGAGATCAAATTAGATAAGAAGTATTCGACCATGGCCGGGAGGGTATCCTGGGTCAAATGTTCGGCTGGAGAAAACGGGTATGTAAGGTATAACTTTAAGCCGAATGACCGGGTGGTGGGATATGCTTTGAGCTACATTTACTCTCCGGAGGATTGGGAAGTCCTGTTCGGATTCGGCAGCGACGATGGCGCGAAGATCTGGGTGAACGATGATCTGGTTTTCAAGAAGCATGCTGTCGGCCGTCCACTGGATCCCGATCAGGATGCTTTCCGTGTGAGGCTTAGAAAGGGATGGAACAAGATTCTCGTAAAGGAGGAAAATCTGAGAGGTGGATGGGGCTTCTTCCTCCGTCCGGTCGATGTCAGAGGGATACTGCGGTATGGGTTGGGTCCAGAGGACAAATAGAAGGCTTTTCCCGCCTTCAGCATGGTTTCAGGTTATTTGAACGCGAACCACAAATGCTAAAAAAGGATAAGCCAGCACTTGAATCCCTTTTGATCTTCTTATTCGTTTTATGTTTAGCTGTGAATCCCTCAAGTGCCATGAGCAGAAGCCCAAAAGATTACTGGAACTTGCTTACTAATCTGTGCTTCATGAAATAGATGTCTTTTTCGTTATCATTGCTGTGTAGAAACGCCCCGGTGGCGCGCCTCTGAAAAGCCTGAGTTACTCCATAGAACGCAAAATGGTGTAAGATCCGGTATTTATCTTGCCAACAGATCCTCTGCCTTTCCCCGATTGACCCAGACTCGCCCCCCAGTTTCCACAGTGGCGCCGGGGCTAACATTGCCGAACGCAAGCATTAGATCAGTGCAGGGGTTTCCCTTGTTGCTGTGAAGAAAATAAGCACTATCAGCTATAGTAGCAACACAGAGTCCTGCCTCCGAATGCTCGCTAACCATAATCGGTTCATCGAGTCTGTTGCGATTGAATCCCCAGAATTCACGATAAAACACGTTGTCAAAGGATTGGCCACAGAGCGGGTACGCCTGAAAATTATTGGGAATTCCAGCATCCCTTCCAAGCTCGGAAAGCGACTTTACCTTATGGTTAGATAATACAAAGACCTTCTCATCCGACCACCAGTCAGACTGCAGGAAGCAGAGACAGACTGCGGCAGCCGCTTTCTCTATAACTTCATCGCCGACGTTCGTGAGCTTTATTTTGAATTTGAGGGATTTCCCTTCCAGCTCGACGGTAGTCCTCCAGGTAACAGCGCTATCGATCGCTAAATGAATTCCGGCAATTTCCAAGCTCTTTTTGTCGATCTTCCTTCCTCCGAAGAGATCCTCCTCATTTACTTGCTGTATCAGTTTATTCCCACCCTTGATCCATGTGTCACCTGTCGGATATAGGCTCGACACTCCATTTTCAGTCATGATCGTCTCAGGAAGCGACAGTACCATGTCGCCGATCTCGGGCAGTCCCGAAATCTCTAACTGGCACGTCTTTTCATTCCAGGATCTAATTGGTTTTATTTTCATAGTACCTCCTCTGAATAATGATGATCCTCTATCAATTTGATCAAGCGTTTTCTACGGAAACAGCTGGAGAGGTTAGTTGTGAACAGTCAGTTAAAAACTGAGAACTGCAAATCTAAGATTTGAGAGCGTGGATTTTCCCAATCCACAATCTCAAATTTGCCATCTACAATTCCATAGCGCGGTCGATGGCTGAACGCGTATCTGATCTCAGATCAGTATCATTCCCGAGCGAAAAAAGTATAGCTCAACATATAGGGGTCTTTCCATCCCATTTCTCGAAATCGGGAACGGGAAGCCAGGCACCACCCCGATTTATCGATTCCTCAGAGACAAGACCCGGAACTGTGAAATCGAGAGCCTTGTATACATCTATAGGAGGATCAATGCCCTTCACTATGCTCTCCACAAAATCCCTCACCACCAGGAATTCGCCAGCTCCGCCACGCTTAGCTTTGAGGACCGGGTTTCTCCATATATCGGGGAGGAACTCCTCTTCAAACTCAAAAAGGGATTTCCACTCATGGGGCTTGCAGTAATCGGCAAGCCATATCTTGTGATCATCACCGTAACCGCTGT
>CAZTBA010000494.1:0-3788 GCA_964611725.1 uncultured bacterium
GGATATACCTCTATTCTTTCGATGCGGGGGGCTTCAAGACACAGGGGAAGATTGCCCTTATAAAGGGCAAAAGGTGAGTCCTGACTATGCTGAATCCGAAGTTGTCTGAATCAAAGGGGAAATCGAAAGTAGCTGCCAGGGAGCTTGCACTCCGAATCCTCGTCAGAGTGGAAGAGGACGAGGCATATGCGGACAGGATCCTCGATTCGGGATTTGATGGGCTTGGACCGAGGGACAGGGACCTTGTGAGGGAGCTCGTTATGGGGGTGCTCAGATGGAGGTTACGGCTTGACTGGATTATATCTGGGTTTCTGAAACTGAAGCTGGCGGAGCTGAGATCCCCGATAAGGAACATCCTTCGCATGGGTACTTACGAGATATTTTTCCTCGACAGGATCCCTGAGAGGGCAACTGTCCACGAGTCAGTAGAACTCGCCAAGATATACGGCCATAGGGGCACGGCAGGTCTTGTAAATGCCGTTTTGAGATCGATACTTAGGGGTAAAGACAATATATTTTATCCGGACCGGTCGGAGGATCCGATCGGATATCTCTCTATCGTCTATTCGCATCCTCGCTGGATGGTGGAAAGATGGCTGGGACGGTACGGTCTCCCAGATACCGAACTTCTCTGCCAGGCTAATAACACCAGACGTCCTCTATTTGTGAGGTTAAACCCTTTGAAGGTCTCGGAGAATCGGTTCGAGACGCGGCTTGGTGATGAAGGATTGCGCCTGGAGAAGGTCCCTGGTGTAGATGGCTTTTTCAGGGCTTTAAACCCTTCTGGTATTTTCGAGAGTGAGGCCTTTTCCTCCGGATGGTTTCAGGTTCAGGACCCGAGCGCAGGTCTTGTGACATTTCTTCTCGATCCCAGACCGGGGGAGAGGGTGCTTGACATGTGTAGCGCGCCGGGGGGAAAGACCACTCACATAGCGCAGCTTATGGAGGATAGGGGCTCGGTTGTTGCGCTCGATATACATCCCGACAGGGCAGCCATGGTGGAAGATAATGTCAATAGGCTCGGCATCTCGATCGTTGAGGTCGAAACTGCCGATGCATTGAGCTACAGATCTTCACCGTTTGACAGGGTCCTCGTGGATGTCCCCTGCTCCGGGCTCGGAGTTCTTGCGAGACGTGCGGACCTGAGGTGGAAGGCGAGCGAGGCGAAGATAGCGGAATTTCCATCGCTTCAGAGGGCGATCCTGGAAAGCGGATCAAAGCTCGCCGCCCCCGGAGGAAGGCTCGTATATTCCACCTGCACGATCGAGCCTGAGGAGAACGAAGAGGTTGTAGAGTGGTTTCTGAAAGAACACCCCGAGTTTGAACTTGGGAACGCATCCCGCTGCCGCACAGGTGTGGGCATATCGGGTCCTTATCTTCGAACCCTCCCGCATATACATGGGTGGGACGGCGCGTTTGCGGTGGGGTTCGTGAGGAAAAGGTGAGCTTTATGCGTTCTGTGATAAAGAATATGGGGGCTTTGATACTTTCGGCCTTGATATTTTTCGGGGTAGGAACGCTTGTCGCGGACAAGCTTATCATGCCGCTTATTGTGCACAAGGGCTCACGGATAGAGGTTCCTGACGTCGTTGAACTGAGCCTCGCCAAAGCGGATTCCCTTCTCCAAAGCCATGGGTTCAAACTTGTGGTTGAGTCCGAGAAGCACAGTCCACATGTGTCGAGCGGATGCGTAATCTCGCAGAACCCAACGGCTTTCTCGACGGCCAAGAAGGGGAGGAGCATATACGTTGTTGCCAGTAAAGGCAAGAGCCTATATGTCGTTCCTGATGTATGCGGTGTATCTGTCAGGGAGGCCAGGTTGCGGTTGGGACAGAGTGGATTTGATCTCGGCACAGTCTGGGAGGAGCTTTCATATTCCGTGCCCAAGGGTGTGGTTATCCATCAGAACCCTGCTGCTGGTGAGACTGTTGAGGGGGCAAGTGCAGTAGCCATTGTCGTAAGCGGTGGCAGTGGTGGGTCTCCGAGGCGTGCTGTGTCTCCGCCGGATAGCGGGAAGGACATGAGACAGGTCCCCAATGTGATCGGAATGTTCCTCAGTCAGGCTGAGATAGTGATAAATGGGACAGATCTTAGAGTCGGTGATATTAGGGAGAAAGCATCATACGATGTCGCCGAAGAGATTGTGGTATTACAGTCCCCCGAGGCCTACAGGTGGGTGAG
This sequence comes from uncultured bacterium, assembly GCA_964611725.1. Lineage (GTDB taxonomy): Bacteria > Latescibacterota > CAZTBA01 > CAZTBA01 > CAZTBA01 > CAZTBA01. The sequence goes on from CAZTBA010000494.1 coordinate 2,182, forward strand.
TTTGGGGGACAGTGTCAACCTTGTCGTGAGCAGTGGCGGTGGAGAATTACACCTGGATGTCCCTAATATGATCGGTATGGATATCGAGGAGGCGAAGGCCGTCCTCGAAAAGCTCGGTCTAAAAGTTGGCAAGATCGATTACAGGAATGACGATAGATATCTCCCCCTGACGGTAACAGGGCATTCCCCGACCGCCGGGGAAGAGATAGAACCGGGTGGCGAGGTTAATCTTGTCGTTAACCCGCTCTGAACGGAAGGGAGGTATATGGGTGATGCCATAAAGATTGCGCCTTCTATACTTTCAGCAGATTTCAGGTGTCTGGAGCGAGATGTAATGGAGGCTGAGAGGGCTGGGGCGGATCTTTTTCACCTCGATGTTATGGATGGCCATTTCGTTCCGAACATAAGCTTTGGAGCCCTAATAGTTGATGCGGTGAGAAAGTTGACCGGCCTTCATCTCAATGCTCACCTTATGATAGAAGAACCTATGAGGTATCTCGATGATTTCGTGAAGGCTGGCGCCGATTCTGTGACCATCCATGCTGAAATCGAATATCCGCTCGAGGCTATGATAGACAGGATAAGATCCAGGGGTGTCCTGGCAGGAGTGTCTTTAAACCCGGAGACCCCGGTCTCGGCTATGAAGGAAGTGTTGAGCTCCGTTGATATGATCCTGATCATGTCGGTCCATCCAGGCTTCGGCGGGCAGTCCTTCATACCATCATCCCTTGAGAAAGTGGAGGAACTGAGCAAGGAGATATCACGTCTCGGGGTAAGTCCGGATATCCAGATCGATGGTGGTATATCTGTGAAAACAGCCCCCATGGCCGTGAAAGCAGGGGCGAACGTACTTGTGGCTGGATCGGCCATTTTCGGTTCCGGATCGATAACTGAGAACATAAGACTTTTTAGGGAGTCGTGCAGGTTCTGATGTGGATATCTTCCCTTGAAGGAGGTATTTCAGATTGAAGGCGTCCGAGGAATTACCAGAGGAGATAAGATCGCTTTTCGCAAGTGAGCTCGAATCCGGTGGTGAGGAGATCTCATCCGTTTCCACGGATATAACCAGCGATGGTATGTATGGTGACGAATGGATAGTCGTTACCGAGAAGAAGATATTTGTCATAAACCCTGACTACCTGGAAAGACCCACCATAACGGAGGTGTCGATCGATAATGTCACCTCAGTGAAAGCGAAAAACTTCATGGGCAGTGGCCTATTGGAGGTGGAGACACCGGAGCGGATCATTGAGCTTGTCAGATTCTCCAGGACTCAGGCCCCGAAGTTCATCGAGCTGAGATCGCGGATAGAGAAGCTCATAAACAAGGAGGAAGAGGAAACTCCGATAGATGAACTTGTTATCGGTGAAGTACCTGATGCAGTTTCCAGATGTGAGAAGTGCGGGCGTCCCCTTCCTTCATGGCGTACCGACTCGAGGGTATGCCATGAATGTATCGAGAAGAAGGAAACATTCCGGAGGCTTTTGAGCTACATCAAACCCTACTGGTACATGGCTGTAACGGGACTTGTGCTCACGCTCTTTATGACGGCGATGAACCTGGCACCTCCTTACCTTATGAAGATTCTGCTGGATAAGGTGCTGGTG
>CAZTBA010000495.1:0-1162 GCA_964611725.1 uncultured bacterium
TTTCCTGATATCCATATACAAACTCGATGAGGACATCGAGTGCTCCGATACGAATTGGCCGGTGAGCTTATAGATTAGGTAGTCCTCTAAGATGAGGTATCTGGCTGCCTTGGAGAAGACATCCGGCTCGTGGCGCTTTATCCACAGGATCTTTGTAGCGGGCCAGGTGGGGACGATCTCAGGCTGGCCGGTGACCTTCCGGATGAGGTTGACGCCGAATTCCCTGCCTATTATCTTGGATTCCTCGTCCGAACGGTTGTCGAGCCAGACGATTGCCCTCCTCAGGGGCCTGCCTCTGCTATCGAGCACGATCAGCGTTTCGCTCTGACTCGAGATCGAAAGCGCAACTATTTCCTCCGGGTCCACACGGCCCGACTCCAGGGCGTCAGTTATTCCCTTTTTGCAGTGAAGCCAGTATTCCTCAGCATCGAATTCTACGAGATCCGGTCCGGGGGTGAGGAACTGATACTCTCGTGTTGAGTCCGATACTACATGTCCTTCAATATCAAATATATGTGTTTTGAAAGAGGTCGTCCCGGCATCGACTGAAAGAAGATATCTCATGTCCTCTCCGATAGGAAATCTCTTGATTGGGATCAGATTCAAAGTTACTATAAAAGAAAAGGAACTGTGAAATTACACAGGCAAAATATATTCAAAATGGGGCCTTCAGGGAAGTAAAGTTTCACAAAGGTGGTGATTCCCTATGAAGTCTTTTGAAGAGGTGTTGACCAGGAAGGAGTTTTGAAAAGGCTCCTCTCGCTCGGGGCAGGGCTCAGTGGACTCCCCCTGGTTAGCCCATCCCTTGCCTCCACAGAGCTGCTGCGATCACACAATTACCGGGAAAATAGAAGCAGCTCCGCCGTGGCGCTAAATACTATGCTCTAACACATACCGTGTGCCCGGTGTCGTCGCCGCCTTTATCACGCTATCCTCGAACTCTGTTTCCAGGATCTCACCCGAATCTTCATTTCGGATAACCGTATCCGGCCAGGGAGGGACGAACCGGAGCGCGTTGCCCCTTTCGCTGAGCAGAGATACATGCTTCACCTGACCATCATCGCAGGAGGCGCTGACGAGAAATGCACCCTTGACCCGCAGGTCGCGGAACCGCGCACGCCTGTCCATCGGCCAGCAGGGGAATATACGCAACACCCCGTCC
>CAZTBA010000495.1:1172-3787 GCA_964611725.1 uncultured bacterium
GTCCCAGGCCGTCACAAGCATTTCGCTAACGGGCAACATATAAGCCACACCCGGACAGCCTGCACTGAAATTGCGATCCGGCTCCTTTCCCAGCATAGTCTCGTACACTCTTTCAACCTGACCGAGCCGCATACGTGCGATCGTGAGCCTCACCCAGTCCCACGGATACACCTCGAGTGTCCTTTCCGCAATCCGGCGGAGGTGCCGGTCGCGGATCACATCGGGATCCTCTGCCGGCCATAACGGTGCCAGCGGCACGCTGCAATTATAGCCGGGGCGCGAGTCCTGGCCTGCAAAATCCACGAACTCCTCTTGTCCATCCAGTACGATTGTAGGATGCTCGGGCAGGTGGTCGAGGATGCCCTGCCATGCCTCACGCAGCTCCTCATCCGTATCGAGGATGATCGATGCCTCCACAGCCGCACGCATCAGGAACTTTATGTGGGCGAGGTCCTCGATGCAGTTCTTGTTCAGGGCAAAATCCTTGGTCCAACCCCTGATCTCAGCAGCAATAGTCGGCCAGAATGTATAGTCGCCCGGAGGGTTCTTCTTCAGTAGCTCCCGGTAGAAAATCGCACATTCGCGAATGACAGGATAAGCCTTTTCTCGGAGAAACTTGTCGTCTCCGAAATACTGGTAGTGCCACCAGCAGTTCTGTGCGTGCTGCGCAGTCAGTAACAATGACCGCGCCCAGGTGTCGTGGAACCAGTACACGTCCGTACCATCGATGTAACAGAGCGGGTAGGCCGCGCCCTTTTCACATTCGTATATCTCCTTAGCAATGCGACGCGCGGTTGGCAGATAACCATAGACGAACTCGGTATAGTTGAGCGCCTGTTCCTCGTGGTTGGACGCAAAGGCGCCCCAGAAGAGACCCGAATATTCCGGATAGTTATTGTGGCGGTCACCGCGCCAGGGCGGTGCGTCGTAGGGAGGCGACACCCCGTAGAGACCTGGCGCCGGACGCCCCGCCCTTGCCGTGATTGCCAGCGTATAGCTGTTTTTTATCCACTTCTCTTGAAGACCTTTGTCCTCCAACTGGACCGCCGAACACATCCAGTACTGCTTCCATTGCTCAGCATGTTCGGCGTAGAGCGACTCCCAGCCCCGAGAGGCAGCTTCAGCGGCCAATGTCCTGGCGCGGCTCATCGCCTCGGGGCCTTCCATCTCGCTTGCCAGGCCGACGAAGAGGGTCAGCATCTCCCGGTCAAAGGCTTCCAAAGCTGCTTGACCGCTCGGTTCCATCACAAACGGTACGCGTTCCGCACATACTGCCGCTACCGCGAACCCGCGCTCCGGACAATGATCATCGCCGGGGATTGTCTGCCACAGTGTCGCCGATCCGCTGTCATCGATCTTAAGTTCACCGGGTGGCAGACAGTCAGCCCTCGGGTCGCGCCGTGAATTCGGCATACCGTCCTCTTCGATCGCCCCTCCTCCGGACAGAAGCTCCCAGGATCGCCCGCCGTACGGGTCACGGAACAATGAAACGATCGTGTGCCTTCGTCCCGCCGGCGGGAAGACGAACTTCAGCGCCAGCACATTGTGTTGCCAGGAGATAAATGCCTGTAGTTTGATCTTCGGCAGCTCATGCCACCAGCCGACGGGGTACTCAGCGAAGAACAGCCCATCGTCCATCTGCAACCGCTGTGTCATAGGAACTGGCAACCCCTGATACTGGGCCACGCGGACAAGGAGATCCGCAGCAGTACGGAGACAGGGAAACAGTCGCTCGGGAGGGTCCCATGACCTGTTCATTTCAACGGCAACCGTCTCGCCGGACTTCAGCTTCTTCGATTCTTCGAAAATGAACTCCTTAAACTTCGAGAGGGGACGGGGCTGCCAGTAATGCTCCATATTCATGCGTGCATCCCAGAGATCCATTTTGGTGAGTCGGAAGCACAGCCTGTGTGCGGGGCCGAATATCACCGCACCCATATCTGCATTGCCGAGAACCAGCCCTTCCCAGGGCGTTGGCACTGCTTGCCTGCGGGTAATCGCGTGATCCCCGATAACCGCTTTCCACTCTTCCCATTCGAGCATATTATTTCCCTCTTTCAGCTATTTACTCAATCCAACGTCTTTGAAAACTGTAATGATGATTTGCCTGAATGTGTCCGCTCGGACAGGATATTGTGCAGCGATTTTGCTTCTCGAAAGATAAAAAGCGTGAGAGAAACTGTCAACACGCATTTGGTAATACATCAAACGCATTTCAGTTCTACGTTGCCAGGGGTTTATAAGTTATTTTATAAAGTTATGCCAGAGAACCCACAAGCTTGCTTGTGGGATGAATGGCATCCTTACAGAGCAGGGGTTTTTAGGGGACGGCCAGTCCCCTAATAATCGTTTGCGCCAAATTGGAGATTTGAGTGCAAACGATCGAATCGGAAGCCACCGAGCTTGCTCGGTGGTAGTTCACTTCATACTCAAAGTTAGGGGACTCCTTAATTTCAAGTAAGTCTGTTTGAATGTGGTACTGCCCAAATAGCAATTGCATTTTTGATTCTATTATCTCATAATCAGAATTATCGGTAGTGACTATTTCCCTTGGAAGTAGATTCAGGTAGTCTCCCTCTTGAATGTTTCTGTGGGATGAATTATATTTATCTCAC
>CAZTBA010000496.1:0-3776 GCA_964611725.1 uncultured bacterium
GCTTATGGGGGTACTCGAGGGACTGGGTCTGCGGGATAAAACCCTCATCGTTCTGTTGAGCGATCACGGTGTATTTCTCGGGGATCATAGCTTCTTCAAAAAGCCACCGTTCCTCTATGATCCACTCATACGTTCGACGCTGATCCTGTCCTCACCCGGGCGGGTAGGCTCCGGAATGAGGATAAAGTCGCTTTCACATATAAACGACGTTATGCCAACAGTGCTGGGCCTTTTGAGGTTTTCTATGCCTCATGCCTGCCAGGGAGTAAGCCTTGTGCCGCTCTTGAATGGCAGCAGGGACAAAATACATGAGAATGTCTTCATAGAATTCTGCGAGTTCAAGGGCACAGCCGTAAAGGCTGTCCGCGCGGAGGAATGGAAATACGTCTACTATCGTTCAGTCGGAGATATACCATGGGCTGGTGATTACGCCCCGGGGTACGTATTCCGCAAAGCAGGTCTTGAGAAGGAGATGCTTTTCTACCTACCGAACGACCCATCCGAGTCAAGGAACCTGGCACCCAAATACCCCGGCATTCTACAGAATATGAAATCGCTCCTGGTGGATTGGATGATAGATGCGGAAGATAAGGTGCCCGGGGTCTGAGGATATTTGCATTCTATAGGTTGGTGATCTGGATATCCCATATAGAGACGTCCCACCGGGACGTCTCCACCTAATATCTGGCTTCCTTTAGATCCAATCCAGTGTGCTATCGGCGTCCCCCAATGGCCGACCCTGTAACGATCATGACCATACCTGCAAGAGAATATATCGAGACCGGATTTCCTGAGGTTGTGGCAAGCAGAAGCGTCGAAAGGGGAGGTGTGAGGTAGCTCAGCGCACCTATGGATTGTGGCGAACCCCTGCTGAGTGCTTTTTCCCAGAGGATGAAGGCAAGACAGAGCGGGAAGATTCCGAGGTAGAGCGAAGAGGCAAATACCCGTGGTCCAGGGATCGGATGTCCCCTCAGAAGCCACACCAGAAGCGCCATAAGGGCCGTCCAGGTAACGTAGCACGCCATCCGATCGCGCCCGTCAGAGCTATGTTTTCTGATAAGAACTGAGAAAGTACTCCAGCATACGGCTGCGATGAGTGCCATAACCGGCCCAAAGCCCCCACTGAAGCTTGGCCTCACGCCCTGTGAGATCAGGATGTAACATCCCATGAATCCGAATGCGGCGCCCCCCAGAGCGGATAACCTCAGCTTTTCGCCGAGGAGGGGGACGCTGAATATGACCATGAGGATCGGCCAGAGGTAGTTGGCGAGGTTCGTCTCTATCTGGGGGCCTATGGACATTCCGTAAAAGATGAGAAAGTGATACCCGAACATCCCCCATATCCCGAGAAGCACCCCGCCCCACCCCGGTTCGAGGTAGATCGACCTGAAACTCCGGCGGGAGATGAGCTTTTCCTTGATCCAGAGAAACAGTGAGGAGGCTGAGAACGATATGAGGAAAACCGCCGAGAAGTCGGCCCTCTCCACGGAGTCACCAAGGACCGCAGCCTGCGTAGACCATATCAGGATCACTCCCAGGGCAAGTAGCCTCGGGTCAAGGGACTTCCTAATTCGCATCTGTCCTGAATCAGACTGAGGAATAGTCGAGCCCAACGTTATGCCTTGCCCTGTCGAGATATACCGAGGCGACCTCCCTGGCCTTCCTGGCACCCTCTTTGAGGATTTCGTAAACTTCGGCCTTGTTTTTAACGAGTCTTTCCCTCTTCTCCCGATATGGCCTGAAGTACTCCCATATCACCCCGAAAAGCTCCTTCTTCAGGCTGCTGTACTTCAACCCCGGGGTGAGGAACCTGTCCCTCAACTCCTTTTCTCCTTCTTCATTGAGAAAGAGGGAATAGATGGCGTAAGCTATGCTCGAATCAGGATCCTTCGGCTGGTCCACAGGCGTGGAATCGGTCTTTATCGACATCACCTTACTTCTCAGGGTCTTTTCATCAGCGAAGATCTCCAGGGTATTCCCGTAGGATTTGGACATCTTCTGCCCGTCTATCCCCGGTACCACGGCTATGTCATCGCGTATGTCGGGCTCGGGAAGGACAAAGGTTTCCCCATAGGTCTGGTTGAATTTTATGGCTATGTCCCTCGTTATCTCGACATGTTGTTTCTGATCCCTACCGACCGGAATTATCTCCGAACCATAGAGGAGTATGTCAGCCGCCATAAGGACCGGATAGGAGAATAGACCGTGGTTGGGGGTTATACCCTTGGCTATCTTATCCTTGTAGGAGTGGCTCCTTTCGAGCAAGCCGATGGGGGTCACGTTCGAAAGTATCCACGTGAGTTCGGTTACCTCGGGGACATCGGACTGCACCCAGAAGATCGACTTTTCCGGATCAAGTCCGAGTGAGAGGAAATCACAGGCCGCCTCAAAAGTATTGCGGCGTAGAAATTCGGCATCGAACACCGTGGTCGATGCATGATAGTTGACTATGAAGCAGAAAAGCTCGTTCTGCTCCTGTGATTCGATCATCCTTTTCATCATCGCAAAATAGTTTCCGAGATGTAACGAGCCCGAAGGCTGAATTCCTGAAAGAACTCTCATATCCTTTCACTCCCTGATTTTATGCGTTTCTCTATGTCAGACTCAATTTTTTCCTTAAGTAGAGGGACATCCACTGGCTCTCCGTCCCTTCCCGAGAGAACCATGGCATGGTCGGCCACCATGACGTCCCATCCTCGCTCCCAGTCGGTTTCAGGACCTTCACCCGAAAGTATCCTTTCCGCTACTGCCGAGGTAGCCCCATGGAAGCTTATCAGGGAACTTCTCTGGGACCAATCCCTCCCATCATCGAGGAGATCCTTTGCCTCCCCGAGGATGAGCAGCCTCCCTACCATGTCGTGCAGCCAATCGAGATCTCTGAGCTGGAGGGCCTTCCCGGAGTCGAAGAAGGCTGTTATCATAAATGGTATGGCGTCAACCCGGGTTTTCAATGTCGATACTAAGCTACCCCTTACACCGCTTTCGAACTCTGCCACTGATACGAACGAGCTACCCGGCACATATATCATATCATCGCCTATCCTGTAGAGATCATGGTATTCCTGTGGCCACTCCTTGGCCGTCCCTCTGGCCCATACCTCCCGGATCGGTCCGAAGAGGTGGATCATCAGCTCGAGTATATGGTGGAAACAGAACGAATGGCATGTACATTGGACCAGGACGGGTTTGCCGAATTCGCCTGACGAGATGACCTCCTTGAGCTTCATAGTCCCGGGGAAAAAGTGATAGTTGTAGCTCATACCGGTCCAGAACTCACAGTTCCTCGATGCGGATACCATCCGATAACCTGATTCGAGGGTGTTTGACATTATCTTCTCACACAGCACATTGATGCCGCTGGACAGGGCCTCGATGGCCGGAACTTCGTGCACATACTCCCTCGTGCATATGTCGGCGAGGTCAGGTCTCACACTGTGGAGCATATCGTCCAGCGAGGTGAAGTAACCCCCGGTGGAATTCCATTGCTCAGCCTTCTCCTTGGCCCTCTCGGGGATGATGTCAACAACTGCGCATATCTCGGCCTTGCCTGATGCGAGCCAACCCTGAACATGTCTTTCCGATATATTGCCTGCTCCAACAATGGCTACCTTTAACTTTTCACTCATCCCTGAGCCTCCTTCCGGACCATGATGTTTTAGCATTTTTAGCCCCTTATATTATATAATCATGCCCCAAATAGCAAGCGAAAATCTTAAGCCATATGGAACAGGTAATAGAGATGGTATCCCCCTATGTGAGTTAAAGGTATTTGGTAA
>CAZTBA010000497.1:0-3775 GCA_964611725.1 uncultured bacterium
GGATAGATCCAGGAAGAACGTATCACAGATAAGCGAGTTTGGCCTTGTAGAGATGACCAGGCAGAGGGTGCGTCCCAGTCTCCTTTACACTTTCAGCGAGCTATGCCCGGTCTGTGGCGGAATAGGCAGGGTACAGGGGCGTGAAACCACTATCGCGAAGATTGAAAGATGGCTCAAGAGGTGGAAAGCTTCGCAGAAGGAGAGGGATCTGATCCTTTATGCCAATTCCCTTGTCATCGAACATCTTTTAGAAGATAATGAGAGGAGGTTGAAACTTCTTAAAAGATCCGTAAAACTCAATCTTGAAGTGAAGGCTACGCCGGATCTATCTATCGATAGGTTTGTCTTCCGGTCCCCTAAGACTGGTGAAGACCTCACCTCAAAGTTCACCTAAATCGGAGGCGATAAAGCCTGCAGGAATTTATCGTCACATTGTTATCTAAGCTTTCCGAGTTACATTTTTGTGAACATTTAACTTGACATTGGGCCTAACTTTGTTTTAAAATAAAGCAATGGTAGGCAGCAGAGTTCGTGACATACATCACTGTTAGCCTCGGGAAGGTCAGATTATATTCAGGTGTGTATCCTGAGCCGGGAACCGCCTAATAGGAGGTGAAAGCTGGAGAAGCTGGCTTCTTTTCTAAGTCGGAGTCCGAAAAAAACCGATTCTCAGTAGGGGGGTTAAGATGATATCATCAAGGTTTTCCTCCGCTTTCTGTTTGGTTATCGTTCTATCGTTAGTAGCCTTTTCGGGAATGGTGCTGGGGGCTGAGGTCGATGTAAGCCTCGATCTCCCATCGTATGAGATGTTCTATCTGACAGATCTGGTAAGGGACGTGTCGAGGATAAGCGAGATAGATCCATCAACTCTCCCGATCATATTTTCTCTTACCCTCGTGAACAATCTGGATGAGCCCACAGATATAAGGCTCAGGGTCAATGTGAGCGGTGCTGCCCAGGGCGAGCTCGTCGAGGGCATCACTGAGCCCTTCACGCTCAATCCTGGAATAACCATCCTAAACAACCAGGATCTCGCGAGACGGGGGGGCAAGTACGAGGCGGATTTCGACCTGAACGAGGATGCGCTTGAAGGGATCCTTAAGTCTGCCCTTGAGACCGGGTATCTTCCCTCAGGGACCTACGTTTTCGGTGTCCAGGTCCTTCCCACAGATGATGACAGGCCCATAAGCCGGGATTCGAAGGTTATCTATGTTACAAATCCGACTGCGGTTGAAATGATAGGCCCCGGATCTCCCGATTTCGAAATCCCACCCATTATTCCGGTCCTCAATCCTCTCTTTCAGTGGTTTTCCAATGCCAGAAGCTTTGAGTTCAAGCTTGCCAAGAAAGAGGACGAAGACATCACCCCTGAAGATGTTATGGACAACGTAGCTGTAAAGGAGATGGTCGTCAGAGACCGGAAGTACCAGTACCTCCCTGCCGATAAGAATCTTATTCCAGGGGAAACCTACTGCTGGCAGATCAAAGCCTTGGTGAGCACTTCCGGGGGCAGGCGTGAACTCAAGGGAGAGATATTCTGTTTCAGGATCGAGAGGCCAAGGCCCGGGGTTAGTTTCGATCCTGTGAGATCACAGATGAAGATATCCCTCAGAAGGATACTTGGCGACAAGCTCCCTCCCGGGTTCGAGAAGATGACGCCGGTGGACGCTTGGGTAAATGGAGAAAAGGTCGATTTAGCTGTTTTGAACTACCTTGCAACCCAATTGGAACAGGGCAAACTCATAATAACCGAGGGACCTGAAGAGATCAAGTAGCGCTTCTGTCTCCGAAATTTTCTCCAAGGGAGTGGAAATCATGAGAAGAGTGAATTTCTTTCTGGCTGTAGCGCTTCTGCTAATCCTGCCACTGACGAGCTTAGCCGAGGATTCCAAAGGGATAGCTTTCATAAAGGGGTTAAAGGGAAAAGTGGAGGTCAAGAGGGCAGGTTCTTCTGAATGGGAAAAAGCAAGGGGTGGGGAGGTGCTCAATTCGGGGGACTGGGTCAGGACCGGTGTGAATTCGATCGCCGTGATAGTCTTTACTGATAACAAGCTCAACATCGTGAAGCTCAGGGACGAAACTGAAATCGAAATGAGAGGTGAGAGGAAGGAAAAGAGCCTTTCGAAAAAGGTTTACTCCGAACTCGGCAACATATGGGCCGAAGTTAAAGATCCTACAGGCGGATTCGAGATCGAGACACCAACTTCAGTGGCTTCCGTTAAAGGGACTGTCTGGATGGAGACCGTGAGTGGGGATACGGTGACTGTATACGGGCTTGAGGGGCTCGTTACCCTCATGAACCTCATAAGCCTTTCCCAGGTGGAGGTTGGACCGAACCAACTCGGCGTGTCAATCGGGGCCGGGGTCCCAATTGTCCAGTATGACCCCAATGCAGTAAATGAGAAAAAGGCTGAGTTCGAAAGCATGCAGGAGCAAAGCCTTATTTTCGAGTTAGAGGATCCCCAAACCAATGAGAAGAAAAAGTATGAGATTAAGTTCAAGGAGAAAGAATAGATTCTGATAGATGATACACGCAAGGTATTCTCTATTGCGGAGATGGCTCTAAAGGATAGATTTTGAGGTAGTAGATACAGGATGTTGTCCCCAAATGAGGAGATGGCCTGAGAAGGCCTGTGCATCAAAACTGCCAAACCTGAATCTCTTCCAGTGGATGCTTTGCCATTTTTCCATTCTCCGGAATGGTAGATCTGAGATTAAGGTTGAGGAATACAGTCCTTAATTAACATATTGATTCAAAGGAAAACAAAGATGCAATAACATTAGGAATTCAGCTATGAGAAGTGCCTCCAGGTAAATATCAGTGCACAGGGCAAGATCATCCAAAATGCATGACTTCGCATATAAAGCTCCCTCCGAGCCTCCAGATACCACCTATGAAGCGCAACACGTATTACGTATAACATATTCTATCATTTTTGTTATAAGACATAAGATAAACAATAACTAATACTCATTTCAGTTGACAATGAGATTATTCCTTCTGCCCATAAAAAGTGACTGCGATCGGATTTTGTCTATTGGGCTTCCAGCTATCAACAGTCAACCAAAAAACTGAAAGTTGACGGCTGATTGCCAAACTCAACAGCAATGACACTTTTGCCGTGTTTGGGGAGAATCAAATTCTCATATCTGAACTTTAGAGTAAATGAAATCCGGGGATGAGGCGGATAATCTATGTTCAATTTACAACATAAAAGGGTCTGAAAGGTATACCCACACAACTGAAGTGTTAAGAAATATTGTTTATATTATTGTTTTTAATTGATATTATATATATAACAATATTGGACAGAGAACTTGCCAAAGGGGAATATCGAAAGGGATTAATGTTCAATTTACGACACGGATACGCGAAATAAGCCAAAATTTTGGTATTTGTTTTTCTACATAAGTAATTGTTTTAAATAATCTTATCCTATAACATTGTTACGTTTAGGTATGGAATTTGCTTGGAAGAAGTCTGGTATCTCTGTACTTTCCCGGAAAAATGGTAAAAGTCGTGTTTCGTAGGTGCACAACATAAATTTAGGAGGGTGTATGTCTGGAGAAACTAGAACCAAGTCCCGTCTTATCGGAATATCCCTGGCTCTGATATCCTTTCTCATGGTCGTGGGGACCTCATCAGGTCAGGAAACCTCAGATAGCTCGGCACCGGAATTAGCTCTTCTTTCTCCGGAAATGGGGGAGGAACTGAGCTCCTCAGATGTCGTCATAGCCATCTCTCTATACGATGCTGATAGCGATATAGATACTC
>CAZTBA010000498.1:0-3747 GCA_964611725.1 uncultured bacterium
TAAAAACGCGAAGATCAATAAAATCCTTGACTTTTTACATAACAGCAATCAGCCAGAAGCTGACCGCTAATAGCTAAATGCTATCTTGTCCCAGATTGGTATCATTTTCAGATGAAAAAGGTATAATTTCCCTTGTATCGAGGAGGGTAATATGGCAGTTAGTGTCGCTTTTATCGGATGTGGTGGCATCGCAAGGAACCACATGCGTCAGCTTTCCAATATAGATGGGGTGAAATTCGTTGCCTTCTGTGATGTTGCAGAGGGGAAGGCCAAAGAGGTGGCAGCCCTGTATGGAGGCAAAGCATACGCTCGGCACAGGGAGATGCTCGATGGAGAAAAGATAGATGCCCTGTATGTATGCCTTCCTCCCCACGCCCACACTGACCAGGAGGTACTCGCCGCCGAAAAAGGCATAGCCCTTTTCGTAGAGAAACCCGTGGCCAGGACCGCAGAGAAGGCGGATGAGGTCTCAGATGCAATCTCCAGAAGCGGCGTCGTAAACTCTGTGGGTTATAACTGGAGGTATACGGAATCAGTTGAGATAATGGGGAAGATGCTCAAAGGAAGGGATATAGCTTTCGTCGAAGGTGCCTGGATAGGTGGTATGCCCGGGGTCCACTGGTGGAGGGTGATGGCTGAGAGCGGCGGACAGGCTGTCGAGCAGACAACCCACATATTCGACCTGGCGAGATATGTCGTTGGTGAAGTTGTGGCAGTGCAGGCTTTCGAGAGGACAGGTCTTATGGGGGATGTGGAGGATTACGATGTCCACGATGCGACCGTTGCCAATCTGAAGTTCGAGAACGGTGCGATCGGGACGGTTGTATCCTCGTGCGTGGTATCCAGGGGTAGTAGAGTTGGACTGTCCGTCTTCTGTCGCGGGCTCACGGCTGAGAACTCCGGAGGTAAGCTTACAGTTCACTCTCCTGAGAAGACCGATATATTCTACAACGAAAGGGATCCTTATATGGAGGAGGATCGGATCTTCATAGAGGCAGTTGATATGAAAGATGGTTCCCGTATCCTCTCGAGCTACGCTGACGCGGTTAAGACGCTCAAGGTGACCTTAGCTGTGAATGATTCCATAGAGAAGGGTGGGGTACCTGTCAGGCTTTAGTATTATGAAGTGAGTTTCTCATGCTGAGGTAACATTGCGGTACTATTAGATCCCTGAATAGATTTGGGATGACGCTATAGTAACACCGGGATGACACGATATCCGATAGACTGTCATACCGAGCTTGTTTCGGCATCTACCGAAATAGAGTGACGTTATGTGTTAGGATGCTTTTATAAAAACGCACTTCCGGCAGAGATTGGAAATGTCTCAGTTGTATGCCCGCAGATTTTCCTTTTAACAGCCGGATAAGACCCAAAAGAGGTGTTTTTAATGAGAACTCTGTTTACTTTTCTGCTCTCGTTTACCTTGGTAGTTCTTTCGTACCGGATCCCGGAAGCTTCCGAAGGGAATGCCACACGCCTTTCCCTCAAGCAGGCTGTGGAACTCGCTTTGAGGAATAATCTCGACATATCTTCGGAGAAGATCATACCCCAGATATGGGATGCGAACGTCGCTTCCGAGAGGGCGGAGTTCGATCCTTCCTTCACCTTAGGCGGAGCGAGGACACGCTCGGAGACACCATCGGGATCAGAGCTGGAGGGTGTATCGACCTCGATATCCAAATCCCTGAGTGGGAATACCGGGATATCCGGGAGGCTAATGACAGGTGGATCCTACTACATAGGTTTTTCAAACATCCGCTCCGAGAGCAATGCCACATATGTTACCATAAACCCCTCCTACCGTTCCGGCCTCGATTTCAGATTCACCCATTCCCTCCTCAATGGATTCGGCTGGGGCACCAACAGGGCCGGTATAAGAATGGCCGAGAACACCAGAAGGTCCTATTCGATAGGTTTTAAGGGCGAGGTTATGGATGTGGTCTATGACGTCGAGAGCGCCTACTGGGACCTCGTATACAGCATCGAGAACCTGAAGGCCATGAAGGTATCCCTTGAGCAGGCCAAGGAACTGCTTGAACTGACGAAGGCACTCGTTAAAGCCGGTAAACTCGTCTCCACGGAGATACTTCAGGCTGAAGCGGGAGTCGCCTCCCGTGAGGAGGACGTCATAATTGCCGAGGGCGCGGTAAAGGATGCCGAGGACAGGCTCAAGATGGTGACGAATATGGTTGCCGATCCGGACGCCTGGGATTCGGAGATTATCCCGAGCGATGAGCCCTCTTTCGAGCCTTTCGAGAGACCTGATATCGGGGAAAGCATAGAGCTTGCTCTCGAGAACAGGTCGGATTATAAACAGACCGATATAGCGATTGAGAACAGCGATATATCAGTAAAATCTCTGAGAAATTCCCTTCTGCCCTCGCTTGATCTAACGGCCGAGTATTCCCTCGATGGCCTTGGTCCAAGCTATGATGATGGGATGGATCAGTTGCGGTCCCGTGACTTCAATTCCTGGAGCGTTGGGCTCTCGGTAGGGATACCGATAGGAAACCGCCCTGCCAGAAGCCTCTATGAGAAAGCGAAGCTTGAGAAGAAGAGGTCCCTCCTTAACTTGGAGAAGCTCAAACAGTCGATAGTTATGGAGGTCAGGAGGTCCATAAGATCTATAGATACGAACTCCAAGCGGGTGCAGGCCACTGAGATAGCCCTTAGGCTCGAGGAACAGAGGTTAAAGGCTGAAGAGGAAAGGTTCAGGCTCGGCGTATCGACGAGCAATGACGTGCTTCAGGCGCAGAGGGATCTCGCCGCGGCCAAGACAAGCTACCTCAAGGCCATAGTTGACTACAGGAAATCGCTCACGAACTTTAAGAGGGTTAAAGGTACTCTCCTCGAATCCCTCGGCATAAGGATCTGAGTTCTGTCGAGACCCTTCCCTGATAAAACCAGCTTTCCGTTTTTCGTTTGACAATCGCTTTTCCAGGTGGTATATTGGGGGCGTTAAATAGCTGTGATTACAGGGGCATAAGGCCCCAGACAACAGGTTTCAGATGCCTTATCTCAATGATATAACCCTTGGCCAATATATACCGACCGGTTCCGTGATCCACAGGCTCGATCCGAGGGCGAAGCTTGGCTTGGCTTTGCTCCTTATGGCAGGGGTTCTGATTTCCGGTGATTTCCGGTTCTATATAATTTTCGGGGTCTTCCTGGGAGTAGCTATCATCGTAAGCAGGGTTCCGCCTGCTTACGTGCTAAAGAACCTAAGGCCTTTTCTGTGGCTCCTATTGCTTACTTTCTTTCTACACGCTTTCTTTACTCAGGGAAGGTCGATCCCTCCGTTTCCGCTCTGGGGGATAAATGCCACCCTGGAGGGCCTGGAGAAAGGGGCCTTTTTCAGTTGCCGTCTCGCAGCGCTTGTGCTCCTTGCGGCGTTCCTTACCCTCACAACTGCCCCGATAGAGATGTCGGACGGTCTGGAACGCATCCTGAGGCCCTTTAAGAAATTCGGGCTGCCGGCACATGAGCTTGCGATGATGATGGTCATATCTCTCAGGTTCATACCGACGCTTTTGGAAGAGGCAGAGAGGCTCAGGAAGGCACAGATGGCACGGGGTGCTGATTTCAGCAGCGGCCTGATAAAGAAGGTGAGGGGGCTTATTCCTCTCCTCATACCCCTGTTCCTTTCCGCTTTCAGGAGGGCGGACCATCTCGCGTTAGCTATGGAGGCCAGGTGCTACCGCGGGGGCAAGGGGAGGACAAGCTTCAAAGAGCTTAGCTTTAGCC
>CAZTBA010000499.1:0-3736 GCA_964611725.1 uncultured bacterium
ACGGATGCGGGTATTACCGGCTGGGGCGAGTCCAGTCCGATGAATGGAAGGGTTACCGTGGCACACGTGCGGCATTCCCTCGCTCCACTGGTGGTCGGTCGGGACCCTTTCGATATCGAAGCTATCGTGGAGGATATGTTCGTCAGGACATATAAGATCGCCGGTCAGAGCCAGGCAATAGCCATCAGCGGCATCGAGATCGCCCTGTGGGACATCATGGGTAAGGCACTGGAGGTTCCCATCTACAAGCTCCTGGGCGGTGCCTATCGCAAGAAGATAAAGATGTATGCATCGAGCATGCGCCGGGATATATCCCCGAAAGACGAGGCCGACCGTCTGGCAAAGTTCGTGGAGGAAGAAGGGTTCATGGCGGTGAAGTTACGCGTCGGAAAAACTTACGGCTTTGACGACGATGCAGCCCCGGGACGGAGCGAAGCTGTGGTAAAGGAGGTCCGCAAAAAGCTGGGCGATGATATCGAGATTATGGTGGACGGTAATAGCTGCTTCAGTGCGTCGAGGGCCATCGAACTGGGACGACGTCTGGAAGAATATAGGATCTTCCATTTTGAGGAGCCCTGTCCGTACACGGATCTTGACTCGACAGCTAAGGTAGCCAAAGCGCTTGACGTCCCCATTGCGGGCGGTGAGCAGGACTGGGATCTCAAGCGTTTCAAAGAGATGATGCAGAAGGAGGCTGTGGACATCGTGCAGCCGGATCTGATCAAAGCCGGCGGCTTTTCGGTCTGCAAGAAGGTGGCTGCGTTGGCGGAGGCCTTCGGTTGCGTCTGCACGCCTCATCAGACCCAGCCGATGGGTGACATCGCCAACCTTCATTTCGTCGCTGCCACACCCTGTTGCCGCTACTTCCAGGAGTACAATATCGAACCCCATCCCATCAAGGACAAGCTGTTCAGAAATCCGGTCCCGGTAATTGACGGATGTATGGCTGTACCTGAAGAACCAGGTCTGGGAGTGGAAATCAACGAGGACATACTGAGCCGTGCTGAATAGGCCCATAAAAATCTGAGTTTTGTAATAATTGGAAAACATTTTGGAGTGATCATTACAGTGTCTTTTAGAAACTTTGTAGGGGCAGGGCATGCCCTGCCCTTACTATGACAAACACCTCTACTCTTTTATTTACCCCCTACCTAACCTCCTTGCGCGTGCGGAGGAAGGAATGGAAAGGGGTTATAGTGGACATACGAACCATTGCTCAAGACTGTTGTCTGAGCAAATTCCCAATGTGTATGTTGAGCGTCTCCGAAAAGCTCTATCGAACTTGTTTGGAAACTAAAACGGAGAAACATATATGGCTGACAGGCCCAATATTGTGGTTGTTGTTTCGGATACACTTCGTGCTGACTATCTCGGATGTTATGGAAACCAGGAGGTCCGGACACCCAACATCGATGCCTTCGCAAAGCGCAGCATGCGATTTACGCGCGCCTATCCCGAGTCGCTGCCCACCATCCCGGTCCGGCGTGCACTGCACACCGGTCGCCGGGCCTACCCGTTCCGCGATTACAGGCCGGTGAAGTGGGATATCGTGTACCTGCCAGGCTGGCAACCTATGGACAACGAAGAGGATACCCTCGCCGAAAATCTGGCCTCAGCGGGGTATCAGACGGGTTTTGTAACCGACTCTCTGCCCTACTTCGCACCCGGCTTCAACTTCCAGCGTGGCTTCTGGCAGTGGGAATACATACGGGGCCAGCAGCAGGACAGGTGGCGGTCCCCCTTCTCCCTCTCGGACGACCAGCTCCGCCCCTATGGCTCCCCCGAGGAACTGCACGGGGATATCCATTCTTTGGTTCCCATGCACTTAGCGAATACAGCCCATGTGCGAGGTGAGCAAGACACGTCGACCGCCCGCACCTTCAACTGGGCGATCGATTTCCTGGAGGATAATCTGATGGGGCAACCTTTCTACCTCATGATCGACTGTTTTGACCCGCACGAGCCGTGGGATGCACCGGAAAAATACTATCGGCTCTACGGTGATCCGGATTACAATGGACGACGTATCGTGCATTGCAGGTACGGTCCCGCCCGGGATTTCGGCTATACTCCGGAAGAAATCGCTTATGTAAGAGCTCAGTATTGCGGATTGGTTACGCTGGTGGATACCTGGTTCGGGAAGTTCATCGGCAAGCTGGATGAATTGGGACTTTCCGAAAATACCGTTGTCTTTTTCACCAGCGACCACGGCACCAACTTCTGCGATAACCCGCGCAACGTTATCGGCAAGCCCGAAAATGCCATGTACCCCGGCGTGGCGCATCTGCCCCTGTTAGCCCGCCTCCCGGACGAGTCCAATGCAGGTGAAACCTGTGACGAGCTCGTTTATGACATTGACCTGACAGCAACCGTATATGATATGGCAGGCACAGAAAGCAACCAGGGAATCGACGGCCAGAGTCTGATGCCCCTGCTCAGGGGTCGAGCTTCCCGGGAGTCTCGCGATTATATTACGTGCCGCTACGGTCACAGTCTGTGCTACGTAGATAGCAAATCCTGGGTTCTAACAGATATTGATGGAAATCCAGGTGAGGTTTTCGATCTGGAGTCAGATCCCCGTTGTCAGAAACCTCTCGCCGGGGCGCTGGCTTCGGAGCGCTTCTCCATCGCATGGGAGCGCCTCCTTCAGGATGCAGGCGGCGAATTCCCCGATTATCGCAAGCTCAAGAAGACGGATGCAATAGGCCAGAAGGAAAAATCGCAGATTTGAATAAGTTCTCGATGATTCTGCTGCTTGTTTCCGGAACCTCACCCCCGTCCCCTCTCCGCAGGCGGAGAGGGGAGCTTTAACCCTTGTCTGGAGAAGAGGCGGGGATCAAGATCAAGAGTAACAGGTGTTAAGAAGCCACAAAAGCATTTCGAAAATTGCCTAACTTTGTATATTCTTTCAACCTACAATCTCAAATCTACGATCTACAATCTTTCAAGGTGAGAGATCCTTACGCTTATAGAATATGAGCTTACCTTCCTGATCACCGACGATCAGGTCAGGGCCGTCGCCATCCCCGAAGTCGGCGATCGCCGGCCCGCAGGAGTGCTGGCCCAGAAAGATCGGTTTACCACGGAACTTCATCAGTTCAGGGAACCTGAACACCGGTTCCTCGTTGGTTCCGACATTTCGCAGGAAAAGCACCGCCGCACCTGGAAGCCCGAGAGATTGCGGCAGGCCCGTTTCCGGGTTGGGCACCGAACCGTGGCGGGGCGTTCCGACAATCAGGTCGATCATCCCATCACGATCCCAGTCCATGAGGTTCAATTTCAGTCTGCCCGTACCTCCGGCCTTCAGGAAATTGGCACCGATTGCTGAGCCATCTTCGAGCTTCAGCTTGCCACCGTCTTTCAGATTGTAGTCGTCGATACGCCAGTAGAGGTGGAATTCATCGTCGTCGTCGAGCGCGACGTAGGCCATTCGGTCACCGAGCCTGACGACGGCGGGCTTCACGCGCCACGTGCCGTGCAGGTCGAGTGCGTCGCAGTAGATGGAATGCCCGACATCCAGTGCCGGTTCTGTCGGCGTGCCTCTGTTGATGTAAACCGTATGTTTCGCTGTAATATCGCTCATCACAATATCTGGAAGTCCATCTCCGTTCCAGTCTACGACTGTGGGACAGATGTACCCCCACCTCGTCTCCTGGGGACCCTGTACGCTGCCGCGGTAACCCCCCTGAACGTGGATCTCGCGCCCACCCGCCTCTATCGGCACGCCGGGCAGGAA
>CAZTBA010000500.1:0-3724 GCA_964611725.1 uncultured bacterium
TAATCGCACCAAGAACCATAATAATGAACATGAAGACATACTTATATACCGCCAGGAAATTGATTATATTTATTTCTTTATACGCCTGATGCCTCAGGTAGCTCTCCAGCGCCTTTCTGGTAAGCCAATAAGTGATGAGCAAAATCGCAACGGTCAACAATCCCAGGATGGGGCCTCGGAAATGCGCACTCGGACCTATGAGCAATCCAAGAAGCCGTCCGAGCGTATCCCAAATTTCTCCCATATGGTTCTGTCTCCTTTCAATATGTGGCAATATCGAATTGAAAGAAACAACTGTAATAGACAAGACATAATGCCTGACCTCGAGAGGAATCAAAGCATTTCCGTGTGATACCGTCAATCTGAATGGGGAAGAAGTGCTACTGCCTGGTGCCAAGCAAACATTATTCTTCTTCTCCTTCGAGATCCAATTTAAGGGAAAGAAATTGTAACAGATCCTTGAGTGCTATGATACCAACCAAGCGATCGCTTTCGACGACCATAAGTCGGCTGTTTCCCGTTCGATTCATTATCGAAAGTACCTTCATGGCATCGGTATTTGGGGAAACGGAGTTCTCAAACGAACATGGTTTTGAGAGTTCCCCAACTGTGCGCTGATTCCATTCTTCCCGAGGGACTTCTTTCACATCACGTGTGCTGACACAACCAATGATCTTGTGATCCTCCACAACGGGAAACATCTTGAAATGATACCTGTAAATGTAATCTTCCACAAGCTCCTCTACAGAGGTTGAAGGAGGTACAGTTACAGGATCGGATTCCATGAAGCGCTGTACCGGCTCGCCTTCGAGTGCGCGACGCATCATCAGTCTCTGGTAGGACATCTGCGATGCACTTCGTAGGAATAGGCCTATGAGCACCTGCCATAGACCACCGACAAAGCCCCCGCGAACTATGTTGAGGATACCCACAAAGATCAACAGAAGTCCGAAACCCGATCCGATCTGGGAAGCGATGCGGGTGGCCCATCGGAGGTCGCCCTTCCAACTCCACAAGGCCGACCGGAACACGCGCCCACCATCGAGGGGAAAGGCAGGTAAGAGATTGAATGCGGCCAGGATCAAGTTGATCCATCTGAGATAACTAAACACACCGGTTATTGACTCCGGCCATCCGCCTCCTTTCCCCAGGATATAGATTCCATAGGACACAAGGCCGATAAAAATGCTCGCTGTCGGCCCTGCAACAGCCATAAAGAATTCGGCTTTCGCGCTTGGAGGTTCCTCCTCCATTTCGGCGACTCCACCGAAGATAAACAAGGTGATTCCTCGCATGTGTAAACCGAACCTTCTTGCCACGAGGGAATGACAGAGCTCGTGGAAGATGATCGAAGCGAACAGACCCAAAGTGCCAAAAATGCCCATCCACCAGTATGTCGATGCGGGGAGTTCTTTATAATACTGAGGAAACACACCTCGGGCAAGCGACCAGCTTACGAGGACTGCAATGACGATCCAGCTTACATCGATACGGACTTCAAATCCGAGGAGCTTAAATAGAGTGATTCGTTTTCCGAACATCATTCACCTCCAAGTCCGGGGATGTAAAGAAGAAACTCATGAATGCATCGGAATTTCCCCCTCTGGGGATGGGTGACTACAAGTTTCCTTTCCTTAATTGGTATGCCTCTTCCCAGAGAGGATTGACAGACTTAAATGGTGACTCTTTATTTGTCGGGACTTTCTGATTAGGCAGGTCTATATCACTTATCACATGAGCTTTATATTCCAGCGGAATAATATACCAAAAATGTCTCCACCTTATTACGGCTTAGGGGGCGGGGCATGCCCCACCCCCTATATGAGGATTATTTCACGGATCTGCATATATTACTTTTCTGAAGGCAATTTAGCTTGACTTTGTCACATTAGCTAAGGCTAAGCTTTTCCAAGGCCCTGGAGGCCCTATTTTGGTTTTCAGGGCTTCAGAAAACTGCAAAAAGAGCTATTGAGGAAGCTTATTTCCCTCTTGAAATAGAGGTTTTATGAAATGTGACAAAGTCAAGCTAGTATATAAGCGCTTTCAGAACAAATTTGTCACCTTACAACTGCTCAGCTCTTATCAATTAGCTCCTTATCATATCTTCGGGTGAATGACAACCTCAATTCGACGGTTTCTGGCGCGGCCCTCAGGGATTTCGTTCTGAGCTATTGGCTTGCTCTCGCCATAGCCAACTGCTTCGATTCTGGAAGGATCGATTTTCATGTTCGCCAGAAAATATTGTTTGACCGCCTCGGCACGGTCGCTGGAGAGCTTCAGGTTCAGTTCGTTACTGCCGTGCGAATCGGTGTGTCCCCCTATGGTAACGGAAGAGTTCGGGAAAGTATTGATCGCCTTCTGTGCCTTGGTGAGCAGGCTGAAGTACCTCGGATCGATTGTCGATTTGCCTACCTGAAACTGCAATCCGATCAGGCGAATGATCACATCGTTACCTTCGCGGAGGACTTGGGCTTCATCTTCACTGAACAGTCCCTCAACAGTGGCAAATCGCTTATTGACCTCAGCCATAGCTGCCAGACGCTTCGACAATCCAGCCTTTTCCTTCTCCTCAGCACTGGCTATTTCTCTCATCATGCTGAGTTCCTGGTTGCTCTCGGCCAAGCGCTGACTCAAGTGTAATATGCTGTCCTGGTATGCTTTTACATGCCTTATTATTTCCTGAGTGGCGCTATCAATCCCGGATTCGAACGAGACCAGCATATCCATCGTTGCAGCAATCTCTTGTACGGGGCGTTCCCTTTCCAGCATCAGGTTTTCAAAGGTATATTTCATTTCCTGAAGCTTATTGATAGTCTTTGAAAGATAGATTGCGTGTTTGGCCTCATACTTCGCCTGTTGCGCCAGGTTGCGGGGCACATCGGTATCGTAGCGGTTTTCATTAAGCTCTTTCTCAGCCTGTTTGATGAGATCCTTCGCATTCTGCAATGTTTTGGGAGCGTACTCTTCAACCTTAAGCTGATCTGCCTGCTTGAGAATCTCCCAGGTCTCGTTGAGGTAGTTTACCTTAATGGCGCGGAGTTCAGCCTTGCGGTATAGGCTTTCCGCTTCGTCACCCTTTTTCTTTGCGCCGTTGACATCGCCGTCCTCAAGGGTACCAGCAGCTTCAGCAAATTTCTCTTCGGCTTGCTTCCAGAGGGCCGAGGCAAACTGTGACGCTTCGGCATCCTGTGCACCAATCCTCGCTACCATCACAGAAGTGAATGTCACCTCGGCCAGCTTCGTTGCATCTAATGCCTTCTGGAAATAGGAGGCCGCTTCACTAAGCTTTTTACGAATACCTTTAATGTCTTTGCCTTTTTTGAAATCAGACTCAGCTTCTTTATAAGACTTCATCGCTTTGCCGAAATTTTTCGGTGCCAGGATGTCGGCCTGACCTCTCTTCGCCGCATCCATAGTATCATTGGCTTTCTCGAAAAGTGAGCTTTCGAGACCTTGGGCGGCTTTGGCTGCCGGCATTTCACTATTGAGCCTGTTTTCGTATGCCACTGACATATTGACACCACATACCACCATTACAATCGCTATCGCTAGGCTCAGAAATCCTTGGGATCGAAACATGGTAAAAACCTCCTTTGAGTTTCTACATGGTGATTTTCTGACACTATCGGGCCTGACTATGACTTTGAGACATTTCTACCACTTCCTTTCTCTGGTAGTCTCCCTCTTGAATGTTTCTGTGGGATGAATTATATTTATCTCACCG
>CAZTBA010000501.1:0-3720 GCA_964611725.1 uncultured bacterium
GCTGGAGCTGCTGAGGATTTGCCCTGTCGGGCTGGGATAATCTCAGGATACGACCCAAAAATAAGATATATTCAGTGGCAGAATATTGTGAACTTGAATGATGGAACTATGGCACAGGTGTTCGTGCGACAATGTGGGGGCGCCGCCTGTCGCCCCGACGATTTTCAGCGATTTAGCTGTGTTTGGTATAATTCCTTATTCTCATCAAGGTGAAAGGGGTCAGAATGCGGGGAAACGGAAAGAGTGGTCCACAGAAGCCTTTACTTCTTTTAGACATTCACCACTCAGGTTATCTGGGCTGGGGAGTATGGTGTGGACAGGAAAAACCAGAGGCATGGACAGCCGAAACGGTAGAACGGTTGGTGAGACACAAACGATACAAGATGGGCTTGAACCTGGGGGCACAAACCTATGAGTGGAGCCCTCAATTTGCTTCACGTATAAGAAAGTGGCTGGCCGATTTTCCCGACAGATTTTTCATAACAGGCGGTGATTACGCTCAGCCAACTGCCTGTGTGAGGACCGGAGAGTCGAATCTCAGGCAGATTCTCTATGGACTGGAGGTGATTCGAGACCACCTGGGAGTTGAGGTTTCCATCTGGACGGTCAGTGAGCCGGGTAACTTCTCGCAATTGCCACAGGTTCTGCTGAGTCTCGGATACCGTGGCGCCGTAATGAGAGTCCACGGGCCGGGCCAGCAAGGCAGTCTGACACCCCGAGTTGACGCGGGAGTGATATGGTGGGAAGGACCGGACGGATCGCGTATAAAATCCGTGCCCGAATATACCGAGGACAGGCTCGATCCAAAGGCAGTCGTACCTCACTCGATGTGGATGATGACCCGTTACCGTAATCCGAATGCAGCCAGGGGAAATTATACGCTCGACGACCTCTGGAAGTGGAAGGAGGCTCAGGAAGCAAATGGCATAACGCCGGTTGTGATGTCCAAGGATGACGATCAAAACAACCAGCCTGCGGGCAACAACCTCTGTATGACTTCCGGGCATCTCTTGGCTGCCGATACGGAAGACGATGAACGTTTCAGATGGGTGACAGTCGAGGAGCTGTTTGACTGTCTCCCGGAGCCGGGGCTTACCCTCGCGGCCGATCCGAACCTTTTCGAGACGCGCAAATTCTCCTTTTGCGACTATGGTTACCGGTCTAATGCCGACTGGATCTCCGACTTCCAGGCCGAGGCCGCCCTGCGTATGGGAGACTTCTCCACAGTAATGGCGGATCGACTGGGTACGGATGAGAACTATGAAGGAGAAATGCGTGAGGCATGGAAACGCCACCTCATGGCGCAGAATCACGACCTGACGCTTAAAAGCACGCTGAACCTGGAACTCCACCTCCAATATGAGGCGCAACGTCTCGCTGAAGGGGTTCGGGATCGTGCCCTGAAGCCCCTGTTTGAAAATATCGATACCGGCTCCGACCTGGGGGCCGTGGTAGTTTTCAATCCCCTCGGCTGGAATCGAACCGATTATGCGCAGATCTCGCTGCCGGCTGATATCGCCGAAAGGGGAAGGCTTTTCGATGGCGAGGCATACATACCCTGGGAGATAGTGAGACGTGATGCAGAGCGTGTGATAATGGGGTTTGTAGCTAAACTCCCGGCCCTGGGGTACCGGGCATATATCATCCATACCCGGGATTCTCAAAATGAGCCACCTCAAAGCTCTACGCTCAGAGCAGACGGTGAAACCCTCAGGGTGGAGACAGGACATTACATCGCTCAACTTCTATCCGAAGGCGGCATCAAAGGGATCTGGACGAAAGAAGGGACCTGTGTAGCCGATTTCGACAGTCTAAGGCTCTCAGGTGACATAGGAGGTGATTTCCGTCGCTCGCAAGGTAGGATTAGTTCGATTCAAGTGGGCCCGATTTCCGCAACCGCCGTGGAGGAAGGGAGGATAGGACCTCACTATCGTTATCAGATGACCTACCGTTTCACGGACTCTATCCCCTACATTGCCATCGATGTCTCTCTTATGGCCGATTTCAGGGATGGTGAGCCGGGGGCACCGGACATCATCGGATCTCCTGACCGTAAACTCGGCGTGGGAATAAGATTCCCCGAGATCATGGGACCCATTGTCTTTATGCGAAAGCAGCCATTTCTCGTATGGAGATATGATCCTGCATTGGACCCGGTTTTCGCCTCGCTATACTGGGTTGATCTCTCCGGTCCGGATGCGGGGATAACCATGCTAAACAAAGGGACGATCGGCTATCGGTGGGATCCGGATGAACGGGAGATATCCAATATTCTGGCAAGTGGCCGAATAGGCGAGATGAGCTGCAGCTTCGGCCTTTTGCCCCACGATGGCAACTGGTTGAAATCGAGCGCACATCAGGTTGGACTTGGATTCGGCAACCCATTCTACTGCGCCTACGAGCCGGCACATCCCGGAAACCTTCCTCGAAAGTTTCAGCTTTGCTCCGTGGAGCCGGGCACAGTGACGGTAAGCAGTGTATTCCGGGCGAATGGGAAAACTTACATACGACTTTTCGAGCATGCTGGTCGTTCCACAGCTCTGAATGTTAACACCCTGGAGGGCATAGCATCTACAAAGATGGTCGATCTGCGGTTGCGTCCGATCGAAAGAGAACAGAATATCCGTGCTCACGAGATTGTCACATTGGAGCTGGATTTGGATGGATAGGAAGAAGTTATGCCCGGCGCAGGTGGAATGCTGGGAACTCACATAATGGATCCCGGTATGGATTGCTGTCGTAATAATGCAGGGGTGACCGACGGTCGCCCCTGTTAAGGTATATTCATCACAGATTTCCTGACAAATTTTTCCCACAGTCCCCCGTTATTTCAGAAGTCTTTCAATACTCTTAATAATTGCAATAACCTGCGCTCTCACCTGAAACTCAGGTGTTGCATCGGCAGCATTGTTTTTCACTTCTGTATTTATAATATTCATTCTCCTGTGGAACGATCCCCAATTCTTCCGGAAATACTCGGCCTGGTCGCCGGTATAGCTTAAAGGCTCCGGATGCGGTTTCGCTCTGAAACCGGCGTCGATCCAGGCATTTATTATGCTTCTACCCCAGGCTTCATTATCCGATTTGATCTTTCCGGCATCCAACCCTGCAATGGGAAGGAGAACTTCGCAATTGAACTCTGAATTGGCAAATTCCGTCTGGTGCAGATCCAACCAGCACTCATAGTGGTATCGTTCCTCCATTTTATGAAACAGCTTGAAATAGGAAGATAGCTGACTGCGATTCGGTTCGACGAACCTGAAATCATCTATCTGTTCATAGACGATTCCGACAGGATCCGGGGCTTTCTCCTCCCTGCTATCCCAGATGTCTAAGCGTTTCCACATGTGGCCAGGGTTATCAGGATCTTCACCTCTCATCCAGCACCAGAATTCATCGTTCGAGTATTTCGAACCATCCCAGTACAGGACGGGTGCCCTCTCCCGTCCCTGGGGATTCCCAATGGGGTTAAAAGTGAGGATTGTTTTTGAGAGGACCTCTTCAACATCCAGACAGGTCGGATCGCCCCACAGATCCTTTCCGGTCACCAGTTGTTGAATAATATCCATCATCCCGGCAGTAGCACCAGGTTCATGGGCATGGGGCTGGGCAAAATAATGTGACCGTTTCCTCTGGCGATCAACAGTGAAATCTGATAAAGTCAGTGCATAGACCCTGTGTTCCGAATACGAGTTTACGTAATCGACTCTGAGCCTTACT
>CAZTBA010000502.1:0-3710 GCA_964611725.1 uncultured bacterium
TGCCAGTGTAGGACCAACTAGCAGGCTGGGCTTAAAGTTCCCTCCAGTGGGAATTTTGACCCTAACCAGAACCGGAACTTCCAAATAGCTCAGTTTGACAGTTTCCTTAACTTTGTTTTCAAAAACCGGTTGTGACACTCGACCGAGTCGGGCGGGTTTAGATAATATATGACCAGTGCCATAATATCTCTCTATATAATCCTTTATGAGACCTTCCATGCTATAAGCCAGTTCGGGACGAATATCGATGAGATTGTTCAGAGCAATTATAGCAAAGCACCCAAAAGTCAAGCCGGATCTAAAACCGGTCTCCAAATTCTCGATGCTTAAACTACCCTTGGTGCCTTCGCCACCCATGTTGGCCAGATTAAGGCCCATTCTCAAACCCAAACTAAGGGCTGGTAAAAACACGAGGCATCCTGGACGGACGAGGCATTGAGAGTGGACAGACTGTGGGAGTGCCAGAAAAGCTACCAGAACCACTACCGTTAATGTTTTTCTCATTTTCGTGTCTCCTTGTTCGCGGATAAGGTCTCAATGCATGCCTATCACTGCTTGGCATTGGGATCAGCTTCTCTGCTACTTCTTAAACACCCCCTTCCCTTTAATTTGAAATCGGATCCAGAGTTTTGTAGCCTGGGCCTCCCACACAAATCACCTCCAGTCCCCTAAAATATTATACAGGTGCAATCCGGGTTCGTCAACTCCGAAGTGAAGAGAAGGTTAATATAAATCATCCGGGGTGAATCCAGATCGGGCTTGACCACGCTATATCCCCGTCAAATTGCGTGGCACGAACGTAGTAACAGCTTTCCTTCGAAAAATCCCTGTCACGCCAGACAAGGTGAAACGTCTTTCGTTGGGAATCAAAGCCCTCATCTTCTCCAAAGTCACCAAAGCAAGCTGCAACCCCTCCATCTTTTACCACCAACACCTCAACTAAAGGTCCATGGGTGCAGGAGGCCAGTATATCTATTTCCGCTGAAGCAGCTTCGATCTCGGAGCCCATGGGTGATCCTTCTGACTCCAGCCAGACCAGGATCTTTTCAAAGCTCGTGGCATAACAGTGTCTGGACCGCAGTGCTTTGAAAAGACCTTCTCGCGTCAGTTCAGTAGAGTAGATAGCTGCTACACCACCCGGATAGGGAAAAATCTGTTTGCCTCCCCACTGAGGGTAGACCATGGGAACCGGACCTCCCGGGATCGTGCAATGGCTGTCGGATCCGCCAATCGCGCCCAGGCGGAAGCCGTGACTCAGCGCATATCGGTAGTAGTGGCTTGCGTCAGGATGACGGCCTTCAATGGTCGGCCGGGAGCTTCCGTATTCTTCTGACGATCCCCACTGTGAGTATACCTCCATTACAGGTTCGATATCCTGTCCCCCAAAATAGCTCTTTGCGAAATCTCTTCCGCAAACGGAGCGGCTCGTGTGATGGCAGATCGCTAAGGCTCGATTTTCACGCGCGAAATCAAAAATCGCTTCAAGCGTTCCACCGGCGTCTGTCTCGAAATTCCTGTAGTCACCCTGGTCCGACGGAAAATATAGGTTGTAATGTCCGCCATCCTCACCGTCATAATCACCTTCAAAACCGAGAACAGGCACAAATTTTCCCGGATCATGCCATAGGGTTGCTGAAGAAATGGACTTTTCCCAGTCTCTCCCTTCCAGGGCTTTGGCATGATCGGTTATGCCGCAGAAATCATGCCCGAAAATGTCACGGGCATACCAGTAACCGAAATCTGGGGTCCTGGGAAAAGGAATACCGCACTTGCCAAATACGCTGTGAACGTGAAGGTCTCCCCAGAACAGGCGGTATGGAAATTCTCGCCGCACCCATATTGGGTGGGAGTCACCTGCCGGGAAGGGGCCTTTCAACGGAGAGACTTTGAAACGATGTATCCCTTCTTCGCTGATGGAACAATCGGAGAGAAGTAAGCTACCTTGATCCTCCTTTGAAAACACGAGCTTACCAGGAAGGTTTTCAATTCCGGGATTACCCTCGATTGAAAGCTCCCCTTCAAAATCATTTGCGAGGTAACCATCCACTCGCAACAGGGAGACTCGTATTGCGAATTTCTCCTGAGGTGATACTATGGAAGGTCCTGAGATCCATACCCGAGTTGCTCCATCATAGAAGGTCGCCAGGTCTGCCGGACCAGGAATATAGCTGTGCATCTCATCCATCTCCTTTCCAAGGTTCTCTCTAAATTTAGAATCAACATAGAAATTCCAAATTACTCTGTCAAGCAATTTCTCTCCACCGACAGCAGGCTCTCTCTATAAACCATCACTGCCGCATCTAACCCGCGAGGCCCTCTTTCTGAAGATAGAACCTGACTGTAAATGGGCTTTGCGGTATGCCTGAATGTATGATTAAAGGGCAGAGTAGAAAATTCTTGCGGCATCGGTTTTATTTTAATATAATATTGAGCACCAGACGTCGGACGGAACCAAATCATCTAAAATGGAAAACTGTGGAACAGAAACAAGGGGGGCCAAATAAGCTCAGTTACCCTTGTATTAGTGCAAAGGCCACATAGGGATCTCCCTCCTTGTGGCCTTTTTTACTTGGCCCGGGTCCTGGGTGAATTCTGCGGGAGGTGAAAGTATCGGGGTAAACGGTGAAACTATAGTAGGAACTGTGGTTAGATCGGCCGGAGGGATTTATTACGTCCATCTCGATGACAGAGAACTTAAGTGTGCCCTCAGGGGAAAGCTGAAGAGAGAGGACATTGATGTAGCGAACCCTGTTTCCATCGGGGATAGGGTGAGGGTGTCCGTGACGGGGGAAAGCTCCGGAGTCATAGAAGAGATCCTCCCAAGGAAGAGCCATTTCGGAAGGGTGAGGTTTCAGAAGCCGGCACACATAATAGCTGCAAACCTCGACCAGATGATGGTTGTCTTCTCGGCCAACAAGCCGAAGCTCAAAACGAGAATGCTCGACAGGTTTCTCGTTGCTTCGGAGTCGGGCGGCATAGAGCCTGTTATCTGTATAAACAAGATCGACCTTGTTGATCGGGATGCTATGAAAAATGAGATAACAGTATACGAAGATATCAGCTACAGGGTCCTCTATGTCAGCGCGAAGACCGGTGAAGGACTTGAGGGCTTCAGGGAGATCCTTAAGGGCAAGGTCTCCGCCCTTGCCGGACCATCCGGTACCGGCAAATCTACCCTCCTTAACGCCGTGCAACCGAAACTATGCTTGAAAGTCAGTGATGTAAATATAAAGACGGGCAAGGGGAGGCACACTACGAGCGAAGTCAGACTCTTTCCGCTCGACTTCGGGGGTTACGTCGCCGATACCCCTGGGATAAAGACCCTCGCCCTTATGGATGTAGATGTGGAGGATATAGACCTCTTTTTCCCCGAGATGCGTCCTTTCCTCGACACGTGCAAATTCAAGCATTGCTCGCACACCCACGAGCCTCAGTGTGGCGTCAAAGCTGCCTTGAGTTCGGGGAAGATAAACTGGGATAGATACGACAGCTACGTTCGGCTAAGAACGGGTCGGAGTGCATCGGAGTTTGAAGCCCTTGATAGCCAGAATTAGATCGTTGATAGCTCACTGGCTTACCAAGCTGATTTTTAAACCTGAGTCTTTAAGTGATCTTTAAAATGCTCTTTGGTATTTTCTATTGTTTAGAGAATCGCCCAAACTCTCGAAGCAATGAGAAATCTTAAGACTTTATGTTAAAAAGAGATTAAA
>CAZTBA010000503.1:0-3700 GCA_964611725.1 uncultured bacterium
GTTTTACATCCCGAAGGACTTCATCACCCACGCGGCGTCGCTGCGTCAGGCTTTCGCCCATTGCGCAATATTCCTTACTGCTGCCTCCCGTAGGAGTCTGGGCCGTGTCTCAGTCCCAGTGTGACCGGACACCCTCTCAGGCCGGCTACCCATCATAGCCTTGGTAGGCCATTACCCTACCAACAGGCTAATGGGACGCGGGCCCATCTTCGAGCGATAGCTTGCAAGCAGAGGCCACCTTTCATACCAGACCATGAATTCCGGTATCATATGGGGTATTAGCACCCCGTTAGAGATGTTATTCCCCTCTCGAAGGTAGGTCACCCACGCGTTACTCACCCGTTCGCCGCTTTACTCCGGGCCCGAAGGCCCGTTTCTCGCACGACTTGCATGTATTAAGCACGCCGCCAGCGTTCGTCCTGAGCCAGGATCAAACTCTCCATAGAAAAATATTAAATCCAAACGAATTTTTCGGAGTCTCCCAACTTGTGGACATGTGCACGTTATTCGATTTTCAAAGAGCATTCTTCTATAGCTCGCAACAGGGAAATATAATATAAGAAAGATATATTGTCAAGTACTTTTTTCCCGAAAAGCATGTCAAATTTGGCGGTTTCTAATATACAGATTGAAATACCATAAATCAAGCGCTTTTTTGACCCCCTTCAAAAAAAATCACTCCACCCTTTGCATCGTCTGATACGTGATCGATCCTTCCTGCGTTAAGGCGAATACTATCAGATTGACCCCGAACTTGAAATGAGGCCCCGGATCGTTATTGCCATAAAGATCGGTAGCATGATATCCGCCTGGTCCCCAATCACCCCAGCAGTTCGTGAAAAATATGCGGCTCAAAATGGCAAGCACCCTGCCGTCTATTATTATTGCCTCAAGGGGATCAACACCGATACCACCGGAAGCACCGAATTTCAAGTTTCTGGGAGGACCGTCAAAATCGAAATAACAGTGGAAAAGTGGATGGGAGTTGGGAAGCACCTCAAAGACCCAGTCTTTCCCGTATCTCAAATCCTGAGTGGCTAAAGCCTCCCGGAACATCAACCTGAAACTGCTATCGGCAGGCATGCCACCATAATATGGTATGATGTCCACAAACATAAACCCACCTGAAACGAGATACCTCCCTATGTTTCCAGTCTCGCTCTCGGTCAGTCTGAAAGCCGTTATCGCACGGACCATTATCCACGGTATCTTGAGTATTTCGGGAGAATCGAACGTGTAAGTTGCTATTATATCCGTCTTGATGTCGGTATACTTATTTATAGCATCGACGAGCCTGCGTATGGCCCATTGTCCCCTTAAGTGTTGGTCATGGAACGTGCGCATATTGAAGTTCTCGGAGTATACAAGTGCAAGATGGAAGAACCCCTTGATCTTCTTCTTATCCCTCGGATCCTGTATGACACAAGCATGATACTTCCCAATATCAAGTGCGTCGATGTCGAGCATCTCCATCGACATATCTATCCTCTCCTCAGGAAGTCTCGAACTTACAACAGGACCCGAGGAAAAGCCGGGTTCTGAAGTTATCCCACCGAAAACAGTTCTCCTCAGAAAAGTTGATCTGGGGGTGGCGAGACTCTCCATTACCTTAGGCATCCAAAATGCAGACGATGCCTCCTTCATCTCCACTTTCGCCTCGAACCTTATTACCTGCCGCTTCATCGGCCTCGGCTTCGGCCTGGGGCGTTTCCTGAGCTCCAGGGGCTTGATCAGGCGGGGTTCCCTCTTAATGAATTTGGTGGTGAGGGGCTTAAAACCCCTACTCTTCCCCTCATACAAGTTCACCTTGATCAAAGAAAGATGTATCACCAGTGAAACGGAAATCGCTACAAGCAGAGCTTTCGCTACACTGCCTGAAAGATCGCTCAGGCTTAAAGCAGATGTAGGACAGGTGAAACGGGACACGGTACCTCACCCCAAAATTGACTCAGGTAGAAACCTCCTCGACAAGCTTAAAGAATCCCCTCTTACCCATTTTGGCCACTTGCCCACCTTTAAGCTCCAGTTCAGCATTGGGATCGGTTATCCTTTGGCCATCTATACTTACACCACCCTGAGATATGAGCCTCCTGGCTTCACTGTTCGAAGAAGCGGACCCGCTATTCCTTACGAGATCCACTATCCATGTCTTCTTTCCAGAAGTGAATTTAAGCTCCTCCATATCCTCAGGTGTTCCCCCCTCGCTGAAGACCTTGCTGAACTCTCCTTCGGCCCTCAGAGCTGCCTCTGCCCCATGATACATCTCCACCAATTTCCCGGCCAGATGTCTTTTGATATCCATGGGGTTGACCTTGGGATCCTCAAGCTTCGATTTTATCTCCCTGAGTTCGGAAAGCGGCACATTGGTTGCAAGCTCGAAATAGGTATATATAAGCTCGTCGGATATAGACATGGCCTTCCCGTATATCTCGGAAGCTGGCTCATTTATACCGATGTAGTTTCCAAGGGATTTGCTCATCTTCTCCACCCCGTCGGTGCCGACAAGCAGGGGTGTGGTCATAACAACCTGCGGTTCCTGGCCATACTCCCTCTGCACATCCCTCCCAACGAGAAGGTTAAATATCTGATCTGTCCCTCCGAGCTCAACATCAGCCCTGAGCGCCACCGAGTCGTAGGCCTGGACGAGGGGATAGAGGAACTCCATTACCGTTATGGGCTTCCCGCTGCTGTAACGGTTCGCGAAATCGTCCCTCTCGAGCATCCTGGCCACAGTGTACTTCGATGCGAGTTTCAGGACATCCCCGAAGTTCATCTCCGAGCACCAACGGCTGTTAAAATCCACAACGGTTTTCTCAGAATCAAGTATCTTGAAAACCTGCTCCTTATAGGTCTCGGCATTCCTCTTTACATCCTCTTCCGAGAGCCTGGGCCTGGCTTTGTCCTTTCCGCTCGGATCCCCTATCATACCGGTGAAATCGCCTATAAGGAAGATGACCTCATGTCCCAGATCCTGGAACTGTTTCATCTTCCTCATGACGACGGTATGCCCTATGTGGATATCCGGGGCTGTGGGATCAAACCCCGTCTTTACCCGAAGAGGCTTCTTCTCTTTGAGAGACCTCTCGATCTTCCTCGCGAGGTCCTCCTCCGAAACCAGATGCTCAACTCCTCTCTTAAGGATTTCGATCTGTTCATTAATACTAAACTCCATCTAACCTCCCTTGCTTGAATTGCAGATCTAAGACTGCGGATCGAAAAACTGTAACCTCAAATCTGTAATAATTCAGATCTACATTATCTTGATCCTCGCTTTCCTCCTTTTCTTCACTTGGGACATCAGGAAAGCTCCGATGAGGAATCCGCCTATGTGAGCAAACCAGGCGACTCCCCCTCCCTCTATACCCAGGGACGAGGCACCGCTCAGAAGCTGCATAAGGAACCAGAGTCCCAGGACCACGAGTGCGGGGACCGGAATTATTCTGAGCAGGAAGAAAAACCAGATGACAACGTGAACCCTCGCCCCCGGAAAGCGGACCATATAGGCCCCCAGTACACCCGATATCGCCCCGCTTGCCCCGACCATGGGAATACTGGACGCGAAGCTCAGCACCGCGTGGAAAAGGGAGGCAAAAGCCCCACAGAAAATATAGAACAGCAGGAACCTCATATGGCCAAAATCGTCCTCTATGTTGTTCCCGAATATCCACAGGTAAAGCATGTTACCCGCAAGGTGAAAGAA
>CAZTBA010000504.1:0-3685 GCA_964611725.1 uncultured bacterium
TGAGTGGAAAGACTACCACTCCCTTCATGAACTCACCAAAGTGCTCCTCTGCCCACTTCTTATACTCTTCCTCGAAGGCTTCCCACTCCTCCGTAAGCTCGTCAAGGGTCTCCTTGGATGTGCTGTAAGCCTCCGTCGTCCGCTTCATATCCCTCATCTTATCCTTGAGCTTCGTTATCCTTGCCAGAACCCTTGCAGCCTGACGCTGGTTAAACATCTCTGCTCTCTCAAGCCGCTCCTTCTCAAGCTCAAGGCTGTACTGCTCTACCTCCTCCTTCTTCATACCCAGGACTTCGTAGACTTCGCTGTCTGTCAGAGTGTTGTAGTTTCTGACGTAGCCGTCACCGTCCCTTATCGCGTCCATGAGCGTCTTCTTCGTGGCAAGCTTCGAGTGTTTGTAGGAGTCTGCGCTTATGCCGACACCTTTATTGGAGCTCAGGATATTGAGGACGTGGTTAACCTGGCTCTTCGATCCCTGCCGGTGGAAGCGTCCTATCTGCTGATGCGGATAGAGGGGATTCCAGTAGGAGTGGAGTTGCACGCCAAGGTCACAGTTTTCCTGCAGGTTCATACCGGTCGCCATTGCAGTGGTTCCGATCAACACCTTGTACTTACCCTTGTTGAAGTCCTGAGCGATCTTGTGCTTCTCCTCCCCTGTGAGCGACCGCTTCCTCCAGGCTCCCTCCTTCCCCTTTACCCATGTCGATCCCGCCACAACCCCGATTTGGTCCTCCGGTATCCCACACTGCGCGGAGATCTGTTTCTTCAGGAGATAGACAGCTCCCTTATAGTTTACGAACATGACGGCGCCCTTGTCGCTCATCTTAAGATGCTCATTTATGGCGTCACAGGCTGCCTTTACCTTAGGCGTTACCCCGATCTTATACTCTTCGGGTATCTCCTGGCTGTCCGGATCCACGTCGTCGTTCCAGAATACCACCTCCGGCGATATGGAACACATCTCCATCCTCATCATCTTCGTAAGGAGGGTGTCCATCTTTATCTCTGTCCTATCCTTACGCGCCTTTGCGACTGCTGCCTGAGCATCCGCCTGGAGATCCTTGTAGAACTCAAGCTGCTTCCCCGACATATCAACCTGCATGTTGTGCGTCTGAAGCTCAGGAAGATCGATTCTCCCTTCCGCATTCCTGGAGAGCATCACCCCGTCAATTATCGTCTTAAGCTCCCTCAGGTTCTTGAAGCCGTGCATCACTACCTGAGTCTCGGATCTTCCCTTCTCGGGGTTCCAGGTGCGGGTCTTCGCGACATCTAAGAACCGGTCCTTGTTTATCTTAAGGGTATTCTCAAGATCCTCGTCAATGTGGCCGGCAAGGGTTATGATGTCGTCGAGTCCGTTAGGCATGGGTGTGGCTGTGAGCATGTAGGCGTTCTTGACCTTCTGAAGCTCTGACCTGGCAAGCTTGGACCTGTTTGAGTTTTTGTTCTTGATGGAGTGCGCCTCGTCGACCACGACCGTGTCCACGTTCGTAACTATCTCGTCAAATGCCGTGCGGGTCTTCATATCACCCGAAGAGAGGATGCTCTCAGGCATGATGATTACGTCGTAGCTGCCGGTCCGGGCTACCGAACGGAAGTTCGAGATCTTGTCCTTACCGGAGTTGAGCACTACTATGGGATTCAGTCCCTCAAAGTTCTTTTGAATCTCATCCTTCCATCCCTGCAGAACCTGTGAGGGACAGACAACTAACATCCTCTTTGCGAGACCCTTCTTCTTCTGGTAATAGAAAGCTGAGATAGATTGAAGCGTCTTCCCGAGTCCCACGTCATCTGCAAGGATACACTTCTTCCTGCCGTCCATAAACTGCACTCCCTGCTTCTGATAGTGGTGAAGCTCTATATCGCCTTTTAGGGGTGGCACATCGATATTGCCGTCAAGGATAAGAGGTGGCGGGATTCTGCCATCTTCTCTCAGCCTCTTTATGTGCCTGAGTTCGTTTATATACTGCATCTCAGCCGCAGCTTTGCCGGACTTTCTGAGATCATAGAGCCGTGCTTCCACTTCACGTGACTTCTCGGAGTGCCGGTCTTCCCCGTATCTTAGATCCTTTACGCTCACAGTCTCAAAGTCGGTATTCTCACTGTTTACAGTGCCGCCAAGCTTGTCCCCGACCTTGGCAAAGAGGGTATCGTTAGCTGCCTCAAAGAACGCTCTGAGCTTGCCTGCATCCGGCAGCATACCAAATCCCATCGAATAGGCTGCTCTTATCTCCCAGGACCGCTCTACCTCGCTCCAGAGGGCTGATACACGCGCATACTGCGGATTAATCCCTGTCTTCTCCGCTTCGGACTCCATAGCCTCTGAGATCTCATCCATGAAAGCCTTATCAAACACCGGACATCTGAGCTTTGCGTACAGCTCTCTGTCGCTCAAGGCAGAGTAAAGCTCTACGTGCTTGGATGTGTGGCTCCACAGGCTCACTTCCGTTCCTGTTCCCGGAGCTGTGGAAGAAAGCTGCCTCAAGGCGATGGCCTTGTGGATCGCCTGGTAGTCTTCACCGGAAAACCCTAATAGCCGTGCCTCATCGGGTGTAAGGCTGCCCGGTGTGATGAAGATACGCTTGGCATCCCTTACAAAGCGCTCCCTCGTCTCCTCGTCGAACTCATCCGGATTTACCAGGTCATTGGAGTTTATGGCGTAGAGATCCTCAGCCTGTCCACAGTCAATATCCTCCTTCGTCAACCGGTCCATAAGGGTGCTTCTTACCGCTTCGTCGGGGGTCTTGCCTTCGGGGATGCTCTCGGTTTTCTCCGAACTTTCTTCCGTTTCTTCCTCGGATGCCGCCTCCGGCGTTTCTTCCTGAACAGGCTCTTTCTCTTCCTGAGTCGATGGTTCTTCTTCCGTTGGTAATTCTTCTTTCTGCGGCTCCTCTTCTGTAGGAACCTCTTCTTTCTCCGGCTCTTCTTCCGGAGATGTCTCTTTCTTCTCTGCTTTCTCCTTAGAGATGTCCCTTGTGGCTCTGAGGATAGCAACGAGCCTCGTAAGGCGATCCTCTTCGGCTTTATCTGAAGTCTGGATAAGGCGTCCTTCAGCCTGGTTTATGAGATCGTTAAGCTCATCCATCTCCATATCGAGCAGATCCTCGAGCTTTCCGGGTTCAGATTGAGACTTTGGGGCTTCTTCCTCTTTAGGTTTCAGCTCCAGTTCGAGATTTTCTTCCTCCGGAGGCTTTTTCTCTTCAGGCTCTGGCGCTTCGGGGTATTTGAGCCAATGCTTTCGGCCTTTCACGTCCACGCCGAGATAGGTCTTAGGCGAGATCTTTATCGATCCCTCTCCTCCGAAAAGACCAAGCTGAGTAGCTCCTGCCGCACCTGCCTTTCTCCCGGGGCCCGGAGCTGCCGGTCTCTTCCTGTGAGTGCCTGGGACTCCCATCTCCGTGAGCAGACTCTGCTGTCGGGGACTGTAGAGCATCTTCTTAGCCTTTTCGAGATCCCCTCCCATTACTCCCATAGATTTGAAAAGCCTGATTATCATCCTGTCCCCGCTTAGTTTAGATTGAGCCTGAAGATCTTTCGCCTGCCGAATATGGATTTAACCACTCCCAGATATTTCTCCGTAAACTCCCTCTTTATGTTCTCGATCTCCTCTTCTTTCTCTTTTATCTCCGTGCTTACCCTCTTCTCCTCACGTGATATTTCAATAGCCATATCGAGCACAGTGCTTGCC
>CAZTBA010000505.1:0-3672 GCA_964611725.1 uncultured bacterium
CCTGTGGACATGATGATCCAGAGTCTCTTTGTCCGTGTCATGAACCATTCGCAAGCGCGCATGTCCACTTTCCCGCCCAACTGTACCGACGATGGGTGGACGATCGTTGTCGTAGGTGCCGTGGCCTCTCTTCTTGTTGGCTCGTCGGCGGGGTAGATCATCCGGATCATCATGACGTTCCCCTTTTTTCCCCCGCATTCTGAAACATCTCGTCTGTTTCAGTTCGCTCATCCGGCAGAGGGTCTTCCGGTTGGAGCCGCTCTGCATTGGTCTGGATGGTCTTGCGTAGGCCCTGAACGGTCTGGCGGGCGAGACCAAGCTCACGAGCCATGGCTGCCGCCGGTTCCCCTTTGCATATCCCTCGCAGCAGCAGAACAACCTGTGCCGGCCGAAAGTGCTTCCCTTCAAACACCGTCCCGCTGTACAGATTGTAGATCCCCTGGCAGCCTTTGCACCGGTAGACGGTCACTTGGCTCTTCCGGGTCGTGCGGAAAGCTCGTGCCTCCTCCACGCCCTTGCCGCAATGTGGACAGTGCAACTCGCCTTGATGGAAGTACTTCAGCAGCCACGCTGCACTCAAATCATCGTCCAGCAGGTCTACGATTGGGAAGTCCATGGCTGAGATTATACCACATTCTCAGCACCAGTTCTATACATGAGCCGGGAGGGATATATGTCACATAATTCCTACAAAGAGAAAGAGATTATTGCCAGTGAAGACGTGAAACTACTTCAAGACAGCAATGGCGTGAGATTGATAAAAGGCTTGAGTAGGCGTGACTTCATCAAATATTCCGCTGGTGCGGTTGCATCTGCCTATCTGGGCACGCTGCTTTCCGGCTGCGGATCAAGCTCCGGTAGCAAGCCGATCCTGCGTTACCCGATTGATTCCACAATCGTAAAGACAACCGAACGGGTAATAACCTTCCCTCTGATCGCGAAACCTTCCGGCCTGAACTCCGGTACCGGGCTCTATCCGACCGAACTCCCCCTGATTAGCGAATACGGCACATACGGCTACGGCAACTACAGCTTCGGCGAGGGGCTGCCGGTAGTTCCTCGCTACGATATCATGCCGGATGGATACACCAACCCCACACCCGCCAGACTCGCGCAGTTCGCCAATTTCTTTGCCATAACCGATGTGCATATGACCGATAAAGAAAGTCCGATTCAGCTGATCTACCTGCAACAGGCGGATGTCACCTACGGCTCGCCCGTATTATCGATCTATTCGCCAACCATGCTGTGTACCACCCACGTGCTCGATGCCTGCGTGCAGACAATCAATGCCCTTCACGCGCAAAGTCCTTTCGATTTCGGCATTTGCCTGGGGGACGTGGCCAACAGCTCCCAATACAACGAGCTCCGCTGGTTTATCGACATCCTGGACGGCAAGCTCATCACACCAAGTTCCGGAGCCCACCTCGGAGCCGGCATCATAGATTATCAGACTCCGTACAAGGCAGCCGGGCTTAACCCCGATATCCCCTGGTACCAGGTGCTGGAAAATCATGACCATTTCTTTATCGGTTCTTTTGCCGTAGATGCCGATCCATCTCTTCGCCTGCGCGAGGCATTTACCGGGAGCACCATCTGGTCTGCAGGGAATGTGATCGTGCCTCAGATTCAGGAAATCATAGCTCATCCCGAAATATACCCGACTATGTTCGATTCGACTGTTTCCATCAAGAAGCGGACGTATTACATGGGCACAATCGACGGCTCGACCCCCTACGGCAACATCATTGGCGCGGGGGCCCCCGCATCCATCAGCCCAGCCCCGCCGGTTGCGCCCGACCCCGACCGCCGCCCACTCTTGAAGGCACAATGGGTGCAGGAATTCTTCAACACCACTTCAGTGCCAATCGGCCATGGATTCAGTTTGGGCGGCTTGTTACTCAACCTAAATGGCCAAAGTCCAGTATGTGAAAGATGTCTCTATTGATGTCCAGGCTAGCGTCCATTTGTGTTCCCACATGCCCGCTTCAAAGTGCTAAACCGGGTAGGAGCGATACATCTTCCGTGATAGGCACATACGGTGGGCGTTGGGTGGCAGTGATTGCGCAGTCCCAATATTACGCTCCAGAGATTGTCCGATGATGCTGGCTGGCCTGAGCAGTGGTCGCTGGCTGGCTGAGGTCAGGCTCATCTGCCCTCGCTCTATCGTTGCAAGAGCCGATAGGTGTTCTGCACGGTGGACACTGCACAACTGGCATAGTTGGCATCCCGCACGCATTGATGGCCTTATCGGATTCCGAGGTGAGTTTCGGCGCGAGGATACGTGGACTCCAGTGCCCGGATTCTCAGATCCGAACAAGACAGGGTGTTCCGCTACTTCCTGACTCTGGAGTTGAGGGCGAACTGCCTGTGGGTGTATCAGATCGATCTTTGTATCAGGAGGCTGCCTCCTCCCGATCGTAGGCCACACCGAGGCCGGCCGGCCCCGAAGCTCCCCGCTTTCCACGGGCTGCCAGTATCAGCACCACTACGGTGAGGGCATAGGGCAGCATATTCAGAAAGTACGGAGGAACCGACGTACCAGTCGCCATGATCCTCAGGGAAAGAGCAGTCACGCCTCCAAATAGGTAGGCACCCAACATAGCAACCACGGGGTTCCAACCGGCAAAGATAACGAGAGCGATGCCGATCCAACCGCGGCCGGCCGTCATCCCCTCAAGCCAGGAAGGCACGTAGCCAAGAGAGAGGTACGCGCCCCCGGCACCGGCCAAGGCTCCTCCCACAGCCGTGTAAAAGTGGCGCACTGCGGAAACATTGATACCCATGGCGTCGGCGGCCCCGGGGTTTTCCCCGGTGGCTCGCAGGCGCAGCCCCGGACGGGTGCGATAGATAAAGTACCAGATGACGGGAACCAGGACGTAGGTCAGATAGACAGGCTGATATTGTTGGAATAGTATTTGTCCGATGAAGGGAAGATCCCCAAGACCGGGGATCTTGGTTGGCCCAAAAGCAACCGGGGGAGCCATGCCCACGTATGGCTTGCCAAGGTAGCCACTCAGTCCGGCTCCAAAGATCGTCAGGACCAGGCCACTGATGATCTGGTTGCGGCGCAGGGTGATCGAAGTGAAGGAGTGCAACAGGCCCACCAATGCTCCGGCAGCCATAGCTGCTGCGAATCCGATCCAGGCACTATTGGTACCCACGGTGACGATAAAGCCCACGACCGCCCCTACGAGCATCATCCCTTCGGCCCCAAGGTTCAGTACGCCGGCACGCTCGGCAAAGATCTCGCCCAAGGCCACAAACAAGATCGAAGTCCCTGAGGCTATCGTGATCCGCAGTAACGAGATTACCAGTTCTTCGCCCATGAGAATCCCTCCCCGATCTACGTCCCGACATCGCAAGCTTCTTCCCGCCGGTCCAGCCGCAGGCGGTAGCTCAGGAAGAACTCACTCCAAAGCACAAAGAACAGGATGGTACCCTGCAGCATCGAGGAAACTGCATCAGGCACTCCCACCAGTTGGACGGCGTACCCACCGACGAGCAGACCACCGAACAGTATCGAGACCAGCACCGTGACCAAGGGATTGAGCCGGGCAAGGAAGGCGACGATAATCGCTGTGTAGCCATACCCTGGTGACACCTGGTCCTGCAGGTGATGCATGACCCCGGAGACCTCGCTGATGCCCGCCAGCCCGGCCAGACCTCCGC
>CAZTBA010000506.1:0-3649 GCA_964611725.1 uncultured bacterium
GGTACCAGGATGCAGTGTACGGCCTCGCCTTCCACAAGGTGGGCAATTTTGAGGATGCCCGGGATCTGACCCAGGAGGCGTTCGTGAAAGCCTACCAGCATCTGGACCAACTGCGGGATAGGTCGAAGTTCGCAGGATGGCTTCGGATGCTGATCTTGAACCTTTGCAACGACTGGCTGCGAAGGGCCCGATATGAGGTGGTACCCCTGGAGGATGTTCCCGGGGTTTCCTTCGATTCGGAGGGGGAAAATGAGGTCAGGCGCGTAGTTCGCGATGCTTTAGCGGCGCTCCCTGAAGAGAACCGCCTGGCAGTTACTTTGTGTTACATCAACGGATATTCGTATCGGGAGATCGGGGCGTTTCTTGGGGTGCCGGCTACGACCGTGAAAGGGAGAATCCAGAGGGCGCGGATACAATTGAGAAGGGAGATGGTTTCAGTGGTAAAGGAATTGTTTGAAGGGCATAAACTGCCGGAAGATTTCAGCGAGATGATAGTGGAGCAGGTGTACGGGAGGAAGAAGGGAAAGGGCACAGTGTTGCTTAGAGGCCAAACGGATAAGCAGATATACGTTGATGTGGGTCTATATGAAGCCGGCGCTATCTTGATATATCTTGAACGGAAGACCCCTCCCAGGCCGCTGAGCCATGACCTTTTCGGGAAGGTAATGGATGCCTTCAAGATAAAACTCTCAGATGTGTTAGTGGATCGAAATGATGGTGGAGATTATGTGGCCAGGATGCACTTTGAGAAGGGACGGAAGAGAGTCGCTGTAGGGGCGATGCCCGGGGATGGCATCGCAGTAGCTCTACGATGCAATGCTCCGATCAGGGCTGCAAAGGAGATCCTTGAGCAGGCGAAGGAAGCGGAAACCGCTGGTGACAGGGAGCCGTTGAGGGAAACCTTTAGAAAGACACTTCCTCGCGTGGGCCCGCCTGTTTCCAGGCTTGGGTGGGGGACAACCGCTACCATTAAAGTAATAGAGCGATTTACTACGGGTGAGGATGACAGGCGAGGTGAGGAGGTCAGGAAAAGGCAGTCCGCGGATGCATCTGATCTGGTTATGATCTCTGTGGACTGCGTGAAACTGGAGGCGAGGATAGGTGCTCCGTTTGTTTTTCTAAAAAGCAGCGAAGGTAGATATCTCCCCATAGGAATAGGTTTTCCTGAAGCTGCCTCTATCGCGAGTTGTCTACCAGAAAACCAGTCCCACCCTCCTCGAGATCATATTGACTGGACCCCCTACGTAAGAGATTCATACATCCACGATCTGTTGAAGGATGTGTTGGGCAAGTTCGGAGTTGGGATGGAGAAGGCAGTGATTGATATGGTCAGATCACGCACATTCTTTGCAATAGATTTTTTCAGAGACAAAAGGACCCTGCATAAGGTAGATGCCCGACCGAGCGACTCAATCGCGCTTTCTCTGCGATTTGGCTGTCCTGTTTTTGCGACACAGGCAGTTATGGACAGTGCAAGCAAATCATCTATTCCTGAGGAGCTCACAAGGGAATTTGTCAGACAGGGGGGAAAGGTAATACAATTCCTCTTAGTAGTGGGAGAACAGGTACACTTCACAACGGATATGGAAGAGCCGTATCGGTGGGAGAGCAGTGATCCGTCGGTAGGGACGGTTGATGAGCAGGGCGTGTTCAAAGCGCTGAAGCCGGGAATAGTAAAGGTTCAGGTGGTTAAGTAATCTTTAAAATCTCTTTGGTATTTTCTATTGTTTGGAAGAATCGCCCAAACTCTCGAAGCAATGAGAAATCGTGAGCAGTCAGCGGTTGGCTATCAGCTGTCAGCAAAAACTGAGAGCTGAAAGCTGATTATGCCAATTCACATTCGGTAGCAATGGCAGCCGCTTTACCTTCGACTACCAATGGCTTGTCAGGCATCTCCTTAGCCCGACATTGGAGTTTACCGGAAGGATCAATTTTCAGGGTTAGCTTGATTTCTGCTTCTCCCTTCTTTCGAGGTGATATTCCTTTGATAAGGAATTCACCAATACTTATGCATTCGGCCGCTATAAAAGAGTCACCCTGAAGGATATGAAAATACAACTCATCCTGGCTATCCTTCGCGGTTGTAAGGATGAACGTGCAGGCGGCTGGAAGGTGCATTC
Source organism: uncultured bacterium (assembly GCA_964611725.1). Classification (GTDB taxonomy): domain Bacteria; phylum Latescibacterota; class CAZTBA01; order CAZTBA01; family CAZTBA01; genus CAZTBA01. The sequence goes on from CAZTBA010000506.1 coordinate 2,121, forward strand.
CTTTTCCAAAAACACGAACATTTTGGCTTGGCTTACCTTTTTCTACCGTACACTCTAACCCCACTGCATACTTCAACAATATATTCTCCTCCAACATGTCAGATACCTCCTCCATAAATTTCCTGCGTGCATCATGAAGCCGCCGTTTGACTGTGCCTTCAGGGATACCTAAATGGTCAGCGATCTCTCGGTAATTCAAACCAGCCATGTAATAGAGTTCGAAAGCGGAATAGAGTTTCTCAGAAAGCTTTTTCAATCCCTTCTGGATAACCTCGCTGGCTTCTATGCGTCCCAGTTCCGCATCTGGGTGAGTAATCAGGGTATCCGGCAGAGGATATGCCAAAGCATATTCGTAGGCAATGGCACCTGAATGCTCCTGTCGTCCAGCAGGGGCTTCCAGTGATATCCACTTCTCCCTTTTTCGACGATGCCAGTTGTGACACAGGTTCAATGTGATCTGGCGTAACCAGTGGACGAATTTGGATGGACTTCGAAGCTGTGAAAGTTTGGTATAAGCTTGCAGAAAAGCTTCTTGGGTTATGTCCTGCGCATCGTGAAAATTTCTCACATATTGTAAGGTCAACAGGAACACCGTGTTCATATGCTTTTCTACGAGCTGTTTCCACGCATCCCGGTTCCCATCGAGGATCTGCCGGACGTATGCGCTGTCTGAAATATCAGATTCCATTTTCTTTTCCCGTGAAATGGCTTCATATTATTAGATACAAACTAAAGGAAAAATGTTCGGAACTTGCCATCCTGTCAAGTCCGAAGACGGACTGCGGGGCCTTCCGGTGGAGATTTTCTATTCGATCTTTCCTTCTGCTTTTTCCTCATGGGAGGATACTTTCTTCAAAATCAAGCATCAAATCTATAGATAGCGTTCAATAATCAAAAGGGTGAACGTTTCTCAGGAAACCGGGAATGCCTTCGGAGGAGCAACTTGGTGAAACAGCCGACAGACCGCGAATTGATTGAAAGAACCTTAGCTGGTGACCAAACGGCGTTCTCTGTCCTCGTCGAGCGCTACGGACGCGACGTATATATCCGGATCGCGGGGATGGTCCGGTATCCGGAGGACATCGAGGACCTCGTGCAGGAGGTTTTCGTCAGGGCGTATACCAATCTCAGCCAACTGAAGGATCGAAGTCGGTTTCCCGCATGGCTCAGGGTGATTGCCGATAACGAGGCCCGGATGTGGCACCGACACCGGTTTGTGCAGCTCCGATTGGACGAGATGCTCAAAACCCAATATTCCGGCGAGGCGGTTTCATCGGATGACAAAGCGGAGGTTCAGAGGCTTAAGACGGTGATTCGATCAGCACTGCGGAACCTCTCCAAAGCACATCGGGAGGTGATCGCCTATCACTATCTCAAGGGATACACCTATCTGGAGACTTCCGAGCTTCTCGGCCTCGAAGTGAAGACGGTCCGAAGCCGCCTTCAGAAGGCAAGAGATCGACTGAAAAAGGAGGTTATTTCAATGAATGGCAAAGATACTCAACCTCAAATATTTGAGCTGATACGTG
>CAZTBA010000507.1:0-3646 GCA_964611725.1 uncultured bacterium
GCTGAATGCAACCTCATGGAAGAGAAAAACATGCCTCTGAAGACTGAAGGGGCGAGTTTAAGATTCTATGTAAAACCCTTCGAAATAAAGACCTTCAAGGTAGCCTTCAAGAAAGGTAGCCTTTAAAAAATCAAGGGCGGCCTCACGGCCGCCCTTACGTCATCACCATCTGGTGTTATCAATTCTTACAATTTAATGGCCCTTCCAACCTCTTCGGTAAGATCGGAGATACTGTAGGGTTTGCGTATGAACCCGAGAGCACCGTTCCTCAATGTTTCCCTCACCTGCTCCTCGACACTATAACCGCTTGAGAGAAGGACCTTAACGTCCGGATCTATCTTCTTCAGTTCACTGAAAGTTTCCTTCCCATCCATATCCGGCATAACCATATCGAGTATAACGAGATCTATATTACCCCTACGCTTACCGTATATACTGGCCGCCTCCTGCCCATTTCCCGCGAGGACAACTCTGTAGCCGGAATTCTCGAGTATATCTTTTCCAACCTCCCTCACCACATCCTCATCATCGACGAGGAGCACAGTGGATTTTCCCGCGTATATCTTTTCGCTTTCTACCCTCCTGACAGAAACAGGGAAATACAGTTCGAAAGTGGTGCCCTTACCCAGATCACTTCGGACATCGATGTAGCCGTTATGATCCTTCGCTATCCCGTAAACTACCGAAAGTCCGAGTCCTGTACCACCCTTTTTCGTTGTAAAAAACGGGTCGAATATCCTCCTCAGCGTGTTCTCGTCCATGCCTGCTCCCGTATCGGAGATGGTAATCTTAACGTGCTTGCCGAGATCAGCTTTCATCTCCAAATGCTTCTCAGTAAACTCCCTGTCGATCTCGACATTCTCCGTCTTTATGGTGAGCATTCCTCCATTTGACATGGACTCACTTGCGTTCATGCAGAGATTCATTATGACCTGGTGCATCTGTCCTTCGTCAGCACCTATCGGCCAGAGGCCTTCTTCAAGCTCAGTTTTTATGGATATCGGCTTAGGTGTGGTCAACGTCTTTGAGAGCAAATTCACAACCTCTGATATGAGCCTGTTGAGGTTAACTTTTACAATCGTATGCTTTCTGCTCCTCGCGAAACTGAGGAGGCGCTTTGTAAGCTCAGAAGCCCTCGTGGCAGATCTTTCTATAACATCCACATATCTATGACGAGGATCGCTTTTATCCATGCTTGTCTTGAGGAGCGATGAGTATCCCAGTATCCCCAGAAGTATGTTGTTGAAATCGTGGGCAATTCCTCCTGTGAGGGTGCCGAGTGACTCTATCTTCTGCACCTGTCTCAACTGTTCCTCAAGGAGTCTCCTCTGGGTAATGTCTATAAGGTTACCGAAGACGGCAGGCCTTCCTTGGTAATCTATGCTGTTCGACATAATCTCAACTAGAACCGTAGATCCATCCTTTCTTAGCGCCTTTATCTCGTGATTTGGGATAACACCTTCCCCCTCCTCCCTGCACAGTCCCCTTCTCTTTACCATCTCCCTGTCATCCGGATGAACAAACTCCCAGAAAGGTTTTCCTATAATCTCTTCCTTCGAGTAACCTATTAATTCCTCGAATCTTTTGTTAACATATTTAAAAACTTCATCCTGAAATATATATATGGCAGTCAGAGAGTTCTCGGTTATAGCTCTGTATTTCTCTTCAGATTCCCTTAAGGCATTCTCTATTTTACCCATTTCGGTTATACCCCTTAGAACCAGAATCTGAAAACGGTCCCTTCCAAGGCTGATCTCCGATGACACGATCCTGATAGGAATCTTCTCCCTTGAGCTCTTCAACATAGCGGTCTTATATGCCTTAAGGTCAGGGTGTTCTCGAAGGGCTTTCAGGACATCGCTATCGAATATGTCTTCTATCGGGATATCCTCTACGTCAGCGTCCGCTTCATATCCAAGCATCTCAAGCACACGGCTGTTCGCGAAAATTAGCTTGGTACCACCCTCGATCCCCTGTAAAGCAATCACACCTTCACCTGCTTTCCCAAGCACCTCTGCAATATCGAGAAACTTTCCTTTAAGCTCCTTAAGATCCCTCTTCCTCTCCTTTATCTCGGTTATATTTTTTACGATTGCTGCTATTCCTGCGACCTTACCACCTTCCTTGACAGGGATCCCACCCATTTCAAAGGAATAGATATCGCCCATATCCCTGACCCTGAACCTCCTGGGAGGGAAAGGCTCTCCGGAAAGTATCTTTTCAATCATATCTCTTGCCTGGGGGATATCTTCCTTGGAAAGGAAGTCGGTGAGCGCTCTGCCTACGATCTCATATGCTTTTTCGCCAAGCTTATCTTCAAGGGGACCTTTAAGGAAGGTTATCCTCCCCTCCGTGTCCATGCCACATATCGAGTCATGGGAGATCTCCACAAGTTCCCTGAAATCGATATTCTTGGAGTCAAACTCTTTGGAAACTTTCCCCATTTGACACTCCCATGGTGGACACCACAAAACCAAGAAGAGACCAACCGGGACATCTCAGAGGGAATTCTACTATAAATGCTGCAAGGTGTCAAGAGAAATTTGCAGAGGAGAATCAATCTATGCTTACAAACGGCCTGTGGAATCGGAGTATCTGAAGCCCGAGTGCCAGGAGCACCAGGTCCATCCAGAGTGCATCTTTAAGCCCCCTTACATCTCCACCTAACCCGAAGCATCCACAGTCCATATCAACTCCCCGGGCCACGTTTATTCCGAGCGCTACGAGGAAGACAGCAAGCATTAGAGCAGCGAGGAGAGCGCTCCCCCGGGTCCTAAACCCGATGATAAGGAAAACTCCGCAGAAAAGTTCTATCCATGGCAGAACGATAGCAGTAATATTAACCAGATAGTAGGGAAGTATCCAGTAGCTATCTACTACATCTGCGAAGAGCCCTGCCTGACCTATCTTGCCGACGGCAGCCCATATAAAGATCACTCCAAGGATGATTCTTGATGCCAAAATGGTATATCTGTTTGAGATAAATTTAGTCAGCAATTCAATCATTATCAGCATCCGAATGAAAGGTATGGATGAATGGATAGATACGAGAACAGGTCGAATATCCCTTCGCAAGAGCAAACACTCTTAATTTCTATTTCTTAACTCTCCCCATCTCAACCGGATACCCTTCCCTGTCCCACTCCTTTAGTCCTCCTGCAAAGACCTCGATATGCATGATGCCAAGGCTGACAAATTGGTCCGCCAGTTTCAGGGCCAGATTGCACTTCGCACTTCCACAGTAGATTACCAATTTCTCAGCCTTTACCACCCCATCGGGAATACTGGGGTACCTGACAAACTCACCGTAAGGGATGCTCACAGCACCCTTTATCCGTTTCCTGACGTACTCTCCGGAGGACCTTGCATCCACGAAAACGATGCCCTCCGAATCGAAACGATCCTTTGCCTCGGCAAGGCCTATCTCAGGCACTATCCCATCAAGCACCTCCCTCGGGTGTTCTCCCACGATAGGTATACCGCCTGCGAAGAGAAAATTGTACCCTATCCCGAACACCGATCCGACAAGGGCTATGAGGATTGCATCGCGTATTATGGTTCCGTAATTCACCTTCAGGTTGGCTTTCAAATCTCACTATCTCCATTGCTTCAGAGCTTCATTGAGTGCTTCTTCAACCCTATGCCC
>CAZTBA010000508.1:0-3628 GCA_964611725.1 uncultured bacterium
ATATTATCTTTTCAGCCAGTGATTCCGATCCGGATATCCTTGTCTGGCCTATTTTCGTGCTTATCAACCATCCTACTACAAACGCGATTATAGTTATAGCTGCCATACCAAACAGCAAAAGTGTATTCATAAATCTATGCCCCCTTCCTACTTCACAAAAACCGCCATTTAAGTTTCAAAAAAAACCCCCACAGTTTTGAGGGGTCTTTTTTTACACAGCAAGCCTCAGACACAGCGGGGGATTTCTTCTAACCTAATGGCTGTCAGACTGTCAGATAGATATTAGCCTAAAACTTCCCATGGGATTGAAAAAACCGGTTTACCCTACACAAATCTATCACCCATCCATAGCTTCTGAAAGTGAACTGGCAAGTTTCAGAGCTTTTTCTTCAAGTGCAGATCCAATGGATTCTTTTTCTTCCTTTTCCTGCAAAAGCTCATCTGCTATATTCATAGCTGCCAGTACTGCCAACTTCGTGACCGATTTAAGGGAAGCTACTTCAGCTATTTCCCTCATTTTAGTATCTACATACTGGGCGACCTCTCTGACATAATTGGGATCAGCATCGCTCTTTATAGGATATTCCGTTCCCATTATATTAACTATTATGGTATTCTGACTGCCAGCCATATTCCCCAATATCCTCTGTTCTAACAGAAATTGCTGTGTTGGAACCTCTCATAACTTTACTGAATCGATCTTTTTAATGATATCTTCAATCTGAGATTTTAATCTCTCCTTCCCTTCAAGAAAGGCGATGTTCTTTCTTTTGAAATTCTGAAGTTCTCTGTTCTCATCCCTGAGTTTTTCAATTTCTACTTCGCATTCGCTCAGCCGAGCCGTAAGGCTTTCCCTTTCCATCTTAAGTTTGGCTATAAGGCTTACAGCCCTGGAAACCTCCGTATCAAGCTTCTTGAAGCCATCTTTATCCATCAGGTTCTCCAGGATCTGAAGCCGATATCTGAGAAGAGGACTTCATGAACGGAGAACTGCCACGAACTTCTCCTCCAACATCGAGAGAATTTCACGACAGAGCCCCTCAGCCTCTTCATCCGAGAGCGTACCTTCCGACCATCTGAACCTCAAGGAAAAGGCTATGCTCTTTTTGCCCTTAGGGATTTGATCTCCCCTGTAAATGTCGAAAGGTTCCACCGAATCTATGAGCTCAGGGTTGACAGAAAGCACAGCCTCCTTCACATCAGCCCAGGCAACATCCCTATCGAGAATCACAGCCAGGTCTCTCTCGACAGCGGGATATATCGGGAGGGGTTTGACTCTCCTCTCGAGATTGACATGTTCGAGCAAACTATCAAAGCTCAATGTGAAGGTATAAATTTCCCTTTTTACATCCAATTCCTTCAGAGCTTCATCCCTAACTTTCCCACATACCCCCACCCACTCACCATTCAGCTTTATTGAGGCTGAAAAATCTGGATCGTATGCATGATCCATATCATCATAACTCATAAACTCCAATTTGTCAAGACATATTCTCGATATATAGAGCTCTAAAATCGCTTTAAGGTCATAGAAATCTACCGGAATAGCTTTCTCATCCCACAAGATGCTATGTCTTGGTCCACTTATCAGGCCGGCTAACTCCGTTCTTTCCGAGACCTTCTTCTCATCATCCCACCCGAAAACTTTGCCGATTTCGAAGATCCTGACATCCCCCACCTTCCGGTTGAAATTTCTCATGGCCGTATCGAGAAGTCCATGTAAGAGCCGGGTTCGTAGCACTGACATAGATTTACTGGATGAGTTTGAAAGGGAGACAGGGGTGTCTTCAGGAGTAATTACTTTTATAAGATCAGGATCCACCAGACTGTTATTGATAACCTCACAGAGTCCTAAACTGACCATTATCTCGCGAGTTCTCTCTTCAGCAAGCTCCGCAGTATCGGTAAGGGCAGGGAGCGCCCCGTTCAACCTTTCAATAACCTCTATCCTGTCATAATTGAAGACCCTGGCAAGCTCCTCCACAAGATCTATTTCCCGATCGAGATCTGGTCTGAATGTTGGAGGTCTAACCTTCAACTCCTGTCCTAAATCTTCTACCTGACATTCAAGGCCTACGAGTATGGACTTGGCTGTCTTACGGTCTATGGGAGTGCCAAGTACCCTCTCAGCGAAACCTTCTCTGAGAATTATCTCAGGAGGCTCTATAGGGTTCGGGTAGACATCTATAACTCCCTTCGCAGGATTCCCCCCGGCTATCTCAGCCAGAAGCTGGGCTGTCCTGTCAAGTGCCCTAACAACTCCTCCGTAGTCCGCCCCTCTCTCGAACCGTCGGGATGCCTCAGTCGAAATCCCGAGCTTACGCGCACCCATCCTCACAACTCTCGGCGAGAAGTATGCGCTTTCCAGTAAGACATTTGTTGTAGTATCAGTAACCTCAGTATTGAGACCTCCCATTATACCTGCCAGGGCTATTCCCTTAGAGCTATCGGCGATCAACAAGATATCGCCATCGGGGTCCCTCTCGACGCCATCAAGCGTTACGATACTCTCCCCATCGTAAGCTCTCCTCACAATTATCTTGTGATCGGCAACCTTGTCATAATCGAAGGCATGGAGGGGATGACCAAGTTCCATGAGGACATAGTTTGTGGCATCGACCACATTGTTTATGGGCCTCAGTCCTACAAGTTCAAGTCTCCTCTGAATCCAATCTGGTGATGGGCCGATATTGACTCCGGTCACTACCCTTGCGCTATATCTTGGGCATCCTGAAATATCAGCTATCTCGACCGAGGCGAGCTGATTAACATCTATATCACTTTCCGTAACCGTATAGTTAGGGATGCGAAGTCTGCAAGATTCACAGGCTACGGACACCTCCCTGGCAACCCCGACGACGCCGAGACAATCCGGGCGGTTCGGGGTAAGCTCAAGCTCGATAGCTACATCATCCAGTCCAAGTGCCTTATCGAGGGGATCACCTACTTCCAAGTTTTCCGGAAGGACCATTATCCCGGAGGAGTCATCGCCAAGTCCAAGCTCTGCTTCGGAACATATCATCCCGTTCGATTTGACTTCCCTTATGGACGCGCTCTCTACAACCCGGCCGTCAGGAAGTTTCGATCCCGGCGTGGCCAGAGGTACCTTCTGTCCGATCTCTACGTTCGGGGCACCACAGACAACATCGAGTTCCTCATCGCCGACCGCAACCCTGCATAACGATAGTTTATCCGCGTTGGGATGTTTCTTCTTGGATAGAACTTTCCCTACCACGATCCCACTGTACTTCCTTCCAGGATACTCGAGTCCCGTGACCTCCACTCCGAGCATTGTAAGCCTTTCAGAGAGATCTTGGAGCGACAGATCGAAATCCACAAACTCCTTAAGCCATTTGTATGTGACTTTCATATCACCGTCCCAGATTTTCCGTTCAGAACTGCCTTAAGAACCTAAGATCGTTTTCATAGAAGAGCCTTATATCGTCGATGCCATACTTTAGCATGGCTATTCTTTCAATACCCATTCCGAATGCAAAACCCGTGAACTCTTCAGGATCGTAATCGACGTATGAGAATACATTCGGGTCAACCATACCGGCACCGGCGATTTCGATCCAACCGGTCTGCTTACAGATTCTACAACCCTTGCCATGACAAAATATACATG
>CAZTBA010000509.1:0-3619 GCA_964611725.1 uncultured bacterium
TCGGTATGATAAGGAGGAGTGGCAGTATATCCAGTCGGAGCATTTCGATGTTTATTTTCATAAAGGGGGAGATAAATTAGCGTTTTTCACTGCGGATGTAGCGGAATCGACATACGTGAAGCTGAGGAATGATTTTCGGTATGATCTTCGAGACAGGGTACCCATAATAGTGTATAATTCGCACAACGACTTCGAGCAGACGAACGTTAGCTGGGAGTCGCCTGAGGAGTCTGTTGGTGGATTCACTGAGTTTCTGAAGAACAGGGTGGTTGTTCCGTTTCAGGGTTCGTATAAGGATTTCAGGCATGTGATATCGCATGAGTTGACTCATGCTGTATTCCTTCAGATGTTGTATGGCACAGGTGTAGGTTCTATAGTTTACGGTATAGCGAGGTTTGCGCCACCTTTGTGGTTCATAGAAGGACTTCCGGAGTATGAGTCTCTGGGTTGGGACAGTGATGCGGATATGTGGATGAGGGATGCAGTGCTGAACGAGTATCTTCCGCCGATAGAGATGCTTGGAGGATATTTCGTATACAAGGGTGGACAATCGGTTTTATACTATATAAGCCAGAGGTATGGTGAGGAGTCGATAGGGGAGATACTCAGGAAGATCAGGGATGCCAGGGATACTGATGATGGTTTCAAGGCTTCCATCGGCATGTCTCCTTCTGAGCTGACTCCGAGGTGGCATGAGTATTTGAAGAAGAGGTATTGGCCTGAGATAGCTCACAGACAGAAGCCTGAGGATTTCGCTAAGAGGATCACGTTTCATGAGAAGCTTGGGAACTTCATAAACCTGAGTCCTGTTCTTTCTCCTGATGGTGATGAGATGGCTTTTCTCTCGAACAGGGAGGGGTATTTCGAGATACACCTTGTCTCTTCTTTCGATAACACCATATCGAGGAAGCTTGTGAAGGGAGAGACGAGGGAGAGTCTCGAGGAGCTTCACTGGCTCCAGCCTGGCATGGGTTGGTCACCCGATGGGAAGGAGATAGCGTTTGCTGCTAAGGGAGGTGCGGAGGATGTGATACATATACTGGATGTGAGGGAGGCAAAGATAGTCGAGACCTATGATTTTGGACTTGATGGTGTGTTTTCTCCTTCGTGGTCACCTGATGGCAAGAGGATAGCCTTCAGCGGGATGTCGGAGGGTCAGTCCGACATATATGTCTTCGAGATCAAGGGTAAGAAACTCGAGAAGGTAACCGACGATATATTCAGTGATCTTTCCCCCTCCTGGTCTCCTGAGGGTGACAGGATAGCCTTCACATCCGACAGGGGTAGTTTTCCCGATTCCCTTGTTGCTTCGGGATCGGTAAAGGTGCAGGATTTCCATGAGCTCCAATATGACGTCTATGTGGTAAGTTCGGATGGTTCGGATCTGACAAGGATCACCTTCAGCGATGCCGATGAGAGGACACCTGTTTTTTCTCCGGGGGGTGACAGGATAGCTTTCACATCGGACAGCAATGGGATCCATAATATCTATATGCATAATCTCGGGGATGGCTCAGTCTATCCTGTAACGAATGTCATAACCAGTTGCGATAATCTCTCGTGGTCACTCAAGTCGGACAAGATAGCTTTTTCTTCTCTGTATAACGGTGGCTATGATATATACCTTTTAGAAGATCCTTCCCGGATCGAACCGGGATCACTGGATCTGAAGGATACAGCCTACATGGAGGAGCTGAAGGCCAGCTCGGGAGCGAAGATAGTTTCCGAAGCTCCACCCGAAGCGACTCCTCCCGGGGACAGCAGGTTATCGAGCTATACGTTCTATGAGGATTACCTGAGCGAGAAGCTTATCGACTTCATGAAACCCCCACCTGAGGATCTTCCTATCGAGCCTGAAGCCAATAAGCTTTCGGATGGGAGCTATCAGATTTCGGATTACAAAGTCAAGTTCTCTCCGGATATAGTAAATGCTCAGGTTGGCTATGATCCCTTCTATGGTTTGCTCAGCAACACCTTGATAGGTCTTAGCGACGTGCTGGGGAATCACCAGTTTTACATAGGAGCTGACATAATCTACGACCTGAAGGACAGCGATTATGCAGTCTCATATTTCTACCTTCCCAGGAGGACAGATTACAGCGTGTCTGCTTTTCACACGGCTGATTTTCTCTGGATAGAGGGGGGCATAGCCAGGCTCAGGAACTACGGCTTCATATTGGGTGCATCCTATCCTCTGAGCAAGTTCAGGAGGCTCGATTTGGATTTCTATCTGCTGAAGCTCTTGAGAGAGTTTGTGGAACCTGAGCAGAGCTTCAGCATAATTGCTCCCAGCATATCTTATGTGAGCGATACGATAGTCTGGGGAGGACTCGGTCCCGCAAACGGTCAGGGGTTGAGACTGTCAGCCTTCTACAGTCCGGAGCTCACTGATAGCGGATTGGATTTCCAGCTCTACACCATGGATCTGAGAAGGTATTTTATGGTGAAACCCGGTTACTCTTTCGCCTTCAGGTTTTCGGGTGGTGCCAGTCAGGGAAGGAACGCTGTCAAGTTTTTCCTCGGTGGTGTAGATAGCTGGATAAACCCCGGGTTTGAGGAGCTTGGGGAGCTTTCCGTAAGCGATGTATACTTTGCGACTATCCTTACCCCTTTGAGAGGCACCAGCTACTACGAGCGGAAGGGAACGAGAGCCTTCCTGAGTAACTATGAGTTCAGGTTCCCCTTCATAAGGCATTTCTCTTTGAACTGGCCTTTACCGATGTCTTTCAGCAATGTGGGTGGCACGATATTCGCCGATCTGGGTGCTGCCTGGAACGATAACAGGAAATTCAAGCCTTTCGCCGAGAACCGTAATGGTGAGCTGTTTATGAAGGATCTGCTCTTCGGAACTGGTCTGGGTATGAGGATAAACCTTGGATTTACCATCTTGAGGATAGATATAGCATGGACAAGCAACCTTGCGGGGTGGTCACACCCCAGATACAATTTCTCTTTGGGCCCTAACTTCTAATGGTGGATAAGCTATGAGCTACCGTTCCCTTGCCTTGGGTACATCTATCGTTGTGCTGTCGGTTCTTGGGTTCTCCGAGGCCTTGTGCCAGGATTCTCCTGGGAGAGTCAGAAGGGGGGTTGGCTTTCCGAGTTTCTACCTTGAGTATGCGTCTTTTCCTTCGGAGGATCTCTCGGAGTTTGATGTGTATCTTTATGTTGCCATCCCTTACGATAAGCTTCAATTCATAAAGTCGGATGGACTCTACAAGGCAAAGTATGAAGTGGCTGTCGTGATATTCGACAAGCGAAAGCGCCAGATCTCAGCGACCAGCCTGTCAAAGGATATAACAGCCAGTACCTTCAGAGAATCTAACTCACCCGGTTCTTATGATTTTACGAGGTTAGTGCTCAGAGCTCCGGCGGGTGAGCACACCATGAGGGTGATAACGAAGGATCTCGAATCTGGGAAGTCCTTTAAGAAGGAGCAAGCCCTCAAGTTGAAGAGTTCAAAAGGGAAATCGGTCGCTATAAGTGATGTGATTATGGTTAATGGAACTGTTGAGGGTCCGCCTGAGGTATCGGATGTGATCTTCACGGGTCTGAGAACCCCGGGGAAAGAGATCAGGGAGATATGTGCCTATTTTGAGGTTGTCAGCAGCGCTGACTC
>CAZTBA010000510.1:0-3592 GCA_964611725.1 uncultured bacterium
GTATAAGGCGGGACGATGACTTCATCCCCCACACCGATACCGGCAGCACCAAGGGCGGTGTGCAGAGCAGTCGTCCCACAGCTAACCGCTATCCCAAATCCGACGCCGCAATAGCTGGCAAATTCGGATTCGAACTTCTCAACTTCCTGCCCATACGGCGAGCTTAGGTTGTGGGATAAAATAACCCTCTCCGCTGCTTCGAGTTCCTCCTTACCCAGTCTTGGATACAAGGTACAGCTATTATCGGGTAATGGCTCCGTTCTGACCGGCCTTCCACCCTTGATGGCAAGCTTGGACATCCCTCACCCCTTTTTTGTATCGTCCTATTCGGATACCGCTATAATCACAGGTAAAACCTACACCTGGGTTTGCACAATACACTCTTCCATATTAACAAAGGTCACTTCATACTCAGAGATACACCTTTCCAGATGCGAGCGGAGAACTTGAACCAGCTCCGAAGATATCACGGACTCCTCGAGGTCCAGGATTTCGTAAGGATGGAAGAGCCAGAGAAACACACCCGGATCAATAGATTTGCTGACAAAGGCTTCCAGCCAGTGGTCCACCACTTTGAAATCCAGGTTCGCCATTCCCATATGCATAACCGGGATTTGCAGAAAATGGCCTTGCTCAGACTTACAATCACCGAAGTTCGCTTCATCATGTCGATATGGCATTATTCCAAACGGTATTGATCGGTTATCAAAAGCCGGATAACCATCGCGATCCGTCCTCGTGTTCCCGGGCCAGACTTCGGACACCGTCGTGTATCCAATGTTCTCGAGGGCAACATACACCCTGGGATCCTGTACCAGACAGCCGTTCCGATGGAACGTGATCTCCCTCCCATATCCGTTTTGGCTGAGCCACCTCTCCACCCTGTCCTTCGATCAGTGGCAGAAACCCTGGATGGGCGCTGTCTCATACAGACCTTTGAATGGTTCAAAGTGGTCGTGCAGACCAAGCGTATCACCGCGGCGGAGCACCTCGATCAGGAACGATTCATGGTTCTCGGTCAACGCGAAGTCATTCTCGTTCAGGAACCACGTGGTATGACCACTGACCCTGGTCTCGGTGAACACCTCAAGCAATACGTCAAGGCTCTCCTGTCGCAAGGCCATGTCGTCACAACGGAGATCACAGTCCACCGTAACCAGAAATAGCTTCTCCATCCTGACCTTTCCCATGTCTAAAATATCTTTACAGCCTTTCCTTCTTTTGATGACCGATACGCAGCTTCTAACACCTTTGTAGTCTTGAGGCCCTCCTCACCAGACAGGGAGTTCGTCTTGCCCGAGATGACGCTCCTGACAAAGTCGTCCACGAGCCCGAGATGCGTGATCCCGGGAGGTGGCAGGTGATATTTTTCTAATCCATCATCCGTCGACAATTCAAGATAGCCGCGGCCGAGATCGCGTGACAGCAGTCTCCCCTTGGTTCCCTCGATCTCGAACTCGTCAGCAGAGGCACCTATGTTCCAGTGGAAAGAGGCTATTGCCTGCGACCCGTTTTCAAACCGCATGATCAATAAGCTGGAATCGTCAACCTCGAAGTCGAAATGTACAGTGTCAACGAAGGCAGCCACTTCCTGAAACTCTCCCAGCAAGTATGTCAGCAGATCAATGCGATGGCTGCCTACATCCGTCAGGAAACCTCCCCCGGAGATCTTCGGATCGATCCGCCAGGGGGATGTTCCATCGGACGGCGGGTGATAGAACCCCGAGACCTGGGTCCTCGCCATCACCGGCCGGCCGATCTTGCCCTGGCCCAATAGCTCCCTCATTTTCACCACTACCGGGAAAAACCTCCGGTAGTAGGCGACCATCAACTGCACACCGTTATCCCGACAGGCCCGGATCATCTCCTCACACTCTGCCACGGTCATGGCCATCGGCTTCTCACACAGCACATGTTTGCCTGCCTCCGCGGCCTTTATGGTCTGCGATGCATGCACATGGGGAGGGGTTGCGATATAAACCGCGTTGACCTCCTCGTCAGCCAGGAGCTCCTCCACTTTCGAGTAGTACCTTTTTGCATGATGACGCATGGCAAAATCGGCGGCCTTACCAATATCTCGTCTCATGACGGCGATCAGTTCGGAATTGGCGACGTTGTAGAGAGCTGGCCCGCCTTTGAATTCGGCCACATTGCCGCAGCCGATGATACCCCATTTCACAACCATCAGATTTCCTCCACCTCTATCAATTTCCGACCAGAACCTTTTGGCTTTCTATCTTTCAGAGACACCCTATCGGGATATCTCCACACCGCAATAGCACTGGAAAGAACATCTCATTTCATGAAACTCGTACAAATCCTCCGGCGATCACTCAACCCTGACAGACTCACGCCACAGCATTTCGCTGAGGGCAACCGGATCGGCCACTTCCTGCATCTGTTCGATCGGGCTCTCCCGAAGTCTGGCAGCGAGATCTGCAAACCGGCGTGTGTTACGGATGCACTGGGCCAGTGCTGCCGGCCCGTCCTCCCTGTAGGGGAAGAAGTCCATGATATACCAACTGTCGAACCCGACACGGTTTAGCCAGTAGAAAAACTCAAGAGTCATCCAGAAATTGATCTGCCCTACCATCAGATCCGAATCCCAGTCCCCGTAGTTGTCGTTGACGTGCACCTGGAACAGGCGACCGTACCGTGCACAGACCGCAATCGCCTGCCCCGGGTTCTCCTGTGCCACGAGGGAATGTCCCAGATCGACGGTGACACCCACATTGGGGAGCCCGATCGTCTCACAGAGAAGCAGGGCCTTGGCCGCCGAGTCTATATGGCAGCGCACCCTCGGCTCCTTAGGTTTGTACTCCACACCAATCTTGATACCCCCGCGATGCTCCGCCGCCTCACCGATGCCATCGACCAGATACCCCCAGACCAGATCGTGGTTCACCTGGAACGGATACTCGAAGCCGTCCTGGCCCGGCCACAGTAGTACCTCTCCCAATCCCAGCTCCGCTGCCACATCCATACCTCGTTTCACCAGGTCGATGGCCTCGCGGCGGATCGAGGGATCGGTGGAGGTAAAGGATCCCATCTTCCAGCGACGCTCCCCGTAAATTCCCATCTCCAGAACACAGAGCTTGAGATCATACTTGTCCAGCAGTGCCTGCAGCTTCACCGGGTCCTCGAACTGCATCGGGTAGTCGAGACCGACGGCACCGAGGCCATCCACTTCTCCGGCACGCCGGAGCTGTTCCTCAAACGGCATGCCGTCCCGGTATCCACCCGGCAGGAACCTGTCAACGACATTGGAAAAAGGAACGAGTCCGGAACCGATCTTTATAGACATGCTATTATGCCTCCACGGTTAATCTCGTATATCTTGACAGTTTGGCCTGAACTTTTTTCCTGAATATAGTGCATGTAAAATTCGATAGGGGCAGTACATGCCACTACTCCCATATCAAGCCCCTATTCTGTTCTTCACATTTAGGCAACCTTCCAAATGCTTTGGTGACTTCTCGGCGCCTGTTTCTCTTAGCCTAATCCTTGCCTCTTCCCCAGGCAAGGTCTAAGGTCCCCCCTCTCCGCAAGCGGAGAGGGGACGGGGGTGAGGTTTCAGGAGCAAGCAACAAAA
>CAZTBA010000511.1:0-2066 GCA_964611725.1 uncultured bacterium
GTCGCAGTTTATGAAACGCCAATTGTCCAAGGATGTGTTGAGCGTTTCGCTCCTTCAAAGAATCAATGATTCTGCGAGCAGTGAAGGATTTGAAATCTCTGATCTCTTCGGATAGATGATCGGATGAAGCGATCAGGTGCAGGTGATCTTCATAGATCTTGTAGCGGCTTTTTGGCATTTGGACTACAAGGACGCTGAGCGTCTAATGCTCCGTTCCCACGCAGGAGCGTGGGAACGAGGTGAGAGGTGAACGGAAGCAATCACCAGTCACCAATTCATATTTCTTTCTATCTCCACGAAATCACAGTTTGCCTCTACCGCTAACTCGAGTATCATGTCATCCTCAGGATCTCTAGGGAAAGGACGCCGGACGTGGATCAGGTGCGGCTATTTGCCATCGCCTGCATCCGGCTTGTTGAGGGTTACCTCTCGGAATAGACTGTAGAAAAGCAACCGGCTGGTGCGAGGGGTATCGATGGATAAGGCCAGGCCCCTTCCCATCAACTCCTGTCCGCTCGCCTTCATAGCCATGCTGCCATCGGCATCCTCAAACACATAGGTTCCCGATGTGTCCAGACCGTGAAGTTGGAAACTGCCGGAGGTCATCGGGCTTTCGGGTCTGCGGAATGCCAGGATCGCGCCCTTCTGTCTTTCGGGCAGGATCAATTGGTAGGCCAGCCAGGAATCCAGATCGAACACACAGGGCGTCAGCGGATAGTAGTCACCGAGGAAATACGGGCGCAGTCGCCGGATTTCGGAAAGTCGGCGGCGGTACCACCCCCAATCGAAATCGGACGCCTTGAAATTGCTGATCCCGAACTCGTTCAGGTTGAGAATGAAGCCCGCCGAGTAGGCGGAACGGGCCTGGTACGTGTCGCCGGGCTCCGCCACGGGACTGGTACTGTTTAGCGGCAGCCACAACTGCAGACCGGCCGTATGCGTCTGCGAGGCTTCGGCCCTGGTGTGCGGAAAACAGTTGTAGTCGGTCCGCCAGAGGGCCATGCTGCGGCTGACGGTCTCCAACTCAAGGCGGCGCCCACCGCTGGCGCAATTGTCGATCAACAGGTGCGGATGACGCCGGAGGAGTTCGTCCCAAAAGGCATATAGCCCCTCCACGAATCGGATTTCCAGCCACCCTTTGCGTCCGGGCTCCTCGGCTGCATCCCAGTAGGGACCGGGATCCATGTTGAAATCCTCACGGTAGCAGTCGATGCCGTTCTCCGTGACCAATGACGAGACTGTCTCCACCGCCCATTTCCATGCGTCGGGATGGGCGAGATTGAGCAACATGTTCTCGCTAAGCTTCGGCGGCTCTCTGGACGTGCGCAGGAACCATTCCGGGTGTTCCAGCGTGACAGGAGTTCCGTAGGTCGCCCGCTCCGGCTCGACCCACAACAGGAACTTCATCCCGGCCCGATGCGCGGCGTCGCTGATGGGTTTTAGGCCCCGGGGATGATAGAGTGGGTTCACGTGCCAGTCGCCCGTGATACCCCATTCTCCTTCGAAAACGTTCGGACACGGCTTGGTGGAGGTGCCGTACCAACCGGCATCCACCCAGTAATAGTCATACGGCAACTCCTGTCTGCGGATTTCCTCGATCGCATCCAGATGCTCCAGTGTGGGAGTCCCGCCCCAACTGCCGTGGCAGACAGGTGCTTGCGACGGCTGGCCGTCAACGGATGGACTGTGGTGCTCAAGCATGAACCGCCGCCAGAGATTGTGCGCGCCTGCCGGTGAGCCTTGCCAATACAGCAATGCCATGCGCGGAGACCGAATCTCCTCGCCCGGGCGCAACCGCAGCTCCAGGTGTTCCATACCGGCGGAAATAGCGGTAGTGCCTTTTCCGTCATGGACGAATTCCGCAAACCAACGGCCACTCCATCCCAGGGCGATGAAGAGGCCATCGGCGCCCGTGCATAGATTGAAGAATGGCAGCCAAGTGGCGGAAGGCCGCTGATCGAAAGGCGCGAACGACGGAGAACCATTCCGAGCCTTCCGGAACGCGGCGTTGGCGGCGCTGTCCATGCGAATGGTGCGCCCGGCGTCCCACATGGACTGTCGCAGTT
>CAZTBA010000511.1:2076-3588 GCA_964611725.1 uncultured bacterium
TACTGGAAGTCGTCATGCCGCCCATCGCTGCCGTAGGCGCGGCGCAATTCTGGCATCTCGCCTTCCCGGACGCATCTCCAGAAGGTGTCGAGGGCCTTTAAATCACTGAGAACATCCGTTTCCCCGGTTCCGTCATTGCGCAGGCGGATAACCCATTCCATGGCTGGAAAACTATGGAATTCCGTAAATTCCATGACGCAAGAAAGTGCGGTTTCCGCATCCTGCCAGCGCAGAATATGCAAGCGTCTTCCGTTCTGCCACTCGGCGCTCTCAAGCTCTGCATTCTCCCGGTTCACCCATTTGCGGCTCGACCGGCCGCCAGACAGGAAGCTGAATGGCACATCAAGTGGATGGCGTTCCGGTTGCTGAGCGTGTCCCTCTGTGCTTCCACCGCATACCATGCGGACCCAGCCTTGAATCATGGCCATCGCCTCGGGCCGTACTTCCAATGGGTCGTTTCGTGTCTTCATGGTCGTCCATCTTTTTCTGCCAGCGTGTCAGGACAACCTGCAAGTAAGGCTGCCCGGGTTTTACTTGTCAGGTTGATCCTGCTGTTCTGCCGTCCTCTCATCGTCTGGAGTACCAATGTACCCGGAGGTGTCCTCCGGAATCTCTTTGCGCAGCTTGGCGATCTCTTTCTCGTTCAGTTGTGGTGGGTCATCGACCGACAGTTCGGCGACGAGTTGCAGCTGCAGATCCCGGCTTGTCTGCCAGTGGGTCTGACCCGTATCCCGAAGGTACGTGACATCATCCGGCCCCACGGGCTCCGCAACCGTGTATAGAAAGCCGGGTACACGTCCGTTGTGTTTGACGTGGACCAAGTTTCCTCCCAATGAGATCAGCGTAGGCTTGTGCGAAAACGCCTTGGCCAACTCTTTGAACTGGGTGACCCAACTGCCTTTCCGCAGCAAAGGCAGCTTTTGTGGAGACCCGTGGTACCAAGGGGCACTATAGTCACATTCCTTCATGTTTCCTCTGGCAGAATGCTTGAGCTTAGCCGCCGCCGGGCCAGCAAGACTTGGTTCGATAAAAAGTAACATGACTGGCAAGGTGCGCTCGAAAGTCGGGGCGGTAGGTGGTCGGCTACAGCGAATTGTGTACGCCCGGCATGGGCGTGATCCTATGGAGTGTCCTGTCTGCCAACAGGCAGGAAGTCCCCTATACGTGAGTCCAATCTATATAATATAGACCAGGTATTAGCCGAAAGCAAGGGCGGAATCGTTAGAAACCCTCTGAGGGAAGCCGAAGTGCAAGGCGATGAGCTGACCTGTCTGCGCAGGCAGGCAACATATCAAAGCCCAGGATTGGGGAGATATGGTAAATGCTGCGGTTGTGTCGCGAAAGATCACAGCTCTTATCCGGGGAGATCTGTCCGACAGGGAAAGCACATTGCTGTGGACATGGACTTGTCGAAATTCTTCGACACCGTCAATCACGTGATGCATCGGGTATCCCGGAAAGTCCGTGACAAACGGGTGCTTCGTCTGATCGGAAGGTACCTGAGAGCTGGCG
>CAZTBA010000512.1:0-3575 GCA_964611725.1 uncultured bacterium
TATCATAAATCCTACGGTGAATCAGCTTAATTTTAATGTGACAAAGTCAAGCTAAATCTTAATATAAAATATCTGTGTGGACAAGACCAAAATTTTTTTGATTTTCACCGATAAATTTATTATTTTCCGGTTGCTGATCCTCTTTAGTTCGCAGAGAGTTGCGGCGGGGCGGAGTTGCCTCCGTTACATTTTCACTTTCCAAGGGGTCACAGACTATAGGAAAGATCTATTTTATATCGGACGCACATCTCGGGTACGAAGGAGAAGAAAAAGAAAAGCTCAAGGTCAAGCTTCTCACATCCTTCTTTTCAGAGGTTCAACGTGAGGCTGAAACCCTTTATATACTTGGTGACCTTTTCGATTTTTGGTTCGAGTATAAATCGGTTGTACCCCGCGGTTACACTGAAGTCCTCTTCGGTATCCATCAGCTTATACTGACCGGGGTCCGTGTAGTCTATATAGGCGGCAACCATGACTTCTGGGTCGGTTCCTATCTTTCGGATGAAATAGGTATGGAAGTATCGAGGGAGCCGCTTGAGGCGGAGTATCAAGGACTCAGGGTATATATGGCACACGGGGATGGGGTGTCCGCCGGCGATCGTGGATACAGAGCCCTGAAAAGAGTTCTGAGAAACCCCATCAGCATAAAGCTTTTCAGCCTCGTCCATCCAGACATCGGACGCAAGATTGCGAGATTCGCATCGAGGTCGAGCCGTGCGAGGATATCGAGAGTTGACATAGATTACAAAGACAATCTCAAGATACAGAAAGCGTATGTCAATGTCGCCGAGACCAAGTTCGAGGAAGGTTTTGACCTTGTGATCTTCGGGCATATACATTCCCCTTTTGTCAGGAGGTCGGATGGAAAGACCTTAGCGGTTTTGGGGGACTGGATTGATAACTTTTCGTATGGTGTCCTCAGTGGGGGAGAATTCCGGATCAGAAGATGGTTAGAGGATATGGAACTAATACAGTAAGTCGGAAAGGAGGGATGACAAAGCAGGAATTGCTCAAATCGCTTCCGAAGTTTTAAAGTGATGGAAAGACTTAATGGGAGGTAGACATGAGATGGATATGTGTCATTATGATAGCCCTGCTCTCCGCTCAGGTTTTACCCAGCTCGTCCGATGCAGGAGGGTTCGCGTTATCCGGAGTCGGATCCAAAGCGATAGGAATGGGCGGAGCCTTCAGGGGGCTGGCTGACGATTACAGCGCGGCTTACTGGAACCCTGCGGGGCTGGCGTTCCAGGAAGGGACGAGGATCTCACTGACCGGCATAGTTATCACTGCAAACCCCAAGATCACGCCCGCCCTTCCAGTCCCGGGCTACAGGGTCGGCAAGGAGATCGAGCCCAAGGATGAGGTTTCCCTGGCTCCGAACGTATCTATTCTAAAGAATTTTAGTGGCCTGAATTTGGGGCTTTCGGTATATGTGCCATATGGCCTTTCGACATCCTGGGACCTCTATGATCTGCCACAGGGCTACGGCAATACAAACCCCTACCCTGAGTACGACTGGTCAAGTAGCCTTAAGGTCATAGACGTTCATCCAACCGTGGCCAAGAGCTTCATGGGCGGCATGGTCTCGGTTGGCGCAGGGCTGAGCCTTCAGTATGGGAACATCACGCTCCAGAAGATACAGTTCAAGAGCTCTGAGCTAAAGAACCCGGGCACGGGCGACGTTCTTTTTACCCCCCCAAGTCCCTTCGATCGCTTCGTTCTCGACTCCAACATGGAGGGTTCCGGGACCGGGATCGGTGGGAATGCCGGGATACTCTTAAAGCCACTGCCGATCCTCGGCCTGGGTATCGCTGCCAGGAGTGGCATCACTATGAAGATCGATGGGGACACCGATCTCGGCCTGTACCTCCCGAAAAACACCGATATATCCGGCCATCCGATTTTCAGTAAACAGGCGCCCGAGTATACCCAACTCTTTGCAACCGGAGCCCTGCTAACTTCCAAGCCGAAATCCAAAGCGGATTTAAAGCTACCACCTGACGTTGGGGTCGGGGTCGCCGTCTCTCTCCCCCTCCTTCCCACGGTCACGGCAGACATTCTGTGGACCGGTTGGTCAAGCCTCGATTCGATCGCGGTGGAGATGGACGGGAATGATCCACTTGGGAGCCCTATGGAAGATCAGACACTTCTGCTCCGCTGGGAAGATACGGTGCGTTATTCCCTCGGCATCCAGTATCCGATACTTCCGGGCCTCTCGGTCAGGGGAGGTTATTATTTTGATCCGAGCCCGATACCGGATGGGACACTTTCTCCTCTGATACCGGACATTGGGGATAAGTCCAGCTTCAACCTCGGACTGGGATTGAGCCTTCTCGGGCTCGTATCGCTCGACTTAAACTACGAATATATAGTCTGGCAGGGGAGGACGACATCGATTAAGGACGTAAACGGCGATGGGGAACCTGACAATATGCCCGGTAAATATGATATGACACTCAACTCCTTTATGGCGACAGCTTCAGTCAGACTCCCATAATCGTGGAACTTACTTTCATACATAATCGTATAAGGGGCCTGGGTACAGGCCCCTTTGCCATATACCTGCGATAATATTCCAACACCGCGAAAATAAATCTCCCGGATCGAAAATTTTGGCCTTAAACTCTTGACAAAAAATAAATATGTTTTATATTAATTAAGTGCTTGTAGCTGGGTTCCTTAGGGAGGTTAATTCTAAATTGAGGAGGTAGAGGTAGAAGTTGAGCAAGCTTTCCAAGATCCCGTTGAGCAGAGAGGGGGGGGTGCTTGCCAAATATCTTGAAGAGATAGGTGAGCATCACCCCCTTTCTTCTAAGGAAGAGGTAAGGCTAGCTGATCTTATCAAGGATGGCAATCTTGAGGCGAGGGATAATCTTGTCAAAGCCAACCTCAGGTTTGTTGTGAGCGTCGCCAAGGAGTATCAGAACCAGGGGATGCCGCTCAGCGACCTTATAAACGAGGGAAATGTTGGCCTTATAAAGGCAGCCGAAAGGTTCGACGGAACCAAAGGTTTCAAGTTCATATCTTATGCAGTCTGGTGGATAAGACAGTCTATACTGCAGGCGCTCGCCGAGCAGTCCCGCATAGTCAGGATGCCTCTTAACAGGGTTGGGGCGCTTTATAAGATATCCAAAGTCTCCAATATGCTTGAGCAGGAGATGGAGAAAAGACCGAATCCTGAGGATATAGCTCAGGAACTCGATATGTCCCCAAAAGAAGTGGCCAAAACCATAAGCAGCGGCCGAAGACATAAGTCCCTCGATGCACCTCTTAGGGAAGATGAGGACAGCGGAAGCCTCTTCGATATTATAAGTGATAAGGAGCAGAGATCCCCCGAAAACGATGTAATGGAAGAGGCGCTCAAGAGGGAGATCGACCGCGCACTGGCTACATTGGATTCCCGCGAGGCCGAGATAATAAGGCTCTATTATGGCATAAAACGCGATGAACCGATGACATTGGATGAGATTGGGGAAAGATATGGCCTCACGAGGGAAAGAATACGTCAGATTGAAGAAAAGGCCTTGCGTAGGCTACGCCCCACATCCCTCAGGCGTAGGCTGGAACCATATCTT
>CAZTBA010000513.1:0-3571 GCA_964611725.1 uncultured bacterium
TTCTTATCCCTTCCATCATCGATATAAAAAAGTATACACTGTGGAGAGTGGCGAGGCGCAATGCAAGTATCTCACCCGATTGGAAGAGATGTCTTATGTAAGCTCGGGAATAGTTACGACAGGTCTCACAGAAACACTGGTCATCTATCGGTGAAAAGTCATCAGCATATTGGGAGTTCTTGATCTTCAACTTCCCAAACCTCGTAAAGATGGTTCCATTCCTCGAGTTACGCGTCGGTATAACACAGTCAAACATATCGACTCCCCGACGGACAGCTTCAACAAGATCCTCCGGATATCCGATGCCCATAAGATACCTCGGCTTCTCCTCGGGGAGACAGGGGAGAACTGCGTCCACCATCTTCCACATAGTTACCTTCGGCTCACCGACAGCCAAACCTCCTATAGCGTAGCCATCAAAAGCCATATCGGCCGTCTTCTTAGCGCTGAACTCACGGAGATCTCTGTAGGCACTCCCCTGTACTATGCCGAAAAGAGCTTGTTTTTGAGCCTCATCCTCCCCTGAAGAAAGCCTTTTGTGCTCTGAAAGACACCTCTCTGCCCACCTCAACGTCATCTCAGCCGAATTCTTTGCGTAATCGTAACTACAGGGATATGGCGTACATTCATCGAAGCTCATTATTATATCTGCCCCGAGAGAGTGCTCTATTTCCATAACCTTCTCAGGGGTAAAGAGATGACGTGATCCATCGAAATGGGATTGAAACATTACACCTTCTTCAGTAACCTTGTTCAGATCGGCCAGACTGAAAACCTGGAATCCCCCGCTATCTGTGAGTATAGGCCTTTCCCATCCCATAAACCCGTGGAGTCCGTGAGCTTTTTCAATAAGCTCCTGACCTGGTCTCAGGTACAGGTAATAAGCGTTGCTCAATATTATCTGAGCACCGATCGACCTCAGGTCTCCCTGCGACAGTGTCTTAACCGTCCCTTGGGTTCCCACAGGCATAAAAGCGGGGGTAAAAAACCTGCCGTGGGGAGTTTCCACAACCCCGACCTTTGCCAAGCTTTCCTTATCTTTCGCTATTACTCGGAACTTGAAGATCTATTTCCTCCCTTCTTCCTGTTTTCAGAGTAAATATATACTAAATTTTAGCCTAAAGTCAAGCACTTATGGACTCGAAGGACCCGCTCGATTTTAGCTCTGGGGCCATATTTTCACCTATCTCATTGGCCGATTTGGAGGCGCATTCAATTACAGGGTCTGCGATTATCGTGAAAACGAGATCTATGGTGAAGGTATATTATCGCACGCCAAAGGGTTTCCCTTAAAATCAGTGACCCTCAGGCCTATTCCTGTAATTATCAATACACTCCTGAATGCTGTCGCCCCCAAACTTCTCCAGGAAGGATTGGGCCATGACGAATGCCACCATTGCCTCCCCCACAACGGAGGCAGCAGGCACAGCACATACATCCGATCTCTCCTTGTGGGCCAATACCTCCTTCCCGGTTGATATATCGACCGATCTGAGAGGCTTTACGAGGGTGGGTATGGGCTTCATTGCGGCACGGGCTATAAGCGGTTCGCCGTTTGTCATCCCTCCTTCCAGTCCACCAGCGTTGTCCGTATTCCTTGAATATCGCTTCCCATCCCGGAATATCTCATCGTGAACCTGGGATCCACGCATACTGGCGCACCTGAAACCAAGACCTATTTCGACTCCCTTTATACCATTTATGGACATAAGGGCCTGAGCGAGGAGTCCATCGAGCCTCCTGTCCCAGTGCACATGGCTCCCGAGCCCCACGGGAAGTCCCTTGACTATAACTTCGAACACCCCACCTACTGAATCACCCTCTTCTTTGGCCCTATCAATCTCACCCATCATCCTGCTTTCAGTCTCAGGATCAGGACATCTGACGGGAGATCTGTCGATGGGTTCGTTTCTAAGGTCCATAAGTTCATCTAATTTGAGCTCACGGCTTCCAGCCCTCCCTATCGATACCACGTAGCTCGTTATTTCTATTCCGAACTCCTGAAGAAATCTCCTTGCTATCGAGCACAGGGCGACCCTCGCAGCAGTTTCCCTTGCGCTCGATCTCTCCAGTATGTCCCTGAAATCGGAACGCCTGTACTTTATGAGTCCCGCAAGATCCGCATGTCCAGGTCTGGGAACCGCAACACTATCCCTGGTTGGGGGAGGATTTTCGATATCCATAGTTTCCTTCCAGTTATCCCAGTCCCTGTTCCTTACCAAAAGTGATATGGGGGACCCTATGGTCTCTCCGAATCTGACCCCGGACAGGATCTCGACCTCATCTTTTTCGATCTTCATCCTCCCACCCCGTCCATACCCAAGCTGTCGCCGTCTGAGCTGCAGATCTACGTAGTTACTGTCGATTCTGAGCCCTGCAACCATCCCTTCAAGTATTCCGACAAGGGTCTGTCCGTGGGATTCGCCTGCTGTCAATATCCTCAGCAAAATTCATCATCCCCTTTTCCCTTAAAAAAGCGCCGAGATTGAAAGTAACAATCTCGGCAGCTTCAGGTTCAAAAATTCGCAAGATGGAAAAATCAGCCTTCCTTCCCCTCATCCTCGGGTTCTTCGCCCTCTCCTTCGGGGGTCTCCTCGTAACTCTCCTCAGATTTTTCCTCGGCTTCCTCCTCAGGTTCCCCTCCAGCCTCTTCCTCGACCATCTCTTCTTCCTCTTCTTCCTTCCTCTCCAAGAGGTTCTCGTCATCTTTCTTTTTCCTGACAACCAAATATATCAGAGTCTGTCCGGAGTAGTAAAGCGAGAAGGCATATGAGAGGACAAACCCAATAAGCAGAAACAGTCCTATTCCAGCTATGACACCTGCTACCGGCACAGTAACACGAGCTCCAGCCATACCTCCTTTTTCGGCTATTTCGGCAGCCATACTGGAGATCCAGGGATGATTGGCATACCTGCTCATATCTAAGAGAGTATAATCCACTGGAACATAAAAATGGCGGGTCGCAACACTGGCAATCCTAGCTATATTATCTCCCATGAGGAGGCCACAAACCTTGTAGAGAAGCATAAGCGAATTAACGGTGAATACAGCCAGAATGTAGGTTGCAGCTACGGCGACCGCCTTAAGCAATATCGTGTAAAGGAAGTACCTCCAGGGCTGATTCCATATAGTGGAGAAAAGCTGTATAATCGTTTCGAGCGTATCCTCTCCCGTCGTACCAACTACGGCCGGACCGAGAACAAATGAAACGTAGAATACAAGCAATATAAAAACGGTGAGGAGCGCTCCGAAAAAGATCGGTATCATAAATATGGAGAAGCCAAGCTCTCCTACGTAAGGTATCCTGGCTATGAGGCCAACTATTATGGCACAAACTATAAGAAACAGGGCCATACCCAGGAGCGACAGGGGAGCCACCAATACCGATTTCCAGGTTTTGCGCAAAAATTTCCTTGAATCACCTATTGAGTAGAAATCGTCCCCTTTCAGTTGCTGATATGCTATTTTGCTGACCGACGCGGCAGTTAGCAAGAGCACAACTATGGCGAATATAGCGCCTACAATATAGATGATCCAGCTCCACCAGGGAAAGGTACCCATTATAGGCTT
>CAZTBA010000514.1:0-3490 GCA_964611725.1 uncultured bacterium
GACGAAAACTACCTGGCATTTTGCGAAGCAATAAAACACTATGGAGGTCAAAAGGCTTAGAAGTTTTATCCAGCTTTTCAGTTAGTTTTAGTAACGCTTTTCCTTTTGCTCATGGCACCTGAGATCCTTCAGTCGCCATTCCCCTTTCAGATATTTATCTGTAGAGACGCCTCGGTGAGGTGTCTCTGCAGAGCAACGGTAGCGAGAGGGGCATCTTGCTTCTGAAAACATAGAGCGATATCATTCGCTTTCGGGGACCGGTGATACCTCCTCGTGTCGTTTCTCCACCCTGGAGGCGATGAGGTAGAAGATGATCAGTCCGATCCCACCGGAAAGAAGCACCATTCCAACCGTACCCCAAGTCGTCACCATCGGCAGCAAGTATATCGAAAGCACGATACCCAATCCGATAGCCAAGAAAACGATGCCGAAACCCAGAACACGGACAGAAACCGGCATTGTTTTTTGCCCAGGCTCGCCTGTCTTTTTCCTTGTAACATGGAGCATACCTGGCCCCAGGACTGCTGCTGTCCCCACAACCAGCGCTACGATCAATACCAGCGCAAAGATACCAAATATACCTGTGAGAATCAGCTTCCCCGTACCTATCATCGCAAGTGACTCTGCAAAACTCATTGTTTTTCACTCCTCTGTTAAAGGGTAGATGCCTGATAGGCTAACCCTAAGCGATTCGATAATTATTTGATATATACACTGTATCTCGAATCGAAGCTGCGCTCTGATATTCAACAACGTAGCCTCGATCATCTGATGCCCGAAGGTTAACCCGAAGCGAAAGTGATATGTTGCCCATCTTAAATTTGTGGCGAAGATTCGGCCGACTACCTGGGGAAGATCCCATGGATTATAGATGTTCCAATCCTCTATGGGAATTGCTATAGTACTTTCAGCAGCCCAGACTTTCATCACCTTGTCAGCAAAGTCCTCAGGCACAGCTAAACAGGGATACGCTCCTACAGCATTGAGGAAAACCTCCTCGAGAGCCAAAGCCTCCTTGCAGTCCCCACATATCCTGAGATGCCCCTGAACCTTGGACGTTTCCCCTCGGCTCAGTTTCCCCCTCAGATACGTGCCAAGTTTGTCCTGAACTGTCTGACACTCTTTCTTAACTTTGCCTTTCACAGGCCCTCCTGAAAAATTCCTCTAAGTTTCTTTCTGAGTAGATCCTTCGCCCGAAACAGCCTGGTCTTCACCGTACCCAGCGGTACAAACAACACCTCAGCTATCTCCTCGTAGGCGAGTCCTTCCAGATAGTGAAGAACGACGACTATACGGTACTTTTCCGGGAGCCCATCTATAGCTTGATGCAACAGGTGATCCCGCTCTTCCTGCTCCGCCGTCGCCATGGACAAACGCTCCCCAATCCGTGCCTCCATAGCCTGACGCTCTTCCCAATTTATCGCTTTCTCACTGCTGCGGCGTCTGCTTCTCCGTTTGCTCTTCGATATACACTCGTTAGACGCAACTCGGTAGAGCCAGGTTCTGAAAGCGCAGTCTCCACGGAAGTACGGAAGAGACCGGAAGACGCTCAGGAAGATTTCCTGGGCCGCATCTCTGGCATCCTCCCTGTCCCGCAGCATCCGATACGCCAGATTGTAAACCATCTTCTCGTATCTCAGGACGAGCTCTCGAAAAGCATCCTGATCGCCTTCCCAACACCTCTGGACGAGCTCAGCATCTTTGTCCACGATGTCCGATCCCACCGGTTTGAAGGGACTCGCAGGTTTCTACTAAATATAGAGAAAGACTACCGGAAAATGTTTCGTTTTTTATCATACCCCAATGTAATATAAGGTTCGTATTGCCAACCTAAAAATATTGAATGCGAGTATTGTATTTTCCTAATGAATGTAGTAAGGGCAGGTTAGAAACCTGCCCTCACAAGGTCAAACACCAGGACTTCTGTTGTGAACTACTACTCAGCCTCTCTGAAATAAAAGTCAA
This sequence comes from uncultured bacterium, assembly GCA_964611725.1. GTDB lineage: Bacteria > Latescibacterota > CAZTBA01 > CAZTBA01 > CAZTBA01 > CAZTBA01. Next base: position 1,966 of record CAZTBA010000514.1, read on the forward strand.
ACTTCGCGATGAGGCTTTTGTAATTCTCCTCCTCGTTATAACTCCTCCATAGGAACCACGACCTTGCCTTCTGGCTTCTGTATATGTATTCCGGGATGCTTACTGCCCTTATCCTCAGATACTCCGTTCCGGGAACCCACTTAGCAGATATGGTGCGGCTGATGTCCACAGGGATCTCCTCCTTCGGGCCGATCTCATAGAAGAACTGGGTCTGACAACCGCCTCTCCCCTTTTCTATCTCTGCCCTCACATCTATCCCTATATACTGTGTCTTCGCACCGAAATTCAGTAGCTTCGCTCTGATGTATTTCACACCTTCTTTCGGATCGCCATCGATGTGAAGATCATGCATTATGGTAGTCTTTTCCAGCTTCTCCAACACCTTGTAGATATCAAACCTGCTTTCTTCAAGCTTGTCTGCTTCGATCGCAGCAGTTATGTCATAGTATTTCACTTTCCTGAGAATAACCTCACCCTGAGCTAGATCGGAGATCTTCACCTCCACAGCGTACCTCAGTGGACCGGCATAATCCCTGTAATCGGCGGAAGGTATCCCATGCATGGGAACCACATCGTTAACTATTTTCTCCTCAGCGGGTGCAATATCTATTTCATTACCCCAACTTGTCTGTATCGCCGTTGGGATATCGGGCCTTGAGACAATGTAGACAAATGCTTTCTTTATCTTATCCGAGCTATTAGCCAAAACCAGATTCACCTCAGTGCTATCCACAAACCCCTCCCACCAAGCATCATGTCCCGAGAAATCACGAAATTCTTCTGCGCTTATCTGTCTCAAATCACTGAAAGCAATGCTTTTTACCTCCAAACCTTTTTTCATCCTTGCTCACCTCTTTTTGGGGAGATGCCGAAACAAGTTCGGCATGACAGTTTATCACATTCCAAACGATAGCCCACAAATATGAGTCGGTCGTGAGGGTTTTTCTTCGAGTATTAACCTCTCGTAGATGCCGACCGATTGGAAGAAGATTATCCTCATTTCCCGTAATTTCACCTTTGACTCTATCACCTGCCAGAGATCAGACGGAGCTTCCATCTCAGGCAAGAGCTTGAGAAGTGTCCGGGCCTGTGTGAACCTTTCAAGCTCCTTCCTGCAGGCTCTACAGATTTTAAGATGTTGCCTGAAATCCTCAAGCCGACTTTCCGAAAGCTCACCGTCTATGAAATCCGAGAACAGCTCCCTATATTCCTCACAACTCATCTTTCCCATCCTCAATGTATTTTGAGACGATCTCTCTAAACTTAACCCTCGCCCGATGTGCCCTCATTTTAGCGGCATCCACTCCGCAACTCAAGATTTGGGCTATTTCTCTGTAAGACAGTTCCTCGATCTCCCTTAACGTGAGAATTAACCTGTCATCTGGCGGAAGCATGGCAAAGGTCTCCCCAACCCTTTCCCCCAGTTCCTTCTCCGTGAGCAGAGACAGTGGGTTTTCATTTGAGGAGGGCTTTTTAAAAGTATTATTGTAAAACTAACTCTGGAGACAACCAATGCTGTTCCAAG
>CAZTBA010000515.1:0-3483 GCA_964611725.1 uncultured bacterium
ACCCCGAATGGTTCAGGGATGTGAAAACGGTGGGGATCACGGCAGGCGCTTCCACGCCTGATTACGTGATAGAGGAAATCCTGAGGAGGCTGGAAAACATAAATGATCTCCCCGGCGAAGGAGGAATGTAACTTTGGACATGAAAGCTTGGTCAGGCCGTTTTCGTGAATCGACGGAAACTATAATGGAAAAGTTTAACGCCTCCATAAGCTTTGACAGAAAGCTCTACAGAGAGGATATAGAGGGGAGCATCGTCTACGCCGAGGGCCTCGCGCGCGCCGGATTGCTGACAAAATCCGAGCTTGAAACGATAGTGGATGGCCTTAAGCAGATCAGAGGTGAGATAGACGAGGGCAGACTTGAGCTCCCGGACAGGCTTGAGGACATACATATGGCTGTCGAAAACAGACTCACGGAGATTGTAGGGCCACTTGGAGGTAAACTTCACACTGGTAGGAGCCGGAATGACCAGGTGGCCGTCGACGAGAGACTTTACCTCCTGAGAACATGCTCCGGGATAGATATGCTCATAAAAGCCTTGCAGGGGACGCTCCTGAAAAAGGCTGAGGAAAGCTCGGACATCGTTATTCCGGGATATACTCATCTCCAGCAGGCACAGCCCCTGCTGCTTTCACATTATATAATGTCCCTCTTCTGGATGCTCCAGAGGGACAAGGGCAGGCTGGCGGATTGCAGGGAGAGGATAGACCTGATGCCGCTCGGATCAGGAGCGATAGCGGGCAGCTCATTCCCCATAGACAGGAAGTGGATAGCTCACAGGCTTGGGTTTTCGAAGATATCCGAGAACAGCATAGATGCCGTAAGTGACCGGGATTTCCTGATCGAATTCCTATCTTTCACTGCTATACTTATGATGCATCTGAGCCGCTTCTGTGAGGACATAGTGATATGGTCATCCTTTGAGTTCGGGTTCGTGGAACTCAGCGAGGCATATTCCACCGGAAGCAGTATGATGCCCCAGAAGAAAAACCCGGATTCGGCTGAGCTTATCAGGGGCAAAGCAGGCAGGGTATACGGCGACCTTATGACCCTCCTTACCGTGATGAAGGGGCTTCCGCTTGCATACTGCAAGGACATGCAGGAGGATAAGGAACCCCTCTTCGATGCTGTCGAAACGGTCGAGATCTGCCTTAAAGTTTTCGAAGGGATGTGGCGGACCCTCAAATTCAACCACGACAGGATAGAGTCGTCCACGAGTGATTTTATGCTCGCGACTGAGCTTGCCGATTACCTTGTGAAGAAAGGACTCCCCTTCAGGGAATCGCATTTTGCGGTGGGCCAGTTGGTAAGGACCTGCTTCGAATCGGGGAGAGAAATCAGGGGGCTAAAGTTTGAGGAGCTGAAAGAGATATCACCCCTTTTCGATGAAGACGTAAGCGAAGTGCTTGATTTCAGGTCGAGCCTGAAGCTTAAAAACCTGCCCGGCGGTACGTCGCAGGAATCTGTAAGATCGCAGATAGAGACGGCGAGAAAGCTTATATGAGGTAGAAGTGATGGTGAATGTAAGGCATGCGAAGGTGGCTGATGTACCACACATACTGAGGATAATAAACGGTTATGCTGAGAGAGGTCTTATGCTCCCGAGATCCCTGAACCAGATCTACGATCATCTCAGGGACTTCGCAGTGGCGGAGGAGGATGGCAGGATCATGGGATGTGGAGCTCTCTACATAGTGTGGGAGAATCTCGGCGAGATAAGATCAGTTGCTGTGGAAGAATCTGAGATGAAAAAGGGCATAGGTTCCCTGATCGTTGGGTACCTTTTGAATGAGGCTAAGGAGATAAAACTAAAGGAGGTTTTCATTCTCACATATCAGACAGGGTTCTTCAGCAAATTCGGTTTCAGGGTTGTCCCGAAAGACACTCTCCCCCACAAAGTCTGGAAGGAGTGTCTCGACTGTGTGAATTTCCCCAATTGTGACGAAGTGGCCATGGTCGCTGAGATCCGTGTTGGCAGGAGTTAATCTGGCCTCATGTTTGGGAAGCCAGGTAATAGAGGGAGGATCTGAGATGAAGAGGAAGAGCAAGGTGAGGATAGGGTTCATAGGTTGCGGAGGCGTATCGAACGGGCATGCGGATCACATTTCGAAAAATCTCAAGGCTGAGATTGTGGCATTGAACGATATCGATCCGAAAAGAATAAAAACCTTCAAGGAGAGACATCCGGAAACTGCCGATTGCCCGGTCTTCGAGGACTACAGGGATATGCTGAATTCGGTCGAGCTGGACGCAGTGGAGATACATACCCCGCACACTCTCCACTTTGAGCAGGCGATGGCGGCATTTGACAAGGGGTTGCATGTACTGGTCGAAAAGCCTATGGTCTGTTCCTCGGACCATGCGAAAAAGCTTATCGCGAAAGCCGAAAAGAAGGGCAAAACTCTGCTCGTCTCCTATCAGAGGCACTATCAGCCACAGTTCATATACACCAAGGAGATGATAGATTCCGGAGAGATCGGCGAGATCCAGTTCGTTTCCGCCCTCCAGTGCCAGGGATGGAAGAGGGGAACGGCCGGAACATGGAGGCAGGACCCATGTCTTTCGGGGGGAGGCCAGATCAACGACTCAGGAAGTCACCTCATAGACATAATATTCTGGACCACAGGACTCTCCCCCTCAGAGGTCTCAGCCTTCGTAGATAACCTCGGCACCCAGGTCGATATAAACTCAGCCGTGTCAATCAAATTCACGAACGGGGCCCAGGGGAACATATCCATAGTCGGCGAGGCTCCCTGCTGGTGGGAAGATATAACCATCTGGGGCAGCAAAGGTGCCATTTTCTACCGTAATGGCAAAATGAGCCACACAGCCTACGGCTGCGATGCCGTCGAACCCAAAAAACTACCGAAGGGTTCCGATCCCGATACAAACTTCGTAAACGCCATACTCGGGAAAGAGGAGGTTCAGTCTCCCGGGGCCGGCGGACTCAAAGTGATTGGGTTCACCGAAATGGTATGGAAAGCTTCAAAGGGAGGAAAAGTAGCAAGGGCTTAAAAACTTTCAGCTTAGAAAAGGGTTCTGACGAGCCCTTTTCCTGCAGCCGAGGTATCTATTGTAGAAGATAAGGTAATCGAAAAAGATATCCGGGACATAGATACTGTTAAAAAGCTCTGATATCACTCTTAGAGGTAGGTATATAACACTGTTCATAGCCGCCTTAATGGCGAGTTTTTTGAGCCTGGCATGGGGGGGATCCGACCCATTTATCTCTTCGAAATCGAGATGAAGTACTTCTCGTAGCTCCGGGTGTTCCCTGATAATGAGGGGGATGGACTCCATACCGAAGGATCTGCTTAGGGAACATATCTCTTTTATGCTCCTCGAATGCATGTGGTGAGATACGGCCTCCCTGCAGTGGGTGAAGGTGAGGCCCATATTTTTGAGCCTGCACCCGAGTTCGAGATCCTCGGCGCGGGGGGGGGGGGGGGGGGGGGGGGGGGGGGGGGGGGGGGGGGGGGGGGG
>CAZTBA010000516.1:0-3483 GCA_964611725.1 uncultured bacterium
CCAGTATACCCTCGCCTTCGGATCGGTTGAAGACGTCCGCAATGAGGTTATCGAGGACATCCGTATATTGGGTGAAGGGGGAGCTATATCCTGGCACCCTGCCATAACATCCAATCGGTCAGCCCGCCCGAGAATATCGTCGCTATGTACGGAACCGGCTACGAGTACGGATGGTCCTGAGGGGAAAGGATAGACAACTGTAGATTTTGGATCGTAGATCGGGGGAATCCATGATCTGCAAGCTTTGCCCTTACCTTAAACCTGGGATTTCCGGAAGAGGGCACAAAAAGCTTGATAAATTTCCTCTTATTCCATATATTCTCTGAGAGGCGATTTGCGGCATATTGCGGCCTTTAACCGCTAAAAAGCCAAAGAGATCGAAACCCTTTTACACCGCGCTTTTTAGTGCGGGTTTTTCTTATTTATATGGCCTTGAACGATGTGCTTCAAAAAATATGGAGGTATGGATGGGTAAGAGATTTAAGAAGTGTCTCAAGGAAAAGGGGGTATCGACCGAACTGGTCCACTCGGGCGAAGAAAGGGAAAAGTTTGCGGATTCAATCACCACACCTATAGTCCAGTCTTCAACTTACGTTTTTAAGGATACGGAAGAGATAATCGCCTACAAATCGGGAAAGATAGAGAGGATTGAATACGGCCGCTACGGCAATCCGACCCAGAGGGCGGTTGAGATGAAGCTTTCGGAGGTCGAGTGTGCTGAGGACTGTATCCTGTTCCCCTCCGGTATGAGTGCCATAACGACTGCCTTCCTGGCGCTCATGTCCAAAGGGGACCATATGGTGGTTCTGGACGAATGCTATAAGAAAACGAGGCAGTTCTGTGACATAGCTCATGGCAAATTCGGAATCGATTGTACCTTTATCGACTCCGATGACTATAAGGGGTTGGAAAACGCTGTCAGGAAAAACACTAAGCTCATATTTGCGGAATCCGTAACGAACCCCCATATGAACGTCATAGATATAAAGAAGCTTTCGTACATAGCATCGAGTAGAAACGTCAAGCTCATTATAGACAACACCTTTGCCACTCCTTATAACGAGAGGCCCATTGAGTTCGGAGCTGACCTTGTGGCCCACAGTGCCACGAAGTACCTCGGTGGCCACAACGATATACTCGCCGGGGCGGTTGCCGGTTCGAAGGATCTCATTACACAGATGAGGGATTTTCAGGGAATAATCGGCGGAGTGATAGATCCCCATTGTGCCTATCTTCTTCTGAGGGGATTAAAAACTCTGGCCGTCAGAGTGGCAAGACACAACGCAACTGCAATAGAGATAGCTCACTACCTCGAAGGACATCCAAGAATAAAGAAAGTCTATTATCCCGGCCTCAAAAGCCATAACCACCATAAGCTTGCCCTGAAATACCTCAAGGGCTTCGGCGGTGTGGTGAGCTTTGAAATAGACGGTGGAATTGAGGAGACACGCAGGTTTCTCGATAACCTCTCCCTGATATATCTCGCCCCAAGTCTCGGTGGTGCCGAGAGCATGGCCTATCATCCGGCGCTTCTAACGTTTCAGGACATGACTGCCGAAGAGAGGGTGAGACTTGACATAAAGGACGAACTCGTCAGACTTTCAGTCGGACTTGAGGATGCGGACGATCTCATATCGGATCTGGAACAGGCCCTGGAGAGCATGTAGGTGACTTCACAGCTTCTGGAGGATGAACCCTTTGTCGGCTTCTGAAAGACGTATCCCATTGTTCGCACCTGTAGTACTGGCCTGTTGCCTGTTCTGGAACGGGTGTTCAGTACTACCCTTCTACAAGGGCCCTGATCTTTCGAAGCTCGGTCCCTACGAGGTAATCTCGGGTATTGAGCGAAACTTCTCCGGTATCAATGATCTCTCCGACCGAGCAATGATGTATATGGATTTGGGTGGGTTAAGGCACAGAAGTGAAGCGATACTGCTTTACAGAAATCCTAACCTTATGAAGATAGAAATAAACGGACCGATCGGCATGGGACTTATAACAACTGTTATAAGGGGCGATTTTATATCGGTGCACTTTAGGGGGAATGATCAGCTTATCGAGTTCGAGGGGAACGAGACGTTGTCGGAGTTCATAGGTACTGCCTTTTCCCCTGAGGAGCTTATACCGTTCCTGCTGGGTTTCCCGGATTTCAGCACTGAAGATCTGGATAAGGTATCCGATTTCAAGCTCGATGACGGGAACTTTATTTTGAGTATCGTCGGAGATAATGTTACAAGAAGAATTGTGGCCAATGGGAGAAAGCTTACCATAACTAAGGAAGAGATTTTGACCAGTGATGGTGAGCTGATAGTGTCCAGAGAACTCAGCCGCTACATCAGCTCCGATGGTGTGATGCTCCCAAATTCGGTCAGGATCTGGAGGGATGAAGGTTCTGTAAGGATAAATTTTCTGAGCAGGAAGGTTAACCTCGGGCTTTCAAGGTCCGATTTCGCAATAAGACTTCCCGATAGAGGTGACTGAATTTGGCTCGAAGACGCTTCAGAGTTGTTCTTACCTTATCGATAATCGCCATCGCAGTTGCATATCTGCTTCTTTCGGGTATCCGTGATAGTTCGCTTTACTATCTGACCGTAGATGAGCTTACATCGGGATATAAGGATAGCGGACAGCGCAGTGTGCGTGTGGTCGGAAAGGTAAGCGATATAGATGAGAGCGGGGAACTATCAGCTCTGAAATTTCACCTCTCCTATAATGATAGCTCCCTGTATGTGATATACAAGGGACCGAGGCCGAGGTCTTTCGGAAGGGAAATGGATGTTGTGGTTGAGGGAACCCTTGGCCGTGATGGGGTTTTTAAGGCTGAGAGGTTGCTCACCAAATGCCCATCCAGATATCAACCTGAGAGCGGGAGCTGAGCCTCAGCTCAATATAGATCGGGACAGGATATGGTGACAGATATAGGATCATATTCTGCAAGGATCGCTTTTCTCCTCTATATTATTTCAGCTATAGCTTTCTTCTACAATGGCTCCCGTAAACAGAGAACAGCTCTCAGGATAGGCGGTGTAGCTTTCCTCATCGCTTCGGGCCTCGTTATAATTTCCTCCTTATCGCTTCTCTATCTCCTCATTTCCGGGGATTTCCGGGTAAGCTACGTTTACGAGCATTCGAGCCGACAGCTTCCGCTCCGCTACATAATCTCCGCATTCTGGGCAGGACCATCTGGCTCGCTCCTCTTCTGGACATTGGTCCTCTCAATACTCGGTATAAACTTTCTCCTCTCAAATCGGAATAAATACGACGGACCTCCAGCTTATGCGGTGGGCCTTGTTGCGTCTTTTCAGGCTTTCTTTCTGCTTCTGTGCTCGTTCTTTTCAAGCCCATTTGCGAAACTGCCGGTTACCCCGCACGACGGACTGGGACTGAACCCCCTGCTTCAAAACCTCGAGATGCTATTCCATCCCCCGAGCCTCTACCTGGGATACGTGGGATTTTCGATCCCGTTCGCCCTTGCCATGGGTG
>CAZTBA010000517.1:0-3480 GCA_964611725.1 uncultured bacterium
CCGAGGATGTTGAGCTCAATGTTACCAACAAGATCGAAGAAGAATTGAAGACTGTAACCGGCATCGACCACATGACTTCTTTTTCCATGGAGAATGTCTCGTTTATAGATGTGGTTATAGATATAAATGAAAGTGATCAGGACAAGATCAAATCTGAAATCCGGGAAGCAGTGGGCAGAGTCACGGATTTTCCGAGTGACGTGACTGAATCACCTCTGATTACGGAGATCAATACCGCTCTTATTCCAATGATTGAAGTAGGAATTACCGGGGATCTTCCCTACAGGGAATTGAGGGAACTTGCCAGATTATTTGAAAAGAAACTGAAAGCTGTTCCTGGTGTTTCACGAGTGGACAAGTTCGGTTATCGCGCCAGAGAGATCAAAGTGGAAGTTTCTCCTAAAGCAGTTGAGAAGTATCAGATTCCGATGTGGGAGATCATCGCCGCCATCCGAGCTCGCAATATCCGAGGTACAGCCGGTTCATTTGAATCTTATACCAGTGAGAAGGATCTGGTGACCCTGGCTCAATTTCGCAGTCCCGGGGAAGTGGGCAACGTGATCGTCCGCTCCACCTTTGAGGGCCCTCTCGTCAAGGTAAAAGACCTTGCAGTTGTGAAGGACGACTTCGAAGACGAAAGGATCTTTTCCAGGATGGGAGGCAAATCGGTCATTTCCTTTAATGCCTTCAAAAGCGAATCTGCAGATGTAATTCGAACCACCGATGCCATCAAAAAGCTTGTCGAGAGGGAAAGAAGTAACCTTCCTGAAGGTGTCGAGATCCTGTACTCGAATGACTATTCTCGCTATGTTCGCAACAGATTTGATCTTGTTATTAATAATGGTCTGATGGGGCTTGCCCTCATTATTATTTTGCTGCCCATCTTTATCGGATTTCGTACAGCTTTCTGGGTTGCGATGGGTATCCCTGTGGCTTTCCTGGGTACGATCTTTCTGTTGCCTTCGTTTAATGTATATCTGGATAGCATCAGTCTATCCGCGATGATCCTGGTGATCGGAATAATTGTCGATGATGCGATCATTATTTCCGAGAATATCACCCGTCGCCGTGAACTGGGAGACTCACCTCTCGATGCAGCGGTGACAGGAATCCATGAAGTCTTTCGCCCTGTCGTAACCACAATTTTTACCACATTTATCGTGTTTGCTCCCATGTTCTTCATGTCGGGTGTTTTTGGAAAATTCATTTTCGTTATGCCTTTAGTAATCAGCTTAGCTCTGTTCATTTCTCTGGGAGAGGTGATGGTTGCACTGCCGGCACACTTAGCACATGGCATGCGCCGCCGCTCTAAGAAATCCGACCATGCCAGCCGCTTCGATGTCCTGAGGAACCTCTATCGAACCGTCCTGTTTCACCTTCTCAAGCTGCGATATGTTTTCGTCCTCCTGTTCATCGCTGTCCTGGGAGGCTCCCTCTGGTATGCCGCAAACTTCATGAAGTTCGTCCTTGCTCCTTCCGATATGGCAGAGCAATTCTATGTCTTTATCGAACTTCCAACTGGAACGCCGCTCAGAGCAACCTCTGACAAGATAAAAGAGATCGAAGACCTGATTGCGAGCTTACCTGAGGAGGAACTGGCTTCATTTAACACCCGGATCGGGCTTAACTATTTGAGCGAGTTTGTGTATGCTGAGAGCGAAAACTGTGGTTCTATGACCGTGGATCTTACCCCCTATTCAGAGCGATCGAGAAATGCCGACCAGATTGTCGAGGATCTTCGCCAGAAGACGGATAAACTTGAAGGCTTTGAGAAAATCACTTATCGGATCGAAAGTGGTGGCCCCCCGGTTGGAAAGCCTATCAACATCCGGATTGTTGGATCGGATGATGGCCTGCGGAAACAGCTTGCGGATTCTGTTGAAGTCTTCCTTGCCACTATTGAAGGCGTGAAGGATATCTCTCGGGATGACAGGTCCGGAAAGGACCAGGTGGAGATCAAGATCAACCACGACAGGCTCTCCCGGCTGGGACTAACTGTTTCCGATATTGCACAAAATATCCGCATTGCCTACGATGGCGAGGTAGTAACAAGTGTGCGATACGGCGATGAGGACGTTGATTTTCGGGTTATGATTCAGGAAAGAGCTCGCAGACGCCTGAGCTATCTCAAGGAACTTCTTATCCCAAATCGCAGGGGACGGCTTATCCCATTAAAGGAAGTTGCCTGGCTCGGAACAGGTCCAGGTCCTTCCGATTACCGCCACTACGATGGTGAACGGGTCATTACCGTTGTAGCAGATGTAGATAAGGATACAACAACTCCCTTAGAGGTTACCGAGGCTGTCTTTGGCAATTTCAATTTGGACAGAGATTGGCCGGGCATGCGCTTTGCCCTGGGGGGAGAGGTAATGGAGACTGAGGAATCGATCGCAGATCTCTTCCGAACGCTTGTGATTGCCGTTGTAGCTATTTACTTCCTTCTGGTTCTCCTATTTAACTCCTTGACCCAGCCATTTCTGGTCATGGTAGCCATACCATTTGGCATTGCAGGGGTCATTATAGCTTTTGCATTCCACGGTCAACCGCTTAGTTTCATGGGGATGATGGGAGTAATCGGCCTTTGTGGAGTTGTGGTCAACGACTCCCTTGTTCTGGTCAATCACCTCAATGAACTCAAACAGCAAAGAGACGGTGAAGACATCAAGAGGCTTGTAGCTGAAGGAACAGCCAATCGCTTGAGGGCAATTCTCCTGACGACCATCACGACTGTTGCCGCTCTACTGCCGCTGGCCTATGGCCTTGGTGGAACGGATCCGTGGGTGGTTCCAATGGCATTGGCGCTGGGATGGGGTCTGATATTTGCCACCTCCCTTACGCTGATACTGGTTCCCTGCCTGTATATGATAAGCCAGGATATAGGAAAGATATTCAGGAGAGGAAGTGGAGAGCGTTCGGAAGAATAAAAGAGGAAGAGGGAAGCATTAAATGGAAACGTTCGAAACCGGCTAAAACTCCGGATAAAGTCCCGGACGTTAGACGCAATACTGGCCTCTGAATTCATCAAAGCATGATCTGAAGGGTTTATTGCTTTGCCTGTTAAATAGAGGAGGAGTCTATACATGCCCGAGAATAGATCTTTCCTGTCTTATCTGACACCAGGGTCTTACAAATTCCGTTATCTGACTATCTCCATCCTTCTTTGGTTTGTTCTATACCCTTTTCTCGAAGGCGGCACCATCAAGCTTGTTATCTTGAATACCCTTACATCCGCGATAGTATTGTCCGGAATCCTTGCGGTCAGCTATGGGAAAAGAACTTTGGCTATTGGTCTGGCATTCGGGCTACCATGGTTCATATTGAGCTGGATGACTATATTCTCCCCATCCCCCTCGTTGATTTTGATTTTCCTTTCCAATGTATTTTTTATCCTTTTTCTGGCTTTTACAGCAATTGTCATACTCTCATTCGTGCTAAGATCGACACAGATAAGTGGGGATGTCCTTTACGGAGCTGTATCCA
>CAZTBA010000518.1:0-3480 GCA_964611725.1 uncultured bacterium
AGATGCCCTTTTCTTCCAGTGAACGGTACACGTGGAAACCGAGGTTGTCCACCTCACTTTCGGTTGCCCAGCGGAGAGTAACCTGACCATCGCCTGCCGTGACGGTGAAGGAAGAAAGGATAACGGGGAGGGGATTGTCGCCATTGTCACTGGTGAGGATATATTGACCGCTGAAATCTCCACTCGTCGCCTCGGTTATGGTCAACTGTATGTAACCCACCCCATCTGTGTTGCTGGAGCTACCTCCTTCATCGGAAATGACAGAATAGTCACTTGCTTCACTCCAGGATGACGTGTTTGCATCATTGCGGCGATAGAGCTTCAAAGTGGCTTCGTCACCAATTCCCCCAATGTCATCATAGTGGAACTCGACTGTGGCTGTGAAAACCCCATCAAAGTCAGCATCCTCCGACCACAACTCCCAGTAAGCGGGAGCAGAGCTCGTGAGCAACCCGGTCGTGCTGTTGGGAGCTTCATTCACCTGAATCGCAGCCAGGGAATACCCAGACCCCGGAGCCTCACTGGCCGTTCCGAAGGTCACATCCACCGGGCAAGAGGCTGTCTCCGTAATATCAGCAGACTCAGCAAAAATCGCAGCATCTCCAATCGCTGCTGTGGAGGTGACCCAGCCATTAGTGAACCCGTTTCTTGTGCCGTCGTTGCTCCCCTTCGAGTCGGCGACCGTATCCCCGGAGCCATCGTCCATCTTCCAGTAGCTGACGAGATTGCTGTAATTGGGGTGCGAACTGGTAACCTTCTTGTTCATCCATGCCTGGATGGTGGCTTCATCCAGAACCACATTCCAGATACGGACTTCGTCGATGACGCCAGTCCAATAAGTACTAGATGGTCTCAAACCGATGGTTAAGCCATTACTATCAATCCCAGTATCAAGTGACAGACTCGCACTATTGTCAAAGACACCATTCATATATAACTTTACTGTTGTTCCGTCATATGTCATTGCAGCATGCGTCCACTCATTCAGCGGAATATCCCCATTGGTTGAAACGTCGCTATTGTTCCCATAAAAGTACAAGCTATTAGGATTGTTGCTAGATATGATCAAACCACACTTCCGACCAGTGCCTGTTGTACCATATTGTACTATCCCTTGCTCATTGGAAGAACTCTGCCTATATATCCAAACCTCCATTGTTCTCGCAGCACTTCCTGTCGGAAGACCGCTGGGCGATGTCTTCTGCACATAATCCCCTCCATCAAAATACAACGCCTCACCCGCTCCCTGTGCGTATACGGTTCCGATGGAAAAAACCACGGACAATGCCCCAATCAACACAGCCAAGAACCCCGGACTGAAGACCGTCCCAATATCCTGGGCTTGCCCGCCATCCGCTTTTCCCAGCCTACCTAACAGACGCGCCGAAGAGAAGACACCTCTCAGTCCAACACCGAGAGCAATGGAAACACCGGTCGTCAGAGCATAAACGGTTCCCATCAGAGATCCTCCTTCTTTGTGGTGAATGGTTGGTGAACGAAAGAACATCCAGGAGAAAAGATGCCTCTCAGCACTATATCGAGAGCAACGGAAACAGTTGAAACAACATCAATCTGTTTCATTGTTCTTCTCTCTTTCCTGAGCCATAACTGCCAAAGACTAGTTTCAACGAAGAGGGGTATGACTTTATGCAAGACTACATGGAATGCACCGTAATGAGATTCCCCCAGACTCTACTTATTCATCATATCGAGATTTCTCGAAATCTTCCTGTAGTTTTTGTGCAACACGATCTGCTGTGTAATCAGCAAGATTTTGGAAACCTATGGCCATCTCCTTCACGGAAAGGCTGGAAAGCGCAACGGCAGTAATTATATTGTCAGTTGGGCTGCCACTCCAACCGAAAATCGACTGTGACAGGGGCTTTCTTTCCTCGACATGAGTTTCCCAGATCTCCACACCGGTTCCGTTATCTATCAGATGGACCTTTACATCTATCTTAAAATATACCCTTGAATCCCAAGATTTTGCATCAATTCCGTATTTACGAATATAGATGTCAAAAAGGAAATCAGAGTCACGATAATCGTCAGTTGGATCATAGTGCAGATATGTTGAGGATCTCTGCAATACTCTGCCTCTAATTCGTTCGGGGATATCTACCTGTTGCATCGCGCTGTCCAGTCGGGCCTGTGCCTTTCCGGCTTGTACCTCCTTGGCTATAGTGGTACCCAAACGCAAGGCTGATCCAATTGGATCATCTTTATCCAAAAAGACAAAGGAATTCGTAAATACTTCAGGACCGGGCGGTGCGGAAACCACCGCTGCAGCCGTAAAATCCCTGAAATCATATTCGCGTAACCGATTCGATGAGCCACACTGGATCAGAGCCAGACTCAGACCGAAGATCAAGGTACATTGGACAATTTTAGCGATATGATTCTTCATAGCCAGCACCCCCGCTCTGAGATTGTTGAAAAGATGCAGGAAAAATCGGACCTGAAATCGGGAAATCCGGTCGAACTACATGGAATGTAATAAGAGATGGGGAATTTGTCAACCATGAGTGTAGGATATATGACCTCGTTTGAATATTCCCCTTAGTAAGCCAGGAAATCGGAAGAAATATTTGAAGCTCAGAGCGATTGCCGTTACATTTCTCTCTGGCTTTTCCTCCAATATTGACAAAAACGTCAGAAATGCTTATAATAGTTCAAGACCGAATAGGAGGTGATGAAAAATGTTAAGAGGTATATTCAAAAGCCTCCCTTTATTTGGGGTCTCCTCTCTGATATTATATTCTTTGTGTGGCTGCACTTCTATGGCCGGATTGGGAAGAGGAATTGAGAGAGAATTATATGCACCTCCGAAGGAGGAGGAGATGCCCGAGAGTTCTCGCGGAAGCAATTTCCTTTTCGATATCGATCCTGAGTGGAAAATGAAACATCCGGAATGTGAAGAAAGATTTGGGATAGTACATTTCTATGATGAAAATGGGAATAGACGATGTGATCCTCCCGACGAAGTAGTAGAAATAACTCCTCGAGGTTATCCTCTACATTTGATCAATTTTCTTCCGCCTTATCAACCAAGATGAGCGAAGAAAAGGGGAACCTCGACATTATCGGCACCATATGCAATATGACATTTGAATTGCCACCGACCGATAGAATCGGCGTTTCTGACAAAATCTAAAGATCTCTTGCTCAAAACCTGTTTTTGCATTACATTTCATAGTAGACTATAAGGGGGTGAGGAAGATGACTAAAAGGCTTTTTCCGATCAGTTTGATTTTGATCCTGGCTATCGCCGGCTGCAGCACCCAGTACTCAGCCCTTAAGAACTCCTCCTTCCCGAACCCACCCCAGGTTCCTCTTAGGATTTATGTCAGTATTGGAGGGCCCTTAGGCTACAGCATTAAGGATGAGTTATCCTGTCAGAAAATCAGGCTGATGAAGCAGGATGACGATGGGGATATCGTGCCCGTTGGCGTAGTGGACAACCCGTACGAGCTTGTAAAC
>CAZTBA010000519.1:0-3476 GCA_964611725.1 uncultured bacterium
TATAAGGGCAGCATAAATATCATATCCGGGGGTACCAAGCTCATAGGGCCAGTGGAGCTCATAATGCTCTTAACGGTCAAAGTTATCACCAGCCCCGACGGGGCCACTGTCTGGTTCGACGATGCCGAGCAATCCGGCACAACCCCGCTTACCATAGAGGATGTCTCCGAAGGTGAGCATAAGGTGGAGGTCTTTAAGCTTGGTTACTTCTTCGAGGAGGAGATTTTCACAGTCTCGAAAGACAAGGATATTTGGGAGGTTTCCTTCAACCTGATTGGCGAGCCGAAAGTTGCGTTTGCGAGGTTCCTGGCAAGGAACCTCCAGGAAGGGGTGAACCTCCAGCCCAAATCCCCATTCTCCTCCGGCTTTTTCTCCTATAAGCCCGAAAACAGCAAGAATTTCATAGTATCGTATGTGGTATTTGATGATTTCCCACTTAAGGATTTCGATTCTACCTTGAAGCTTGTCCGCGATGGGAAGGTTGAGCAGGAAAGGTCGAGGGAGTCCTCAAAGACCGGGGCTTTTGCAGAGGATGACTTGAAGGAGTTGACTGAGGAGCTCAGAAATGAGCTGACCGGGAAACCGGGTTTCTCATATCCCTGGCAGAACTCTGATGAGGATGAGGCGGTCCGTGAGGGGAGACCACCCAATACCTATTTCAAACCCGGAAACTACGTCTTACGGATCTATAACGGTCCGAGCCTCCTTGGCGAGGGGAGCTTTCAGGTGAGCGAATAGGTGAAATTTTCCTTGACAAACGGCCTTTTTCATTTATCTTAGATATGTTAACGCAGTTTGGAAGATACCGACCTAAGAAACAGCAGAAGGAGGTGATGGCCTTAGGATAGCAGAAGGTCCGTTTTTGGATGCTCCGATAACTGAAGATCCGAAACCGTGAAAGGAGGGTAAGGATGAAAGGAGCATGGTTGTTTTCCCTTATAGCTGTATCTGTGTTCATAGCTCTTCCAGTAATGGGCGAGGTTATCTTTGAGACCGAGTTTACAGACCTCTCAAAGATGATAATCCCGTTCCACGATGCTGCAGGGAATGCCGATATTAGCTTCGCTACAGTTGACGATGTGCCCTGGGGTCATGGGCCTGAGGTTTTGAGGATCGCGACCACCGATGGTAGTGCAGGTGGCACGAAATGTAGCATTTACTTTGAGGAGAGTATAAGTGCCTCCGATGCTGTGGTCACTATTCTGTGGAAGGACACCGGTGCCGCTGTAGGCAATGATGATAACGATGGTTCCTTCTTCTGGAGGTGCCAGGAGACCACAACCCTCGCGTTGAGCACGGGTGACCAGTTTGCCGGCAATGAGGTCCGTGGCGACTACTGGATCGAGCATGACCAGGATGGTGGTGATACCTGGAGCGGTGGCTTCCAGCTCAAGACGCTCCTCAACGAGAAGGCTGCCGCGGAGGTTGGCCTCTGGCCAGGCGAGGACGTGACCGGGGGCAAGGAGTGGACTTGGAACTATGCATATCCCTATTCTTTGAGGGGTTCACCCTTTGGAATCATGAGCGAATGGAACCAGCCGCCCTACTGGATCTACCACAGAATCTGGATGCAGGGGGATGTAATCAGGTGCACCTACTGGTCCGCTAACATAGGGGACGAGAACATCGATATGACCACGATCGCCGATCTCACCCCTGGTGCTT
This sequence comes from uncultured bacterium, assembly GCA_964611725.1. Classification (GTDB taxonomy): domain Bacteria; phylum Latescibacterota; class CAZTBA01; order CAZTBA01; family CAZTBA01; genus CAZTBA01. The sequence continues at coordinate 1,666 of CAZTBA010000519.1, forward strand.
ATGATACCGGTATTGATGGTGATGGAAGGGAATACCCCGGATGGGTAAACCCGGCCGAAGGCTGGGCCATCGAGATTAATGACCCACTCTTCGGCTACTTCACCTCCGGCTACTTCGCTCTAGGTGCCTGGAGTGGGACCTCGGACTGGGCATGGATGAAGGTCGAGACCCTCCCGACCGCTGTCCAGGGCACCACTTGGGGTGCCGTCAAATCGCTGTTCAAGTAGACTAGCTACATTAACTCCTTGTGGGCCGTTCTGGACACTGAAGTCCAGAACGGCTTTTTTGTGCCGCCGTTTTCGCTTGACAGTAATTGATTCTACGGGCTATATTTTGTCCTAAATTCCCATGTCATTGCGAGGAGCGCAAGTGACGAACGATCTAAAGGGATAACTTAGGTGAACAGGCAATACTACGTTTATATAATGACCAATAAAAGGAACACAGTACTTTACACAGGAGTTACTAACGATTTAAAAAGAAGAGCTTACGAAATTATTAAGCTTTTGTATTACGAGGTATTTGAAGATATAGAAGATGCCATTTTGAGAGAGAAGTAGATCAAGGAAGGCTCGAGGCAGAGAAAAGTTGAGTTAATCAACAGTATAAATAGGGAATGGCGGGACTTGTATGAAGAGCTATAAGAGATTATTTTTCCTTTCTGGTCATTGCGAGGCACGAAGTGCCGAAGCAATCTCGCATTTGTTTCCTTTTCCGTCTCTTGAGATTGCTTCGTCGCTGTGCTCCTCGCAATGACATAACAATTTTCATTAATGGAAAAGATATGATGCTTTATAGTAAAATACAATAGAAAAGGAGCCTGTTTTGAAAGGAGAAACTTATCCTGTGGGATCAGGCATTCCGGAAAGGAAAGGCGGTTCTGAAGGCCCCAGATCCCGGATAAGGATTGAAGACATCCTCATAATACTCTGTATATTTGCCCTCTGGCCGAGGATATTCGGGTGGCAGGGGGAAATCTACACATTGCTGGAGTATGTCGCACTGGCGGTTCTTGTGGTCATATTCGCCCGCCGTATAAGTAGGATAAGACGGAGATAGCGACAGGTAGTAAGGGGGTGGATGAAAGGATAATACCAAGCTGCGTTTAATGAGGTAAGATATCTCTTTCACCGTCATTGCGAGCGACTGAAGAAAGGGAGGCAATCTCGTTTTTCAGGGACATTGAGATTGCTTCGTCGCTAACGTTCCTCGCAATGACATTTGTGCAATAGTAGCGACTTGGTTAATTTACTTCACAGAATGCGAATATGGTATATAAACGGACAAATACAGAGGACGGGGAATGAGCAGCTTTGATTGGCAACAGAGACTTCTGCTTATTGCTTACTCCTCGTATAATGCAAAAGATGTCATATTGGACAGCTTGTTTAAAGGGAACATAAGTATTTATGTATAGATCTGGCGGCCTTGCGCCCGGCTCCCATAGCGAGGATAACAGTCGCTGCCCCGGTCACCACATCCCCGCCAGCCCATACCCTTTCCTTAGAGGTCCTGCCGGTTTCCTCATCAGCGACGATGTTTCCCCATCTCCCTACTTCCAGTCCGGGCGTTGTGGCAGAGATGAGCGGATTGGGACTGTTACCGATTGCACAGATCACAGCGTCCATGGGAAGCGTAAATTCAGAACCTTCTATGGGAATGGGCCTTCTCCTCCCGGAGGAATCGGGTTCACCCAATTCCATCCTCAGGCACTCGATTTCTTTTAGCCACCCATTTTCATCCCCAATGTATCGGACCGGGAGTGTTAGGAACTCAAAAATGACCCCCTCCTCCTCCGCATTCTCTACCTC
>CAZTBA010000520.1:0-3472 GCA_964611725.1 uncultured bacterium
ATGGACCCAGACCGCCTCACAATCAATCGTCCTGGGATAATCTCAGGATACAACCTATTTTTGAGATGCGGGGTTAATATAAAATATTGCAGACATCTGTCAAGCTTTTGATGAAAGATTATTGGGTTATTGGACTCCGCCACAAGAAAGGATAGGTGTCAGACACTAAAGGAAGCTTGACAGGTCCCTATTCTTTTTATACCTTCACTATATATGCCAATGGGAGATAGATCGCCTTGTATCTCTGCTATCCGCCGGAATATGTCACTCCAGGATCATCTTTGCAGCAGGGCATTTCTGTGCATAGTTTCTCATGCTTCGTAGATCTAAATCTGATTCAATTGACGGGAGGATAAGGTGTCGAAGGGAGAAAGCCGCAAACCGAATTTCGTAGTCGTTTTCATGGACGATATGGGGTATGGCGATGTGGGTTGTTTTGGATCAACCGTAATCAAAACGCCGCAGATGGATGGAATTGCAGCAAACGGAGTCAAATTTACGCAGATCTATTCTGCGGCTCCGATATGCACTCCGTCGCGGTGTGGGCTGCTGACAGGTCGTTATGCCCAGCGTGTCGGACTGCCACGCGTCCTCTTTCCCAGGGATACCGATGGTTTAACGGATCGAGAGAAAACAATCGCGGATTACCTGAAAACAGCCGGATACGTAAACCTGTGCGTGGGGAAATGGCACCTGGGCTGCCTGCCGGAACACTATCCGACACGGCACGGATTTGATCACTATTTCGGTCTGCTTTACAGCAATGACATGAGCCCCCTCCATCTGTATCGAAACGAGGAAGTTATCGAGACCGAAGTGGATCAGGCAGCGCTTACCCGGCGCTACACGGACGAAGCCATCGAGTTTATCGAAAGGCATCGGAGTGAACCTTTCTTTGTATACCTGGCGCATACGATGCCGCACATTCCGCTCCACGTTGAAGAGGATTTTCGGGGCAGGTCGGCTGGTGGCACATATGGTGACACGATCGAGTGCATCGATTTCCATCTCGGCAGATTGCTCCGTAAGCTTGACGATCTGAACCTGAGCGACAATACGTTCGTGATCGTGACAAGTGATAACGGGCCCTGGTTTGAGGGGAGCACCGGCGGATTGAGGGGCAGGAAGTTTCAGGTTTATGAGGGGGGCGTAAGGATGCCTCTCGTGGCAAAGTGGCCATCCGTCATCCCGGAAGGCATTGTATTTGAAGAACCGGCAAGTTTGATGGACCTCCTGCCGACATTTCTCCGGCTCGCAGGTATTGAGTTGTCAAATGACCGGGCTATTGATGGAATTGATATCTGGCCAGCCTTTATTGGCCAACCTGTACCCGATCGAGAAGCTCTATACTATTACCTTCAATATTCTCTTAATGCAATCCGTGTTGGCAAGTGGAAACTGCACGTCGCCCGGGGTAACAAGGGTGACGTGAAGGAAATGCCCCAGTTGTTCGATATGGATATCGATCCGCAGGAAAGCTATAACCTTGCCGATCGTCATCCGGATATTGTTGAAAAACTCAGGGAAATGATAGAGAGTTTCGATGCCGAAGTCAAAGCCGAACGGGAAAGTCACGAATTATGAGGTAGTTTCACTCTGGTGTAAGTCTTCAAGGGAAAGGAGGAGTGAATGGAATATAGACAAGTAGGGTGCAGTGGCCTCCGCGTGTCACAGCTCTGTCTGGGAACAATGGTCGGGTTTAATAAGAAGAACGAAAAAACGGCCATACGCATTATACAGGAAGCCATTGATTTAGGCGTTAACTTCATAGACACAGCGGACTGTTATGCGGAATCAGAGGAAGTTGTAGGCAAGGCTCTCACGGAGAATAAAAGCAGGGATAAAGTCGTGCTCGCCACCAAGTACGGCTGGTATACGGATGAGGGGGCAAATGACTATGGCGCAAGCCGGTATCACATCATTAGAGCCTGTGAGGACAGCCTCCGCAAGCTTCGTACCGACCACATAGACCTCTACATCCTCCATATCGTCGATCCTAATACGCCTTTTGAGGAAACCCTTGATACACTGGACACGCTCATACACCAGGGGAAGATCCGATATATAGGCACGTCCAAACATCCTGCTACGCTTATTTTGGAGGCCCTTGCCGTAAGCGAGCGATATGGGTTGGCCCGTTTCATCAGTGAGCAGCCCCCTTACAATATCCTCGATCGAATGCCTGAGAACGAACTGATCCCTGCGAGCATGAGACATGGATTTGGCATAACCCCGTTTTTCCCCTTAGCTTCAGGCCTCCTTTCGGGTAAGTACAGGCAGGGAAAGGCCAACCCGGAAGGCAGCCGTTTTGCTGGCCGTGAACCAGGAGGCGATGATATTTTTACCGTGGCTGCCCTTGAGGCCGTCGAGAAACTTCGACCTCTTGCGGAAGAGAAGGACATCACGGTTGCTGAACTGAGCCTGGCATGGCTAATGCAGCAGCCGGGTGTGACTTCAGGGATTCTGGGTGCACGGACACCTGAATATCTGCGATCGGGGGTCAAGGCATGTGATGTGAAGTTCACTCCTGAGGAATTGGCCAGGATTGACGAGATAGTTCCCCCTGGCACCTATGTCAGCAACTTTTTCGAGTCAAATACATACCGTCCTCTGAGAATGGCTTATTCGTCTGCAGGAAGGAGATCCCTGATTGGGGCGTATATTCCGGATAACAAGACGGGGTCTGATAGGAAGGCTGGTTATTAACCCAGATGATTGCTTTTCTATCTATTCCGTTCGAAAAGAATGGAAAACCGAATTTTGTCTCTTAAGGTTCAATGGTCAATTGTCAGCGGTTGGCCGTAAGCTGATAGCCGAACACTTATCTTGTCTCAAATCAGCACCGTTTTCAAGGGATCCCTGATAACCTTATTAAGACAGGAGATGTGGAAATGATCGGAGAATTGCCCTTTGAGAAGCTACGGAGGACCTGCGATCCCCAGATACTGAGATGCACCAGTAGCAAAGAGATAAGGGCCTTGGAGACTATCATAGGCCAGGAGAGAGCCCTCAGATCATTGCAGTTTGGTCTGGGAATTAAGGAACTCGGCTTCAACATCTATGTAGCTGGTCTTCCCGGCACGGGAAGGACCACGGCAGTGAGGCGCTTTCTGGAGGAGATTGCCAAAGATAAGCCTGTACCCAACGACTGGTGCTATGTGAATAACTTTCGCGACCCCTACCGTCCGAACGCCCTTTCGCTTCCCCCTGGTAGAGCAAGGGGGCTCCAATCTGATATGAAAAGTCTGATAGAGGGAGCGCTGCGGGAGATTCGGAAGGCCTTTGAGAGTGAAGAGTACGCCGCAAGAAGGGATCAAAGCGTCAAGGCCCTTCAGCTTCAGAGGGACGAGCTTCTCAATCGGATCAACGAGAGGGCACAGAAAGAGGGTTTCATCATTCAACAAAGCCCGGTAGGTCTGTTGACAATCCCGGTGAGGGAAGGAAAACCCCTCACGGAAGAGGAGCTCATGTC
>CAZTBA010000521.1:0-3454 GCA_964611725.1 uncultured bacterium
TCATGATAACCGATACGAGGGCAGGGCATGCCCTGCCCCTACACGAGAATCGCAGTTTCGGGGACGTACCGCTTCGATCGTTGTATACCATTATCGGTTCCTATATGTCCGCTGTAACCAGGCTTATCAACAGAATTCAAGGAAAGGCTGACGGCTTAATCTGGCAACACAATTATTACGAGCATGTCGTCAGGAACGGTACCGAATTGAACCGTATTCGGGAATATATCCGGACCAACCCACTCAAATGGGATTTGGACAGGGAGAACCCGCAGAACAGAGCTATAGGCATGTTCAATAGAATTGTTGTAGGGGCAGGGCATGCCCTGCCCTCACAGAAGTTTTTCAGGATATTATAATAATCACTACCATTTTCCTAAACTTCATGTGAGGTGTCGCCAAAACAAGAGAAGAATGTTTCGTGAAGGATGTTTAGCGCACCGCATAACCCTTATCCGATAGATCCCGGACAAGTCGATGAAAGGAGAAGGTATGTTTCTATCCATTTTTACGGACGAGTTAGGACTTGACATAACCGAGGGCTTGCCGATACTCAAATCCTGGGGACTCGAATACGTTGACCTGCGCGGCCGCGTGTTCGGAAAGGCCGCCGAGAGCCTGCCGCCCGAGAGGCTTCCCGAACTGCGGAAGCTGCTGGATAGCCAGGGCATGAAAGTCGGCTGTCTGCAGTCCTCACTTGCGAAGGTTCACCTGCCTGACGCAGACCGCTGTAAGGCCGAGGCCGAGAAACTCGAGGGCATTATCCGCGCCGCCGACGCTCTGGACTGTCGGCTCGTGCGCAGCTTTTTCTACTGGCAGCCACCGAAGGAACTGGCAGGCGAGTTGGCCGTCAGGCCCGACGAGCAGCAGAAGGTGCTCGAAATGTTCGCCCCGCTGGCCAAGCGGGCCAAAGAGGCCGGACTTATCCTCGGATTCGAGAACTGCGGCGTGACGCCTGACGAGGTCTTTACCGTCCTTGATGCCCTCGATGTCCCGAATTGGGATCTGGCTTGGGATGTGAACAACACCTGGGACTGCGAAGAACGGCGCAAGGACGAGGATGCCTTCATCCTGCGAATGGTCCAGCGGACCAAACTATTGCACGTCAAAGCGCGCGGCGCGATCGAAGGTCTCGGCACCGAGACCATCCCTTATGACAAGGTCCTGCAATACTGCGACAATGCCGGTATGCAGGGCCCCGTCAGCGCTGAAACCCACAACCCCGATCGCTCTGTCAACAATGTCGAGATGTCACAGCGCGTGGTGGAGGTGATCAAGAAGGCATGGCCGACCGCTGCACCGGGTGGACTGTTCGACGCACCGAAGTCGGCCGGGGATGTCACCCGTCCGTGGGCCGACGATCCGGTCGGTTTTGTCGTAGTCGGACTCGGCATGGGCCACAACCGCTCCAAGCAGATCACACAGACGTCCGGCAATAAGCTGATCGGCGTGTGCGATATCGTCGAGGAGCGCGCCAAGCGGACCGCTGAGGAATGCGGCGTGCCCTACACCACCGATGTCCGGAAGTGGCTCGACAACGACCAGGTCGAGGTCGTCTACGTGGTCACCGAAACCGGGCGGCACGCCGAGGTCGCCCTGCAGGCACTCGAAGCCGGAAAGCACGTCCTGAGCACCAAGCCGATGGAGGCGTCCCTCGCTGCCTGCGACCGGATGATCAGGCTGGCTGAAAGTAAGGGCCTGCTGCTGGGTGTGGACTTCGACCGCCGTTTCAGTGCTGACACACATACGCTCAAATCTGCGGTTGCCGGGGGGCGGTTCGGTCGGATGCTCAGCGGCAACTTTTCACTGAAGATCCTGCGGACTATGGACTATTTCCGGGCCAACGGCGGGTGGCGTGGCACACGGCGATGGGACGGCGGCGGTGTGCTGTCAAATCAGTCCATCCACCACATCGACGAGGTCGCCTTTACCGTCGGAATCCCGTCAAAGGTGCGCTGCAACATCTGGACACAGGAGCATGACATCGAAGCCGAGGACTTCGGGACGGCGGTGTGGCTCTACGACAGCGGCCTGGTGATCACCTTCTATGCTACCAGCAGCTATCCGCACCCGACATGGTATCTGCACTTCGAGCTGGAGGGCACAGAGGGTGCTTACTCCCAGGTCGCAGGCGGTCCGTTCGACAGTTCTCAGACGCGCTGGTACATCGATGGCGCCTGGAGCGACAGGGCACCGGAAATCGCCGAACCCGAATGGCTCAACGCCACTGATAACTTTGCCGCCGCCCTTCGCAGCGGGGCCGATCTGGTCTGCCCCGGCCGCGACGGACGACGCACCCAGTCCATCCTCGATGCCATGTATCGCTCGGCCTATGAAGCCGACGGCGGCTGGGTCGACGTACAGTCGGAGTTGACGTAGACAGGGAAAATCGGTCTGAAAATATTCTGTAGCCCGGATATGAAAGGCTCCCTCACGGGGGCCTTTTCCTTTTGTACCTTATGCAGGTGCAGAGCATGCCCCGCACCTGCTTCAGTTAATGACATGCTTCATACGGGATAAGGGAGTTCTGCTCTATGAAATGCAAACTGGTGCAGGACGTGACCGGCCTCACAGCTTTTTCTGGCTCTGTGTATCAAATTCAAAGGTGATTATAGATTTTATGCTGAAAACGAAATCTTCTTCGGATCTCTGGAATCTCTATATGTTCCTTTCCTTTTGAAAGGAGGAGGATGATGAGACACTTAAATTATGTATCGGTGGTGCTTATATTGCTGTTTCAGGTTGGTTGCTTTGGCTGTCTGCAAGGCCCCACCGGACCGCAAGGTCTGGAAGGACCACAGGGACTCGAAGGTACACAGGGACTTCCGGGGGCTGTATATCCCGAGGGATCGGGTTTTTCCTATTTCCTTTTCCCGCCTGATGGTGAATGGCATTTTGGAACCCTCTACTGGAGCCCCCGTTTTGAGGTCTATGGTGAATGGCTAAATGAGGCGGAGATCGTGTTTTCCTTTGGATCGCTGGATGAAAAGCGGGGTATTTTCGTCTATCCGGACTCAAGATGCAGCCTCTATCCTCTGGATGCCCAGTACTTCGATGATATCAAGGAAATTCCCCAGACGGGGGAGATTACGCAGGATTTTATTGGAGAAGGCGTAACGAAATTCTATGTTCTGTTGGACTGGTATAAGCGCTATTCCAAGATCAGAGTTCAGGTTTGGGATGCCAGTGAGAGCTACGTTCAGACAAAAGTTCTATGCCTCTACTATAACAGCATCAGTCCGGATTTTCGTCTGAATAAGCCGGTGCCTGCAGAATAGGTTTGTTTCAAGAAATCAGGCTTGACATCTCCATTCACTTCTTTATATTATACCCGGTGCAATTGGAATAATCGGGCCACCTTGTGCATTTAAAGAGATCCTGAAACAAGTTCAAGATGACGTTGAGATGATGCTACTTTCGATAGGTTGTCATGCCGAACCATATTCATGGTATT
>CAZTBA010000522.1:0-3442 GCA_964611725.1 uncultured bacterium
TCGTAGGCTGACTAACCTCATCCACCGCATAGAGGAAATAGCTGTAATTACCTGCTGGAGCCGGATTTCCATCCAGATCTTTACCGTCCCAGACTATAGTATTGGCACCCTCTGCATACTGAGCGCCTCCGGAGACATAGGTTATCCCGTATCCATGCCAAAACTGTCCGTCCTCGAGAGTAGGTGTCTCAGTGAATTCGGCATCCCCGGGATATACAGCCAGATAAACGGTAGCGCCGGTACCTGTCAGCGTGAACGGAATCTCCAGAGCGCCACCATCAAAGTCATAATTGACATCCTGGACATCGTCAAGCTTTAGCAGGATGGGCATTCCACTCCTGAAATCCGCAGAGGCTGAACCGAAAGCAAACAGAACAGTCAAAATAGCCAAACAGAAAACGTTAATCGATCTCATCTCAAACCTCCACATAATTGGGAGAATTCACTCCCGTTGGTTCTAAAAACCAAGCTGCTAAGGACTACTTCAGTTCTAACCACCACCTCCTTTCAGAATTTAGATGACGGTTACTGTTTAACCTTGTCAGGTTTCTGAAATAAATCCTGTACTGCCAGGTATACTAGAATCAGCTGCGACAACGGATTTGGCTAACAAAGGTTCGGGATATGTTCAGCCACAATACTCCAACTGAGCTAATATAATGATAAGTTGAGATTTGTCAAGGAATTTTTCAAAGAACTGTCATAGAGACGCTTGTGCAAATCCCGAGCTTTCAAGGTGTCTGGCAATTCCCTCGAGAAAGGATGCCCAGTACGGCCAGTTGGCCGTCATCTCAAAGTCGAAACTGAGCTGTACGGCAGGCAAGACGTGAACCATCGGGATATATCACTGATTCTCCGAGATATGGTCAACCCTTCGCTTGTTTATGTGCGGCAATCATTTCCCTGAGGGCTGAGGAAATCTTGGGATCGGCGATGCGCCAGGGCTGATCTTCGGAGTGCTGCTGCACCAGCACACCGTAGGTCTCAGGTCTACGCAACCCCAAGAAAGCGTCCTTCAACGTCTTGAGATCCTCCCGGCCTATCCAGTATTCGTAGATTTCGTCGAGATCAACTGTGGCGACGGCCACACCCGCCCTGTGCCCTGTATCGGCACGGATTTTTCCGTCAGGTCCAACAATGTAGGCGCGCCCCATCACCTTCCCGGCGAGATAAGGCTGCTGGCAAAAATTCGCTGTCGCGCAGTAAATCTGGTTATCCATGGCACGGGATCGGAAAAGCACTTCCAGGAACTCCCCCGTCGGTCCATAGGACATCGTAGGCCAGAACAGGATATCAACCCCCTGCAGCGCATAGATGCGCGCGATCTCAGGATAGTGGATGTCCATGCAAATCATGATTCCAATCCTGCCGAAATCCAGCTCAAACACCGGGTAGTCATCTCCCGGAGTGAAAATGGCCTCCTCTCCCGGCGCAAGGTGTGTCTTACGATAACAGCCGATCTTACGGCCGTTGCGATCGAAAAGGGAAGCGGAGTTATAGAGCTTGCCGTTGGCTCTTTCGACCGTATCGGAAATTATATAAGCGCCACAGGTTCGAGCCATAGCCCCCACCTCGGCTTCAATCTCTGGGGATATATCCGCAGCGAGCTGAACAGCTTCCTCATACCCTGCGGCACCGAGGACTGTATACATCTCCGGCAGGCAGATGACATCAGCTCGATTGCGGCCTGCCTCGTCCAGTGCGGACATGGCCCTCTTCAGATTATCTGCTACACTCTGAGGCTTGGCTGGGAGATCCAGCGACACCGTAGCAACTATGACACGACGACTCATAGGGCTGTTCCTTCTCTCCGGTTTAAATCAGTCGCGGATGTTTCTGCGTTCGGCTTCGACGGACTCGAACCAGCGGTCGAGTTCCTGCTGCATCGTCCGGACCCGGTCGGGACAAGCGGCAGCCAGGTCTTTCTGTTCGTATGGATCATCGTCCAATTTGAACAGCAGCGCCGGGTCAGGTTCGGGAATTTCGCGCTGCGGCTCGGGGTCACGGCAGATGCCGGCGATGCCTTCCGGTTCATACTTAAGGCGGTGATCCATCGCTCCATCCTCCGGGGTTATCCACATCGCCTCGGGGATTGGGGTATGGATCAGCTTCCAGGCCCCGTCACGCATCGCTGCATTGCAGTTCGCCACCGGTGTGTAGCGGTTCCACTGCCAGAACCGCCTTGCCTTGACTTCATCGGATTCACCCTGAAGAACCGGAAGGACGTTGAATCCGTCGAGGGAAAGATCCCTGGAAGTCCCCAGACCTGCCACAGTCAAGAGTGTGGGCATCCAGTCGGTGAAATGGATAAATGCGTTCGAACGTCTGCCGCGCTCGAAACCGGCAGGCAAGCGCAGGATTGCCGGCACCCGTATTCCGCCCTCGTAGACATTCCCTTTGCAGCCGTTGAAGCACCCGTTGTAACGTGTGGTATTCATATCGTCCTTACCACCGAATTGCGGACCGTTGTCGCTGGTGAATAAAACGAGGGTGTTTTCAGCAAGGCCATGGCGTTCCAGAGCTTCCAGGATTCGGCCTACACCTCTGTCCATCCGCCGGTTCATACCATATATCAGGGAGACTCCTTCCGTGAATTTATCCATCTCCCGGAATGGATCCGCATCCTCATCAGGGACCTGTAGTGGGAAATGCGGGGCATTGTAGGTTACGTGGAGGAAGAACGGTTCATGGTGGTGTCGTTCAATGAACCGGACCGCCTCTTCAGTGAAGACATCCGTAAGATAGCGGCCGTCCGCCTTGCGGAACGTGCCGTTGTAGTCGAGCCGCCACTGCCAGTAGTCGCTCCAACCGCCGCGAAAGCCGACGAACTCGTCGAATCCCCGGGCGTTCGGATGGTACCGTGGATCAAGCGCACCCAGGTGCCACTTGCCGATCAGGCCCGTGGCATATCCGGCGGACTTTAGTACGTCGGCCAGCGTCACTTCCCTCAGGGCCAGCCGATCCAGCCCACGGCCCTCCAGCGTGTCGATGGCACCGGTACGGTGGGGATAGCGTCCTGTGAGGAGTGCCGCACGCGCGGGGGCACAGACGGGCGAACCCGAGTAATGCTGTGTCAGGATAAGGCTCTCAGATGCGAGGCGATCCAACACAGGCGTCTGCACCGCATCGTTGCCGAACGCACCGATGTCGCCGTAACCCATATCATCCGCGAGGATCAGAACGATGTTGGGAGATGGGATAGACGGGACTTCCGTTTTTCCTCTGGATTTCATGTCTTTCGACCTCACTCCTAATGGTTTGCACTTACAATGCTACGGTGGCCCCAATATATGAGGTCCAACCGCAAAAGGCAAATCTTTTGCATCCATTCAACGTAATAGCAGTATAAACAAACGGGTGGACCTCAATATATGAAGCCCACCCGTAAAAAGGCAACCCTTATTTTGCAGCAAACTTTACTTCAGAAGGGTCATCTTCTTAG
>CAZTBA010000523.1:0-3427 GCA_964611725.1 uncultured bacterium
TGACAACTTTAACCGTCTCTCCTACTTAACAACACTTAAAAGGGAGACTACCTAAATTCAAGGAGAAGGAAAATGGCAGTGGATGTCTCATCGAGGTTAGAGCTTCTCGTGGACGACTTCCTCATCGAATCTATGAAGGATGTTGAGCTAAAGCTGCAACATCCCACGCCGCGCGAGATAGCCGTCTACTGCAATGCACCCTGGGAAGGACCGATCAGCTTCTATGTGACCGTCTTCAAGGATGACGATCGCTACCGGATGTACTACCGGGGAGAGAACCGTGAGGGTGGTCCTCCAGCCGTGACATCCTACGCCGAGAGCAGAGATGGCATCCGCTGGGAGAAGCCCCCCCTTGGAGTCTTCGAATTCGGAGGTTCGAAGAAAAACAGTATCGTCTGGGATGGAGAGGGCACACACAACTTTGCCCCGTTCAAAGACAGCAACCCTGCCGCACCGGATACGGAGCGTTACAAAGCGCTTGCCGGTGGCCCGCTCATAGCCTTCGCTTCGGAGGACGGAATTCACTGGCGCAAGATGAGGGAGGAACCCGTAATCACCAAGGGGAAGTTCGACTCCCAGAACCTCGCATTCTGGGACACCGAGCAGGGCTGCTACGCCGCCTATTTCCGCGATTCCAGGGATGGTTTCCGGGATATCCGCCGGTGCACTTCCGCAGACTTCGTCAACTGGTCGGAACCCGAATGGCTCGACTACGGAGATGTCCTTCAGGAGCACCTATATACCAATGCGACGACCCCTTATTTCCGTGCGCCCCACATCTACCTCGCATTCCCGAAGCGCTTCGTGCCATCGCGTAAGGCGGTCGATGAACATCCCAATCCGGGCGTATCCGATGGTGTCTTCATGACCAGCAGGGATGGGATCCATTGGCATCGATGGATGGAGGCCTTCCTCCGTCCCGGGCTCGATTGTAATAATTGGACTGAGCGCAACAACCATATCGCGTACGGAGTAGTGCCCACGGGAAAAGAGGAAATCTCGATCTACTGGGTCGAGCACTACCGCCATCCCACCTGCCATATCCGGCGGGGCACGCTGCGGACCGACGGTTTCGTCTCCGTGCACGCACCCTATGCCGATGGCGAACTCCTCACCAAATTGCTGAAATTTAAGGGCTCGGAGCTGGTAATCAATTATTCCACCTCTGCGGTCGGAAGCATCCGTGTGGAGATCCGGGACGAGCAAGGTAAGCCGATCCCCGGATACACTCTCGATGAAAGTCCCGAGATATATGGCGATGAGATCGAGCGCGTCGTAGCCTGGTCGAACGGACCTGATGTGAGCACTCTTGCAGGCCGTCCTGTTCGACTGCGTTTCCTTATGCGGGATGCGGACCTGTACTCCATCCGATTTCGGACATAATATGAGATTTGTCAACTTAGCTCAGCAGGGGCGGCCGGTGGTCGCCCTTGCTGAGTACACGAGATTTCAGAGAGTTTGAATGTGTAACAAATAACCGGCCAAGGGAATCATCATCAGACTCCGTTGCTGATTCCTGTAATGGGGGAGGAGCGGAATGCAGTCTCTCAATGGACAATGGATGCTGGCAATTGACCCGCAGAACGTTGGAAAAGAAGGACGCTGGTTCGAGGGATATCCGGGAAAAGACGCACAGGATTCAAGCGTGCCGGGCATTATACAACAGAGCTTCCCCGGTTACCACGGTGTAGCCTGGTATTGGAAGACTTTTACTCCTGACCCGGTGTCATCTGCTTCGGGACGGTACCTGTTGCGTTTCTGGGCAGTGGATTACCTGGCAGATGTCTGGCTGAACGGGGTATATGTGGGTGGGCACGAAGGTGGGGAGACACCTTTTTCACTGAACGTGACGGATGCCATAAAGCCAGGTAAGGAGAACCTACTGGCGGTGCGCGTCCTCAATCCCACTAATGAACCCATTGACGGTATCACTCTGAAACAGACCCCTCACCGGAACAAGGAAGTACCCTATTTCACAGGGCGTTCGTATAACCACGGTGGGATAGTGCAATCGGTAGAGTTGCTGTGCGTGCCTCCGGTGCGGATTTCTGACGCCTTCGTACGCCCTGAAGTGGATACCGGGGTGATCCACATCAGATTGACTGTGGAGAATGCTACCGATACGGTGGCACAGGGGGACCTCTCCGTATCCCTGGCCTCTGCTGTCGGTGGCAGCACTGCAGGGATGGTGTCCCACAAAGGAGACTTCATAACAGGAATTTCCCTGCACGAAATGGAGATTCGCGTCGCTGAGCCACGTCTGTGGAGCCCGGATGATCCTTATCTCTATAGAGTTACCGCCCGGCTGAGCGTAGCTGGATCGGCAGAGGCTACGTGGGATGACGAGCATTCGGTGCGCTGTGGCTTCCGCGATTTCCGGTTCGAGGACGGATACTTCCGACTCAACGGCCGCCGCATTTTCCTGCGCTCCGCACACACGGGCAACAACTATCCCATCGGACTTCAGTTGCCGCACGACCCGGAACTGCTCCGCCGCGACCTATACTATGCCAAGACGATGGGTTTCAATATGGTCCGCTTTATCGCAGGTGTTGCATATCCGTCGCAGTTGGACTTCTGCGATGAGCTCGGACTGATGGTCTACGAGGAGTCCTATGCCGGATGGTGTTTGGAAGATTCCCTAAAGATGGCCGAGAGATTTGATCGGTCCACGTCGGAGATGATAATCCGTGACCGGAACCATCCCAGTTTGGTGATCTGGGGACTTCTAAACGAGAACCCGGACGATGCGGTATTTCGCCATGCCGTCGGATCACTCCCGCTGGTAAGGGAGCTTGATAACACCCGGATGGTGCTCTTGAACAGCGGGCGCTGGGACAAAAAGTGGAGCATCGGCTCAATCTGCAATCCGGGCTCGGCCGCCTGGGAACATCTGCTCGGAGCGGAGGAAAAGGATGCGCCTGACGGAAAGGACTGGGAGGGAGGCTACTTCCAGGATGCCGGGGATGCCCACTACTATCCGCCTATCCCGCTGTCGGCGGAATCGATCCGCTTCTTTCGCACGCTCGGCGAGGACACGAAGCATGTGTTCCTGTCGGAACATGGCAATGGCAGTCAGGTGGACGCCGTTCGGCTAATCAGACTGTATGAGCAAGCCGGGGCTCGCCCTGACCTCGAGGACTATCAGTTGTATAGAAGTGAGGCTGAAAAATACTTGGCCGACTGGGAACGCTTCGGGCTGGATACCATGTTTGCTTCTCCCTCCGATCTGCTTGTGGAAAGCCAGCGCATCCAGGCAGAACAGCGCATCGTGGCCTTCAATGCTATCCGCTCAAATCCTAACCTGTGCGGCTATAGCTTGACAGGGCTGTGTGACCAGGGGATGAACGGAGAGGGACTCTGGACCACTTTCCGTGAATTGAAGCCGGGTATGATGAATGCCATCAGGGAGGGGTGGGTGCCACTG
>CAZTBA010000524.1:0-3381 GCA_964611725.1 uncultured bacterium
GCCAAGGTTTATCCCGAGGTTAAATCCCTCTGCCCTCATCACTTCCCTTATGGCCTTCATGACTTTGCTGGCAAGGGAGAGAAGCTCCGATTTCTCTTCATCAGAAAGCTCCGATAGGTCTGCGACATGCCTGTATGGGATGACCATAAGGTGCCCGTTATTATAGGGATATAGGTTCATTACCACGAAACAGTGCTCGCTCCTGTGGAGTATCAAACTGTCTTTGTCATCCTCGCCCTGCATTTCGCAGAATATGCAGCTTGAATTTGCCTCCGTATCTATACTGCCTATATACTTGGCCCTCCATGGGGCCCAAAGCCTTTCCATGTATTATAACCTCCCCTAACGGATAACTGCCAGCTTCCCGGAAGTCCTGAAGCTATCTCCTTCCACGGTGTAGATGTAAACACCGCTTCCGACCTCCTTGCCGTTGAAATTCCTACCGTACCAGCGTATTTCCCTTTCGCCGGCCATTCTGCCGATGGAGGCCACAAGTTCCCCTGACGTGGTAAATATACGTACTTCAGCCTCGCCATACAAGCCCTCAGGGAAATATATCTTCATCCCTTCAGCACCCATACGGTACGGGTTCGGATATAAATATATGCTGGTGGGAATAATAGCCGGCTCCATCTTGACCACCTTCTCCTCGAATGAAGTCGGAACTTCGATCCATTCGGCACTGAAGTAGCTGCCGTGCCTCGGGGCCTTGGCCCTGAGCGAGTAGACTCCTGGGGCGAGGTCTCTGAAGAGGAAACGCCCCGATTGGCTAACGTATGCCGAGTCAGAGAAGCTTCCGGAGGATATATAGATCCTGGCAGTAGATACGGGTTCACTGCCTTCAGCTTCGACTATACGCCCGTAGATAGCATTTTCGGCACTATTTGCCGCCGCGAGGCTTACAAGTCCCCATCCGACATCGTTATCGGGATCGAGGGTCTTGGTTGCGGATATCCTGAATGCCTCTCTCAGTTGCATCGGAGTCCAATCGGGGTGCGACTGCAGGAGAAGCGCCGCGGCCCCGGAGATGAGAGGGGCTGCAAAAGATGTCCCGCTTCCAATGGTCACACCACCCTCTTTACCGACCCTCGTAACGATGACATTCACTCCGGGAGCCACAAAATCCGGCTTTATCCTGCCGTCAGCCGTCGGACCTCTCGAACTAGAGTTCGCTACAAGGCCTGCCTGCAGGTCCCAGGCACCGACTGCGATTACGCTATCGCCGTCGGCCGGAAAAGTTATGTATCTCCACAGATATGTCCCCTCGTTGCCAGCAGAATTGACCACTACTATCCCCCTCTCTGAAGCCATATCTGCGGCGATCGTGATCCTTGCTGTATTTCCGTCGAGGTCAGAATACGTGTAGTCTTCACCTTCTCCTTCAGCCCAGGTAGAATATCCGAGAGAACTGTTGATTATATCTGCGCCGAGCGAGTCGGCCCATTCAGCGCCGGCTATCCAGTAATCCTCCTCGATTGGGGCGTCCGTTACTGAGACATCCTCTGTCCTCGCCAGCAGGTATTCCGAATTGTAGGCAGGTCCTACTAAACTACCTTCTTCAAATCCGGCTATAACGGAGAGCACCTTGGTGCCGTGGCTTCCGGGGCTCGTATCATCATCGTTGTCCACGAAATCGCGCTCCGCAATCACTTTTAAATGGGAGAACAGATCGATTTCCTTATAGCTGAAGCCTGCATCGAGTATGCAGATCCTTATACCGCTTCCATCGAACCCGAGACCATGCATTTCCGGAACTCCGATAGACTCGAGCTGATCCCTCGACTGTCCGTAGTCTATAATATCCGCCCCTCCGACTCCCTTTCGTAGCCTGGTACGCCCTGTGGGTTCGGCTGGGGATATTCTTCCGGACCGAAACTTCGCGACCGGCTCGACTGACTTCACGAAGGGAAATTCACCGAGCTTCAAGATCTGTGCCGCATCTGCCTCGACACTCACACCGTTAAACCACCTCGATATCGTCCTGATTTTTGCGCCAGTTTCCGATATAGCCCCCACATACGGTCCGTAGACGGGGAGATCCTCTTTCCTGAAAATGTCCCCCCTCATCGTCTTCTTTCTCCTGGATAACACCCTTTCCGGGACCGCCTTCCTGAATGCCCTGATCCTCCTTCTATATTCCTCAGGACCGGTTATCCCTTTGTCCTTGAAGAAAGCCCACACGGATGTTCTGGCACCGGAGTTGCCCTGGGTGATCACCTTTAAGAGAGATGGGGCGATCTTACAGGACACACGATCATCCGGGGTACCGGAATCTGCGCCCCTTTCCGGGATCGCCAAAAGCAGAATCGGTATGATAATACCCGATATTATGTTTCTAAGTCTCATATGAAGAGCCGTGAGCTGAAAGAGTCGGGACGACGCAAAAACCGCCTCACCTCATATCTATGACCTCGACCCCTTCGGGAGGGGAAAAAGTGAAAAGGGACCCCTCGAGCTTGGGGTTTACCTTGACATCGGAGAGGGAGTATGTGGTGATATTCCCATTGAGGTCGGTATACTTGATATTCACTATCAACCAGCTTTTCCTATCGATCCAGACTTTAACCTCTTTGAAATCGTTGTTACCTTTGTTTTCAGGGAGAAGTTCGAGGAGGTAGCACCCTTTGCCATCGAGTTTCTCCTCACCCAGCAGGTTCGGCCTGAACTTTTCGGAATATCCCATGATAAAACTTTTCGGATCATAGAGATTTCCGCCTTCCTTGTGTGTCGATCTTATGATGACCTGGTTATTCTCTCTCGAATAGTTCCAGATAGAACTCCCATCCGATACGATCAACTGTGGGTTCTTGCCCTTGGTCTCGAACCTGAACTTCCCGTCCTTGGCTACCTGGATTTTTCCCTCGAAACCCTGTTCCTTATCAGCAAGTTTCCAGTAGAAGTTCTGATCGAAAGATGCCGAAAATGACTTCATTGCGGAGTATTTCGAGCGAACCTTTTCCATTATCTCCTCAGGGCCTATCGCAAAAGCTGTCGAGGATAGGGCAAAGAAGAGCAGAATTTTTGAAACGACCCTAATCTTTCCTGTCAAAGTTCTCGAGGTATGTTTCATCGACGAGTACCTCCCTTGCCTTGCTTCCGTCAAACGGTCCGACAATCCCTGCTGCCTCGAGTTGATCTATAAGCCTCGCTGCCCTGGCATATCCGACCTTGAGCCTTCTCTGCAGGAGTGAGCTTGATCCCTGCTGGTGGATCACTACGAGCCTCAGCGCCTCATCGAAGAGCTCGTCCCTGTCCCCTTCGTCCCCGGGAACAAGTTCATCTTCAACGGAGAAGGAACTTATCGTCTCCACCTCACCCTCCGACATCTGATCCTTTATCCATTTCACTATCTTTTCCACCTCTTCGGAGGAGATGTAAGAG
>CAZTBA010000525.1:0-3374 GCA_964611725.1 uncultured bacterium
GAGTTCGCCATCCAGATATATCTTGACTCCGCCGTCGAGGTAATTTACGCCGTTAGCATCATGTATCACTGCTGAGATCTTCGGGTTGGGCGAGATAAAGGTTCCTTCGGTATAGCTCTGCCCCTCAACATCGAGCTCCACCGAAGGTGGGGTTCTGTCTTCTACTGACATAACTGCAAATGTACCAATCCTGCCCGTCTCTGCAGATATCCGCCCTGAGGCCTTGTTCCCGCCGAGGTTCACCCACTTCCCGAGCCTCTCATCCCACTTGGCGATGGAGAGATCCCGGACATCGGACGCAACGGAGTCCGAAGGATCAAAAGCTATGGAAACTTCGGCTGAGGCCCAGGGATTGAGATCAAGGGATGAATCGGCAAATGACAGCCGGTATGCCAAAGGCTCCCCGTAACCCAATACCTTTGCTGGAATGAAATCAGGCTGTGTTGGCTCTGATAGCGGTATGGCGCTATCTATCTTCAGAACTGATGTGACGCTTATAGACTCCGGGGGAAATACGGCTTTGAAATTTCCATCAGGACTTGATAACGAGAGGGAGCCTGTGCCCATTTCAAAATGATCAGTATCTATCACAAAAGGTCCGAAAAGATGGTTTTTTTCACCCTGGGTGACTTTCAGAAATATGTCCTGTTTTCCGTCCGGGAGACCCAATTCGGAAAGTGATATGGAAAGCATAGCAGAACTTTTGGAACCTTCGTTTTCCTCGGCGGAACCGGTGACACCGTACGGCGGGGTATCGAAAACGGGCTCGGACTTCGGTCCGAGCGGGCCAAATGAAGCGCTCCCGAGGTATGTCCCATTATCATCAGGATTTCCAAGATAGAAGGCTGCCGTCCCTTGAGATGAAGGGAGTTCGCCCTGATTTTCAAGCTCTGCGACCAGGCTCACCTCGCTTGATCCACTCAGACCTACTGAGTTTACCGAAAGCCTGGCCTCGCTAAGTACTCTGAAGCTGAATGTCCTGCTGGTCCAGGGACTTCCATGGATATCCTCGGCAGATATTCTGAACTCCACCTTCATCCCGGGTAGGAAACCGCTTATACCGGATTCCGCGACAAATTTCCCATCTTCTGATGGGATCATACGGGTGCTCTTTTGAAGAGCAGGGAAACTGCAGATAATATCGGACTCATCCTTTACACCATAGATATTGGCATAGATCATCACTGTATCTTCAGCGGCTGGAGACTCCGGGATAACCCTAACATCGGTTGCCAGGGCGCCTCCTGTGGAAAACTCCGCTGCGCCATACCAGTCTTTCCCTAAAGGGGACCAGGCATAGGTCCTGACAGTCCCGATACCAGCCGAAATGCTTCCAGGTAACTCGAAGGCTGCCGAGAAATTCCCACCTGACATAGGTACTGTAGTTTCTCCGAAGGTCATTCCGGAGGGATCACTAAATTTAAGGCTGACCGAGCCCTCCACTTCCTCAGGAACGGAACCCTCAATTGATAAAACGCCTCCACTACCTGTCGAAGTTCCATCTCCTACGGAAATCTCCATGGAGGGATCTGGAAAACTAAGTCTTGTTGCCGGATCACCAAGCATGGAATAACCGTGTATAATAGACGGGGCATACAAACTCTGTGATACAAGGTATTTGGAGATGTAATCGAGCTTTGTCTCCCCTATCAGCTTCCCAAGGTTTGTACTATTTCCTCTGAAAAAAGCCTTCATGAACGACTGTCCGAGGTAGAAATCATTGGAGAGCCATCCGAGAGTTGAGGTCCCGAACCACCCGATAGCTCCCTTACGCTCAGCCTTAAGGAATTCCTCTCCGAGACTGCTCCGACGTATTTCGGCAAAAGCATTGGTAAAGCAGGTAAGGCTCACAATAAAGGGCATCTTCCCACCGTTATGGAGCCTTGGGACATCCTCAAACCTCATAAGGCTGGCATCCGACCATATGGCGCCTCCCCCATGTCCTATGAAATTCACTAGTATCTTCCCAGAATCTATCTGATCTATAAGGTCCTGAGTGCCTCCGAAATATGGATCGGTATCGGGGGACTTGCTGTAGACGTAAAGTCTTGATGGCTCGAACCCGGGAAGGACAAAGTTCTCTATAAGGCTTTCGGACTGTTCCCTGAAGGTAGCACCTTTTCCACCTATGAAAAGCGCTTCTTTCCTCCAGTTTCCGAAGACAGGGGAAGTCTCATAACTTATTATCTTATCTATCATTAGTTTCATCTCAGCATTATCAGAAGCCGGAAGTCTTCCTATAAGCATATCAGGCATAAGGTCATCTCCGATTATACATGAGTACATATGGTCACTTGCTGTACTTCCCCACTTTGTAGTATAGACAAGGTACGGGGGCACGAAATTCCCTCCCTTCCCGCCTATGTCCTTATAATCCCAGGTGCCGTCTCCGGCAAGGAGCACAAAGCTTGGTGGGGGCCCTGGCCAATCCTCATAGGCGTATCTCAGGAATTTCCTTATGGATTCCGGGCTCTTTATACCATAGTTGAACTCATCATAGATATCGCGGACATTAACGACCTTTACGCGCAGGCCCTGGCTTTCCCTGAAATCGACGAGCTCCTGGAGGGCGGTCTCGAAGACCTCTGATGTGATTGCTATATAGTCAGCTCCCCTCGGATCATTGCGGATATCGGAAAGTTCTACAGGCTCGATAAGGATCGGCTTTTTCTTCGCATTCGGCCTTAAGGCTATGTATGTGACATCGTCATCGTATACCTCATCCTGGAACGTGACCTGGTAGTAAGTTTTATTCTTTTCCTTAACTTCCAGGATTTTTGCGCCTGTTATCCTGCTTACCCCTTTCTTATATATCTCCACATCAGGTCCTTTGAAACCGCCTATCACGAACTTGTAGAGCCCGCTCGGCTCACTTTTGGGTTTCGAGAACTCTATATAGTCGTCATCCGTCCAATACAGCCTCGGATACTCGACCTCAAACCAGTTAAGGTAGGCAGCGTCGGTGGAACCTGCGGACTTTCCGGAATCGGCAGGGAGGACCACCGTAAAGATATTTACACCGTCTCTCATATGGCTGCTTGAAAGAGCTGAGAACCCGGAAGTGGTAGCCCTGACCATATTCTGATCATCCCAAACCCTGTCGGAAACCAGGACATCATTGAAATATATCAGGGCATGGTGGTCGGGTGATCCCGAGGGGAAAGTTTTACCCCTCAGGAGGGTCGTAACTTTCGGACGGATGGGGGAATTGTGATCAGGGTGTTGCAGGAAGACTTCGTAGGATCGGAGCTCTCCACCATATATTCCGCTGTCCCAGAACCAGTGGTCCGAGGGATCGGGGACGTATCCGAGGCGGTCCATATATTTATCCTCCTCGGCGTGGACGATATATTCATAGGAGAAAGGCTGTATAT
>CAZTBA010000526.1:0-3278 GCA_964611725.1 uncultured bacterium
CTATTACCTCAGGTTCAGGGTTATTGACAGACCGGGAGTCCTGGCCGCCATAGCGAAGATCTTGGCCGATGAGAGCATAAGCATAGACTCCGTCATACAAAAGGGAAGGGCGGAGGGGCAAACTGTCTCGGTTATAATAATGACGCACGAAGCGAGGGAGAGCTCTGTCATGAAGGCCCTTGAAAAGCTGGACGCACTCCCTGTAGTTACCGATAGAACGATGGTTATAAGGGTTGAGAAGCTCTGAAGAAAGCCATCGAGTAATTTTGGAGGGTCAGGTATGCCTTACAACGTCGCAGTAGCTGGTGCAACAGGTGCCGTGGGAAGGGTTATGATCAGCGTGCTTGAGGAGAGAAACTTCCCGGTGAATTCGATAAAACTGCTTTCATCCCATCGTTCCGCCGGATCGAAACTCAGCTTCAGGGGAGAGGATGTAACCGTGGAAGAGATGAAGGAGAGTTCCTTCGAGGGCATTGATGTAGTCCTCTCGTCTGCCGGAGGCTCCGTCAGCAAATGGTTTGCTCCCCATGCCGTTAAAGCTGGAGCGGTGGTTATAGATAACACCTCGGCCTTCAGGATGGACCCTGATGTGCCGTTGGTTGTCCCTGAGGTAAATCCAGACGAAGCTTTCAAACATAAAGGGATAATAGCAAACCCGAACTGCTCGACAATACAGATGGTGGTTGCGCTTGCGCCGATCCATAAGGCGGCGAAGATCAGAAGGATCGTGGTCTCTACATACCAGGCGGTATCGGGGGCCGGATGGAAGGCTGTCGTTGAGCTCCGCGATCAGTCAAAGGCCATACTCTCCGGGGAGGAGTATGCCCCCCAGGTCTTCCCTTACCCCATAGCCTTCAATGCTATCCCCCAGATCCCGCAGAAGGATGCCTTTCTTGAGAATGGTTACTCTACCGAAGAGATGAAGATGGTGAATGAGACAAGGAAGATAATGGGGGATAATTCTATAAGAGTCACAGCTACGACCGTCAGGGTGCCGGTGTTCTACGGGCATTCCGAATCGGTGAACGTGGAGACGGAGAATAA
Source organism: uncultured bacterium (assembly GCA_964611725.1). GTDB lineage: Bacteria > Latescibacterota > CAZTBA01 > CAZTBA01 > CAZTBA01 > CAZTBA01. The sequence goes on from CAZTBA010000526.1 coordinate 1,045, forward strand.
GCTGACTGCTGAACAGGTGAAGGATATGCTCAGTGATGCCCCTGGGGTAACGCTTCTGGATGACCTCAGCTCTCAGATCTACCCGGTACCCTCGGACTGTGAGGGGAAGGATGACGTCTTTGTGGGGAGGATAAGGGAAGATATATCCTGCGAGAACGGTATAGATATGTGGGTCGTCTCCGATAATGTCCGGAAAGGTGCGGCCCTGAACGCTGTGCAGATAGCTGAACTTCTCTTCTGTTCCGGATGTTAGATTCAGAGCTCGATCCTCGGCTCTGCACTCAGATCGTATCCGGACCTCTCGCCTCTGGAGATCCTGAAGGCCCCGGCCAGTGCCACCATGGCAGCGTTATCTGTGCATAATTGCAGCGACGGATAAAAGACCGATGTCCCCGCGGTCTCGGACCTTGAGCTCAGCCTGCGCCTTAGCTCAGAGTTTGCGGCGACCCCGCCAACGAGGACTATCTTGTCCACTCCCTTGAGTTTGGCCGCCGCCAAGGTCTTATCGATCAATACATCGACCACGGCTGCCTGAAATGACGCCGCTATGTCCGGAATGGATGAGTTGAGTTCCTCAGGGCTGAGCCCCATAACATAATTTATAACCGCAGTTTTTATCCCACTGAAACTGAAGTCGAGGTTTTCCTTGCCCATATAGGCCCTGGGGAAATCCACGGACGATGGGTTTCCCCTGGAGGCAAGCTTGTCTATTATCGGGCCTCCCGGATAGCCTATTTCAAGCACCTTGGCCACCTTATCGAACGCCTCTCCCGCGGCATCATCCAATGTCCGTCCCATAGTCTCATACTCACCAAGCTCCGGAACGTACACTAGCCGGGTATGACCTCCGGAGGCTACAAGGACTACAAAAGGCGGCGATAGCTGGGGATTCTCCACAAATATAGCGAATATATGTCCCTCAAGATGGTGGACGCCGACCAGGGGAATGCCCTTGGAGAAAGAGATTGCCTTCGCAACAGATATGCCGACAAGGAGTGATCCTACAAGCCCGGGCCCCCTGGTGACCGCCACACCTCCGACGTTATCCAAGGATACATCGGCCCGGACAAGCGCTTCTCTCACGATGGGAAGTATGGTCCTCAGGTGCACCCTCGAAGCTATCTCAGGCACAACTCCCCCATAGATCTCATGTTCCGTCTGTGATGAGATCACGTTGGATCTCAGTCCACCTTCCGTATCGTAGATCGCAGCGGATGTTTCGTCACACGATGTCTCAATCCCAAGGACTAACAATTTCCATCCAAGGTAAAAGGTTATGAAAGGGAATATCTATCTGGTTGGCCCCGGGCCAAAACTCCTTATCAATGTGAATTTCTCGGGGGTTGTCTTGAGAAGCTTTACTTCGGAGGGAAGGTCAAAACTCGGACTGACCTCGCTGCTGCCCGCCTCCTTCGCCCTGAGATAGTCTGAATAACCTATGTAAGCGCTAAAATCGTCGGCATCAAGCAAGGCGAGGATCTCCGCCCCACCACTCACCTTCAGATCAACTTTAGGAGGGTTCGGAACGAGCCTCAGGTGCTCGGGAAAACCCCTGAGCTCCATCGGAACGCCGGATATGAGGCGCTCTGCTATCTCCTGTATGTCTACGACAACCTCTACTTCGTCAGGAACATAGGTAATATTATGTCTGTTCTCCGATGATATTGGAACAACCATTTTCAATTTTGATTCAACGTTAGAAAGCTTCACGGACTTAAGTTTGGCCTCGGTTATCCCCCTCGCATAGCTCCTCGGTCCCCTCACAAGCACGCTATCAGGCCGAAGCTCCACAGATCCCACCTGAGTGTGCATCGGGGCCGGATCGATTGCCACCTGATGCACGACCTTCACTTTCTTCTCCATGAAGGAATCGAGCCTGACCTTCACCTCGGCCGGTGCAACGATATCCACCACGTTAACATAGGTTTCATCAGGAAGCTCGACATCGGTAGGCAGCACGACATATGAAAGGTCCCCAAGCTTGCCACTGGCAACGGAGATCCTCACCTTGATCGAACTGCCCTTGAGCTTTGCCAGGATAAGCTGTTTTCCGTTCCCTATAAGCTTTACGGTACCTTGAGTGGGTTCGGACTCGGCAATAACCAGGTCTTTGGGTACATTTACCACCTCTATAGGTACCTTGAATTCCACCTCATAGATCTTGTCGGTAACGACGTGAAACCAGAGGAATATGGAATGCAGAAGCGCACCCAGTTTGGTCTGCCAGTTTCTGA
>CAZTBA010000527.1:0-3261 GCA_964611725.1 uncultured bacterium
AATCGTCCAGTTGATCCAGGCACCCCATAAGATCACGCCCATGCCGGGCGTACACCATTGGATGCACCTGACCGAAACCGCCGTTGGTTTTTGCAGTTTTCAAGTTGAATTTCGAGCAAACTGTTTTGTATCGGGTTTTGTGGAAGCGGCTCCGGCCGGTGAGCCATCGCCGTTAGCCGCGGATACGGAGGTGAAATGAACGACACACATGAAGTTACGGTCAAGATTGACACACCTCCCGACCCATTGGTTTTCAGGACGTTCGGGATACTGAAGGATCGGATCGAGCAGCGCTGTTCAACGAAGGTGGTTGAGGTCGAGAGGGAGGCACAGATCATCCTGACCGTTGCCGCTGACCTGCCGCCGGAGGCCTTCCGTGTTGAGCAGGCAGACAATGCTGTACGTATCACCGGTGGGTCGCCACGAGGCTTGCTTTACGGGGTCGGGAAATGTCTGCGGACCAGCCGCTACGACGGGACGTTCCAGCCCTCGGGGTGGCGGGGGATCTCGGTGCCGCAAGGTTCCCTGCGCGGCATGTATTTCGCCACGCACTTCCACAACTGGTATCACGAGGCTTCGGAGTCAGAGATCAGCCGATATATGGAGGATGTAGCGCTTTGGGGGGTAAATGCCATCAAGGTCGCTTTTCCGTTCATCAACCTGCGGGACTGGGACGATCCGCAGTCCCAGGCGGCCACGGCTATGCTACGCAAGTATGCCCGGAAAGCCAGGGATCTGGGCCTCCAGTTTGGCATCGGAGCGAACAACACGATGTTCCGAGGTGCACCGGACCACATTCGGGCGACGCCAGTGCCCGATCCACTTCATCGGCGCGGCAACAGCGGGAATCCCATCTGCCCAAGCAACCCGGAAGGGCACGCATACCTTGTTGAGAATATGCGCCGTCTCTTCGAGCAACTGACTGATATCGGTCTCGACTTCGTGACCCACTGGCCATACGATGAGGGTGGGTGCGCCTGCCAGAACTGCCAGCCATGGGGAAGCAACGGTTTCCTGAGACTGGCGCGTGATTTCAGAGAGCTTGGCCGGGAGTACTTCCCGAACCTGCAAACGATCCTGAGCACGTGGATGTTCGACACCCCCCCGGAAGGCGAGTGGCAGGGGCTGACTGACGCACTGAATAAGGATGCCGATTGGGTGGACTACATCCTTGCCGATTCGCACGAGGACTTTCCGCGCTATCCGCTGGATGTCGGGGTGCCCGGGGCCCGACCCTTGCTCAATTTTCCGGAAATCAGCATGTGGGGGAACTGGCCCTGGGGTGGATTCGGCGCTCATCCTCTTCCTTCTCGCTTTCAGCGTCTGTGGAACCAAGTCAAGCATCTGGTGGAAGGCGGCTTGCCCTATAGCGAAGGCATCTACGAGGACATCAATAAGGCCGTTGTCGTTCAGTTCTACTGGGACCGCGACCGGATCGGGCGTGCAACGCTGGAGGAATACATCGCGTATGAATTCGGAGCAGAGGTCACGCAGGACGTGTTGACTATCATTGATATCCTCGAAGATACGTGCAGTCGTTCTTTTCTGAAGCAGCCCGTGGATGTCCAGCAAGTGCAACATGCCCATACGCTGGCGGACGCTGTGGACAGTCGCCTTCCCACCTGGGCCCGGGAAAACTGGCGGTGGGAAATCCTGCATCTGCGAGCGACGCTGGACCGCGAGCGCTTCGTCGTCGGTAGTCTGGAGACACCAGCAACTGAAGCCGCCATCCTTCGCCTGATCGAGATCTACCACTGTCACATGGAGACCGACGACCCGTATCATCATCGTGTTCGGCCACCCTTACGGCGAGCGGTATCACACGGCGGGGAGTGCTGAAACCCAAAGAGCCGGTTTCCGATCAGACGCTGAGAGGCGGGATCATCATATAAAGCGTGGTGGCCAATCGGACAGCCGGGGATTTTTCTCCCCCGCCCATCGCTTTGCGCTTCAGCTTCCTCCGGACGGTTTCTCACGATTCCGCCCTTGCTTTCGGCTAATACTTGTGTCTATATTGTTATAGACTGGATTCATGTATAGGGGACTTCCTGCCTGTCGGCAGACAGGATACCCCATGAGTTCACGCCCATGCCGGGCGTACCACCACTGCGTCGAGCGGACGCGGTGGACCACGCCGCTCACGCAGAACGTTCGAAAAAGGATAAAACGGATATGACAAACAGAGAATGGTTCAAGCAGGCGCAGTATGGCATGATGATTCATTGGGGGTTATACTCCCTGCCAGCGGGCGAGTGGAAGGGAGAACGTATGCGTGACATTGGCGAATGGCTGCAGGCCTATTTCCGCATCCCCAACAATGAGTATGAATCTCTGGCAACTGTGTTTAACCCGCTCTTTTTCGACGCGGACGAGTGGGTGACTCTCGCTATGGATAGCGGAATGAGATACATGGTTATGACCAGTAAGCATGCAGACGGATTCGCAATGTTTCACTCTAAGGTTGATGCCTATAACATTGTGGACGGCACTCCTTTCGGCAGGGATGTTGTTGCAGAGCTTGCCGAATCCTGCCGAAAGCACGGAATGAAATTCGGATTGTACTACTCTCAGGACATTGACTTTCACCACCCGCATGGTGGGGGATATACCAAAGCGCATACTGTTTTCAAGGACACAAGCTGGACTAATGACTGGGATTACCCGGATAATTCAAGAAAGAACTACAACATCTGCTACGCGGAAAAGATACGGCCTCAAGTGGAGGAAATACTGCGCAATTATGGTGAGCTTTGCGTGGTTTGGTTTGACAATCCCCACACAATTTCGAAGGAGCAGAGCTTGGAGCTCTTCAACATGGTTAAGGAGTATCAGCCCAACTGCCTGATCAATTCACGTATCGGTAATGGCTTAGGCGATTACAGGTCACTCGGCGACAATGAAATTTCCGACGAGTTCTTCGGTGATGAGTTGGTGGAGGCGCCCGCGACACTTAATGATACATGGGGCTACAAGAGCTTTGATCAGAAATGGAAGTCCGCAGCGGAAGTGCTCCGCCTGAAGAATCATCTTAACGGGCGAGGTATTAACTACCTTCTTAATGTTGGGCCTGATTACCTGGGGCGAATTCCAGCCCCTTGTGTTGAGATCCTGAAACAGGTAGGTGCCCATAATAATCATATGTGAACTACATGAAGTTGAACAATCGAATTCAGGCGACGGCCAAACGGCTGTGCCTGATTCGTGATGTTCGCTTTCTAAAAAAACATTGACATATTAACGCTACAACGCTATAATGTCATA
>CAZTBA010000528.1:0-3255 GCA_964611725.1 uncultured bacterium
TCACAGGGGCAGCCGCGAATACCAAAGCCACAAGGACAAAGCTCAAGAGAACTCTCATTTCCAATTCTCCTTATAAAGAATCTTAAATATGCTACATGGATGGGAAATCTCTAAGTTAAGAGTCCGAATCGAACGTTCTCACCTCCCTTCACTATAAGTCCTTTACGGTAAGATATCTTTTTCCTCACCTCCTTCCCGGTATAGTCTAAAGGTTTTCGATTCCTTCACCTTAATAACAATTTCACAAACTTCAAAGCCACTTAGATGCCAAACTGAACCCGCTTCAGAAAGGAGAAACCAGAATCTGGAATCATGACAATCGGTATTTCCATCAGATATACCTGGAATCTTCCTTTTATGCTACCTCCTTATTCATAGGCAAGTTGAGGTATGGCCAGCATATCTTCCAACACCAGGGAAGCTGCCCCGTAGGAACCCGTCATATCCCAAAGGTTGTTCTCACCAATGAAGGTTGAAAGCTCAATTTTCAATCCTCCCCTCAGTTCATCCAGGGTCTTGGTTTCGACCACTTCTCTTGCATAATCCAAAAAGAGATGGCCGGCTCTCGCCAGGCCACCACCTACGACTATAAACTCAGGGTTAAGTATGTCAATGAAGAAAACCATGAGCTCTCCGAGATAGTACCCCAATTTTCTAAATAACTCAAGTGCCAGGCCATCGCCTTTTTCAGCCGCCAGCGCCAGTTCCTGAGCCGTCACACCGTCGCCGGTATCTGCTATAATCGATCCCCTACCGCTTCTAAGCAATCGCTTAGCCTCTCTGGCGATCCCTGCTCCTGAAAGTATGTTCCCTATGGAGACCCTCTCAAACCCTTTAGAATCGCTTTCAACGTAGATATCTATGCCACCGACCTCACCGGCTGCATTTGAGAATCCGCCGTACACCTTGCCGTCAGCGATTATCGCTGCGCCGAGACCCACACCCAGGTTTATAAAAACGGCATCCCTGGATCCCCTGAGCTTCCCGAACCACTCCTCTGCCCTCGCCATGGCGTTCACCGAGTTCTCAATGAAAAGGGGCAACTCAAACTCACTGGAGCACCAATCGTTGAGCGAGAACTGCCTCCAGCCCGGGAGGTTTTTGGCCAAGTTGACGAAACCCCTTTTGCGGTCGACCACACCCGCAACCCCAACGCCGATGCCGAAAACTCGGCCATCCTGCGGGACATCAGAAAGAAAATGACGGATCAAATCCGCCATCTGACCAAGTATAGCATCCCTTCCTTCGGTTCTGGTCTCCAGAGTGTCCGAGCATATCTCATTCCCGGCAAAATCTATAAGTATGCCGCGTATACGCGCTGCACCAACATCGAGACCGATAACATAACCTGCCTCGGGATCTATGTTCAGAAGCTCGCGCTTCCTCCCACCGATAGATCCGGCATAGCCTGCAACTTTGAGAAATCCTTCGCTTACAAGTTCATTAGAGAGCTCACTGACTCCAGCAGACCTGATTCCCGTGGTTTTGGCTATCTCAGTGCGGGATATAGGGCCAAACCAGTAGACTTTGTTCAAGATTACAGCCTTGTTCCTGGCCCTTATATTAGATTTCTCAGTGGTGTAGAAGCTGTTGGAAGTGAGAGGGAACATAAAACGATCCCCGGAAATAAGGTCTGAACGATCAGTGGAGTTGATCAAGCTACTGTCAGTATTATAAATCGACTTTCTCAGGTTGTCAAGAACTTTTTTACAATTTTGTAAAAAAGTCGGCTACCCAAAGGCGAAAATGTCCGAGCCCCTTGACAAAGCTGTTGATTTGCTATGGGAGCTGGCTTATATTAAGTCGAAATCTGGGGCTTGCATTGGGCCTATCGGGAATCTTAGGTTTCTTAACCCAAACTGGAGGAGTAAGATGCGAGGGAAAGTCCGTCTTGGCATAATAGGGCTTGGGTGGGCAGGAAGGGAACACCTGAAGGGATACATCAAATGTGAGAATTCCGAGCCTGTCGCGCTCTGCGATATCGATGAGGATCTCCTCAACGAAGTTGCCGAAACTTACAACGTTCGAAAGACCTACACGGACTACGGGAAGCTACTGGCCGATGACGAGATCGATGCGGTGAGTGTCTGTCTTCCGAACCATTTACACTGTCCGGCTACGGTCGAATCTCTGGATGCCGGGAAGCATGTCATCTGTGAAAAGCCGCCGGCACTGAACGGGGATGAAGCCCAGCTTATGGTGGATAAGGCGAAATCGAACGGAAAAGTACTTATGTATGCGATGGTGATGCGCTTCAGCAACTCAACTAAGTATGTGAAAAAGCTTGCGGAGAAGGGAGACTTCGGCGAAATTTACCTCGGAAAGGCGGGCTACGTGCGCCGGCGCGGTATCCCGATAGGCAAGAAGGGATGGTTCGTCGACAAATCCCGCTCCGGGGGAGGAGCGCTTATAGATATAGGAGTACACGCCCTCGACTGTGTTTGGTACCTCATGGGAAACCCGAAGCCGATCTCGGTCTCAGGCTCAGCTTATTCGAGGTTCGGCCATACGGTGCCAAAGGGAGTCAAGTACGATGTTGACGATTCAGCCTTCGGCTTCATAAAATTTGAAAATGGCGCTACGCTCTATATCGAGTCGACCTGGGCCCTGAACCAGCCAGAGGGGGCGACAAAACTGTTGGCCGGAACCAAAGGTGGGGCGAGGCTCGACCCATTGACGATCTACACGGAGCGTGACGGCGTGCAGCTCGATATAACTCCCACAGTCAAAGACCAGAATCCGTTCGAGAGTGAGATATGCCACTTCGTCGAGTGTATCTTGAAAAAGAAGGAGCCGATAGCATCCGCAATTCAGGGTATCACACTGATGCGAATGCTCGACGCGATCTACGAGTCAGCCCAAACCGGAAGAGAAGTGCTCATGGGCTAAACAGGACTCGGAAAGGAGCACGCAATGATATATGTATTCTTCAGTAAGCCGATGTCAGGTATCCCTATCGAACGCTATCCCGAGGAGTCACGCAAGCTCGGTGTGGACGGGTTCGATCTAACTGTGCGTCCCGGATATGCCGTAAATCCCGGCAACGTTGGGGTTGCCCTCCCGAAGGCAATGGAACTCTTCAGAAAAGAGGGGGTTGCCGTCCCCCTTGTAACAGGACCCGGGGATCTGTTGGATCCGAGATCATCCGAGGCGGAGAGGATGTACGGTGCATGCGGTGATTCGGGAGTGGACCGTATCAAGATAGGTTACTGGCGATACGATGGGGAAGATTACTGGGAGCGTGTGGATCAGATA
>CAZTBA010000529.1:0-3251 GCA_964611725.1 uncultured bacterium
TGATATAGTTGGCTGCCCTGTGGGCACCGTTAAGTCGAGGGTAAACCGCGGCAGGCTCAAACTTCAGAGCAAGCTCAGGAAGCTCAGCAAAGATTTCGCCATCTCCGGTAGTTTTGATTCTCAGTGAGGAGGTATTCAGAGACAAGAACTGTTAACGATTTTTTGCGGAAGGTTGGTTATGAAAGAGTGTAAAATTTACTGTACTCTGATATCAGAGTACCTTGAAGGTCAGATCACAGGTGAAGCTAAGAAAAGGCTTGAGGACCATTTCTCAAGCTGCGAAGGATGTAAGGAGAAGCTCGAGGGAGTCAGATCCACCATGAGGATTCTAAATGACCTGGAACCTCTAAGGACTTCCCCGGATCTCGATCTGGCCATCAGAGGGAGGATAAGGGAGGAGCTGGTAAGATCCGATAGCCCTTCGGCTTTTTTCAACAGTTTGAGAGATTTCCGGCTATCCCCGGTGCTGGCAACGGCTGCGGCCGTTATAGTTATATCCCTCGGGGCCATGTTTTTATACAGGGCTTTCCGGGATAGGGGCCCTGTAGAAATGACAGCTTCCGTAGGTGAACAGGAGTCCGAGTTCGTCGGTGCTGATGTCCGGTATCAGGATAGCGGTGAGGTCAGGAAATATATCTTGGAGAAAGTCTATCCTCAGGATATCATAAGTCCCCCGGTCCCCGATGGAATGTCTCCGCAGGCGGGAAAGGCCCATTTCACGAGCGCAAAGTACCTTGTCTTTTAACCCGGAGTTACGTATGAAAGGTAGGCCTGATAGCCCTGCTTTCGGGCACTGGAAACCTAAATGCCGGTATCTGTCATCCGTAGGTCCTCTGTTTCTGTCAATTTTCCTCCCCATTACATTCATTTTTGATACTTCATTTGCCAATGATACAGGGATGATCGAGGCCATAGAGAGGGAGATGGCCTCGACTTTCGAGGAAATCAGCCCGAGCGTTTTCAAAGTCCACGCCCTGGTCAAGATCAAAGATAGCTCCGGGAACAGTTCCTGGGGCAGGAACATCGGGTCAGGGGTCGTCTTCGACTCAGCCGGACATCTTATGACCACATGCGATGTCGTGTTCGGAGCCAGAAGCATAGAGGTTGTATCCGGAGCTGGTATCAGGTATGATGCCAAATTGGTCGGAATCGATCCGGAAACGAATTTGGCGCTTCTGAAGATACACGATGGCTCCGTAAAACCCGTGACAGTGGGGGATTCTGACCTGGTGAAGGCCGGGCATTGGGCGATAATACTTGGCAATACTTTCGACGTCATGTCCCCGGTTTTCGGCATGGTTATGGGAATTCTCGAGAGGGATGGGTGGATACGGGTGAATGTCAAATCCTATCCTGGCAACAGCGGTGCCCCAGTTTTCGATAGTAGCGGCAGGATGGTCGGGATAGTCACAGCGGCGCTTGCTGAACCTCCGGTATTAGATCTTCAGCTCGCCCAAAGAGGCCTGAGGCCCAACTCATCACTTTCGGGTGTAACCTTTGTGCTCCCTGTAAACTTGGCTATGGAGGCAGCCAAAAGGGTTATGACGGAGGGAAAATTCGGGTGGATCGGCCTAAAGATATACAGTACGCCCGTTCTGGTCGATGGAGGGATCGGCTTCAGGGTCATCGATGTAGTCGGGGAAGGCCCTGCGGATACGGCCGGCGTCAGGAAAGGGGACATAATGATATCATGCCAGGGAAAGAGGTTTAACGATGTAAGGAAGTTGATTTATTCTATAAGGAGCATTCCCATCGGGAAAAAGCTTGAGCTTGAATTGTCAAGGCATGGAAAGACATTTGTAACTCACGTTGAGGTCGGAGAGATTTCGAGCTACATGAAGTAGCTCTGGAATTCCTTTCTGAAATAGGCCCTCTGAAATAAAGAGGGCTTTTTAAGTTCCAGGGTATATGTGATTTCGGTACGATCTGATGACATTTCGCTTTCTATAGTGTAATCTGAGATCTTCATGTAGAGATACCCCGATGGGGTGTCTCTACTATTGCAATTACGGGGAAAGGTACATCTTTACGAAACGCAAATTGGTATAGGTATTTTCATCCGAGTAGAATAAAGGGCTTGCTGGTTACCCATATTATTGTTACAATTGAATAGTATCAACTTTTATCGATGGAGATACTATATGCCGAGATCTCTGATAATAATAGGCTCAGGTCCGTCAGGACTTACGGCCGCTATCTACGCCGGCAGGGCAGGGCTTTCACCGCTTGTTATATCTGGAACCTATATAGGTGGCCTCCCTTGCTTTACTGACCTAATGGAGAACTATCCGGGTTTCCCGGATGGCGTCAAAGGCATGGAGTTTGTAAAGAAGATACGGCTTCAGGCCGAGCGATTTGGAGCGGAGCTTGTGCAGGATGAAGTGACCGAGGTCGACTTCTCAGTGCATCCGTTCATAGTAAAGACAAACTATGAGGAATACAAAACCAAAGCACTTATAGTAGCCACCGGGACCGTTCCCAGGAAGCTCGGTGTCCCCGGAGAGATGGAGTACCTTGGGAAAGGTGTTTCCTACTGTGCCGTCTGTGACGGATTTTTCTTCCGCGGGAAAGAGGTAGCCGTGATCGGCGGTGGGGATGTAGCCGTTCAAGAGGCTATATATCTTTCAAAGCTGGCATCGAAAGTCTATATGGTGCACCGGAGGGACAGGCTGAGGGCAACGCGGATACTTCAGGATATTGTCAAGCGGAACGAGCGGATTGACATCAGGTGGAACTCCGTAGTCGATGAGATCGTAGGAGATCCGAGTCATGGGGTAAAGGGCTTGAAACTGAGGAACGTGCATTCCGGGGAAGTTTCTGATTGTCAGATAGGTGGGGTTTTCATATCAGTGGGCTATATCCCCAGTACGGAGATCTTCAAGGACAAGCTCAAGCTTGATAGACAGGGGTATATAAAAGTCGATTCAAGACAGCGTACAAATGTGGAAGGTGTGTTCGCTTCGGGTGATGTACATGATCCCTATTATCGTCAGGTTGTCATAGCAAGCGGTGCCGGCGCAAAAGCGGCTATGGAAGCAGAGAGGTTTATATCCGAACTCGAGGGAAAGGCTTACAAGTTTTAGTCTGGATTTGGGAGGATAGATGGAAGGCGTATCTATAGCGACGGCGTTCATAGGCGGATTGATATCTTTTGTATCCCCTTGCGTCCTCCCGCTCGTACCGGCCTATATATCCTTTATCTCCGCAATATCGGCAGATGAGCTTCTAAAAACGCACCGCCCATCAGGCGA
>CAZTBA010000530.1:0-3233 GCA_964611725.1 uncultured bacterium
CCTCATACCGATCGATTCAAACCTGTCAACTATAGGGCCGAAGAGGTAGGCCATCAGGAAGGCAAGAAGGAAAGGCGTGAGCACCCCACGGACCAGATACAGGAATAAGAAGATAAGGGTGATTAACAGAACTGTACCAAAGGCCTTCAATACTCTGGTTATGCCTGAAACTGAACCGTCCGCCATATCTCAGGAAGAACCTCCAGATGTCTCAGCTTTTTCCTCAGATTCCGATTTCTCCTAAGAACGTGCTGTAGTGGCGAGGACCTCGTTTGCCTCACGGAGCCTGATAGAGATAAGCTGTGCTAAGTTCAGCAGTATCTTCACTCCAAGCCGAGGGGCCCTCTCCACAAGGTCGAGGAGGTCAGGTCTGAAAAAACCTATGGCCTCAGTGATACCGCAGGCTACGGCGGAAGCTGAGCGCGGTGCTTCATCCAGAAGGGCTATCTCACCAAAGAAATCGTCAGCCTCGAGGTGTGCGAGCCCGCGTGAGACACCGTCTACATCATGCACTATATCCACCCCACCGGATTTTATGACATACATACCCACTCCCAGATCCCCCTGCCTGAAAATGACCTCCTGATCCGAGTATGTCCGACTGTGGACGATCCTCTCGACCTTCTCGAGCTCCCTATCAGTCAGATTTGAAAAGAGGGGGGTCCGCCTGAGGAGAGATCTCAGGCTTTCACCCCCACGCCTCTTCTTGAATATGTTTTTCCAGAAAACATCCTCACCTGACATAGACCTTCACCTTAGCTTGAATATGAAAGTTATCTCCCCGCTTTGAATTGTCCCATCCCCTTTTTCCAAAGGGTTAAATCTCCACTGTTTAAGCTTGGAGATAGCCTCGTTTTCGAGCCTCGTTGCCCCTTTCTGCACAAGGCGTATATCACCTACATTTCCGTTAGGAAGGACGGAAAAAAAGAGCTTTACAACGGCTTCCTTCTGAAGTCCGGGAGGATACTCAGGGAGGGGATTTTCCATTATCTCCCTTGTTTTGATATCACCTTTTATGATGAAAGCAACCTTTGCTTCCTCCCCCACATCCTCCGTTTCAACACCGGAACCGGGGACAAAACCGAGATCGGTTCCCCTGACAACAGGAGCCTTCTTCCTGAGCTCAGACAGCGAAGTACCAGACTTCTGGACACGCCTTTCCCGTCCAAGAAGCTCAAATATCTTCTCACCTGTCGAAACACCTATATCCCTGTGAAGCTCCCTCTTCGGAACCGTTATAGTCGGCTCCTCAACCTCGAGCATCATCCTATCAGGGGTCTCGATCCTTTCGGAAGGGGATTCCGCTCCCATTTGAGAGATCTCGGCTTCGGAGCCTCCCTCCGGGATTGTATAGGGTGTCTGAGAAACCTGACCGAGCATAACCTCCATAAATTTCGGAGGATCAACACTGAAGTTCACTGATACCCTGAACATAAAAATGCCCAACAGAAGGTGGATAAAGACAGACCATGCGGCCGCCTTCATCATACCGTAATCTCTTCTCAAATAGATGGCCATATGCCCTCGAAGCTCACATTTCAACCTGTCGGGTGGCTATAACGAACTTGCCGCCCCCGGCGCTCTTGGCAACGTCCATAACCCCTATGAGCGTATCCACGGGTATCCTCTTATCGGGTCTTATAACGACTATAGGCTTCCCGACATCTATAAAGGCCTTCCTCAGCTCGGCACCGAGCACATCCCTGCTAACTATATGGTCTACTTTTCCGGGCAAGCTCAGATATATGGTACCGCTGGCATCTATTGTTATAACTATACTCTTTTCAGAACTCACGTCGGTGGCGGTTGTCCTGGGAAGCTCAACCTTTATACCTGGCTGAAGTATAAAGGTTGACGAAAGGAGAAAAAAAACCAAAAGCAGGAAGATTATATCGGTTAAGGAAATGGCATTGAAAACCGTTATCATCTCCATATTGGTTTTAAGCTTCAATAGCTCCCTCCTCTCCCGAAAAGAGCATATCCATCAGTTCGGAGGAGTTCGTCTCTATCTCGAAGGCGAGTTTCCGTATCTTGGAGACGAAATAATTATAGAATATAAGTGAAAATATGCCGACTGTGAGGCCCGCCGCGGTCGTTACCATAGCTTCCCATATGCCGCCAGCGAGGACATCAGCGTTGACGTTGCCGCCGAGCGACTGTATCTTTATAAACGCCCTTATCATTCCGGTAACCGTCCCCAGGAACCCTATGAGCGGGGCCACCCCGGCTATGGTGGCAAGTATCCCCGTATGATTCTCTAAGTTATATATCTCAGCGTTACCTGCATCCTCAACCAAGCTTTTGACATCTTCCTTACCCATATTGTGTCTGGAGATAGCGACCTTGAAAATCGAGGCTACAGGTCCTCCGGTCTCGTCACATATTCGGAGAGCCCTATCGAGACTGTCCTCTGAAAGCGCTCCCCTTATCTTCATCATAAAGCTACCGACGTTGACCCTGGCTTTCCTGAACGTCAAGAACCTTTCCACTACGACGGCAACAGCTATGCCGGAACATATAAATATCGGTATCATCAGGTAACCACCCCTGAAGATAATCCTCAGAAGGTTCAGATCCTCCATATCGCCCTCCGTTTAGAGACTTCTCCTAATTTTAGCCCTTTAATATCGTTAATTTTGGTACTTAAGTCAATATTTTTCAGGAAAACACGGAATAAATTCCCATGCAGATAGCTCATGACCGAAACAAATCCCCGAACCTCCGTTATCCCCACACTTCCCTCACGAAGTCCCATCAGTACAGGAAACAGGCTACCGAATGTTCGTTCCCGGTATCCTTGAATTCAGGAGCCTCCCTATCACAGATATCCATCCTCTTGGGACAGCGGGGATGGAATCGACATCCGGGAGGGATGTTCGCCGGACTGGGTACATCTCCCTCCAGGATGATCCTATTTCTGACCGCACGCGGGTCCGGAACGGGCACTGCTGACAGGAGAGCCTGAGTATAGGGATGCAGAGGGTTCGAATACAGGTATTCGCTTTCTGCTATCTCAACTATCTTTCCCAGGTACATAACAGCGACCCTGTCGGATATATGCTCGACAACGCTCAGGTCGTGGGCGATGAAGAGATAGGTAAGGTTAAGCTTCTGCTGGAGATCCTGCAGAAGGTTTATTATCTGCGCCTGGATGGAGACATCGAGCGCTGATACGGGTTCATCGGCAACTATGAATTTGGGTCTCACCGCGAGCGCTCTGGCTATACCTATCC
>CAZTBA010000531.1:0-3209 GCA_964611725.1 uncultured bacterium
CCATACGCGCAGCTAATCTCACCCGTCAGCTGCTCCTTTTCAGCCGCAAGCAGCCGATGGACCTTATTCCACTCGATATGAACGGAGTTGTTAAAGATTTATTGGGGATGTTAGACCGTCTTATCGGTGAAGATATCGTTATCGACACCGATCTGGAGAGTGAGCTTTGGACGGTTTCGGCAGATGTAGGAAGTATGGAGCAGGTAATCATGAATCTGGCGGTTAACGCCAGAGACGCCATGCCTGAAAGGGGAGAGATTACTATTGGAACCGAGAACGTGCAGGTGGATGAAGATTACTGCAAGATCTATAGTTATGCGCGTCCTGGCAGGTTTGTCCGTCTATCAGTCACAGATACGGGAATAGGTATGGATAAGGAGACCGTCCAGCATATCTTTGAGCCTTTCTTTACCACCAAGGAAATTGGAAGGGGCACCGGACTTGGCCTTTCGGCTGTCTATGGCATCGTCAAGCAGCATGAAGGATGGATAAATGTCTACAGTGAGCCTGGACAGGGTTCAACTTTCAAAGTCTATCTGCCAGCTGTATCGGCAAAGCCGAAGGAAAAGGCCAAAGAGACGGTTTCGCTGGGTGAATTTCAGGGTAGAGGAGAGAGGATTCTGCTTGTGGAGGATGAGGAAGGAGTCCGTGAGTTTGCCTCAGGAGCGCTTAGAGAAAATGGCTATGTTGTATTTGAAGCTGCAAGTGCAGAAGAAGCAGTGAGTATCTTTGAGAGGGAAAAAGGAGAGTTTGACTTGGTCTTCAGCGATTCGGTCTTGCCTGATGGAAGCGGCCTCCAGCTATTTGAAGAACTCCTCTCTCGCAAAGATAAGCTTCGGGTTCTGCTCAGCAGTGGCTATACGAACGATAAGTCGCAGTGGTTCATCATACGTCAGAGAGGTTTTCGGTTTATACAGAAACCTTACTTTCTGATGGATCTACTTCGATCCATTAGAGAGGCTGTGGAGCAAAGCTAAGTGAAACCGGAAGGCAACACTTCGCCTGATTTTGCAGGCAATATTTTTTATCTCTCGAAAAAGCTGACAAAGCAAAAGATTAAAGGATGATAGCAGCATTCACAGATATCGATCAGATTTCTGCGAAAATATATCCTGGAAGTCCTTTCCTTGAAAGAGCAAGAGGATTGAAGATCATGGAGATATGCATTGGTAAGGTTGCCAAAGGCAAAAAGGTTCACCTGGCAGCACCGGGGAGTAGCCATACCCTTTGCTCGATGGGACCTTTTGAGCCCGATATTCTTGTAACAGAGGAAGATCACGAATTTCTTAAAAACCTCAAGGATAGGTATATAACGTGTGAAAAGTGTATCAAGAAATTTGAGGAGAATATCTCCTGATGAAAACTGGAAATTGCTGTTCTTACGCCAACAAGAGCTGTCAGGTCGGCAGGGACGGTGTGGTTTTTGGAGGAAACGCTTGAGTGACAGAAGCCGAAGATGGGAAAAGATAGCCGGACCTGTAGGTTATCGTCAGGGTATCATCAATATAGTCCAATGCGCCTGGGGATATCGATGAGATAGAGGTACTATGGGCGGAACGTGAGCAGACGTGAAAGACTCTTCCAATTGTCTTTTAGACTAAATCATCGGAGGTGTACCCCATGGAGGAATTTGGAGGAAGCATAGAAACTCAAGAGATCCTCACCGTAAAAGAAGCCACAAACTACCTCAAAGTAAGCCGACGTACACTCTACAGACTCCTCAAAGCCCGTAAGATACCTGCTCTCAGATTAGGAAGACAATGGAGGTTCAGAAGAAAAGATCTTGATGGATGGTTGGAGAACAAAAAGGTTAAACCAAGATCAGGCAGAGTCCTTGTGTTAGATGATGAACCCCAGATCTGCGGTTTTATCTCCGAGACACTGGAGAAAGTGGGATATAATGTGGATAGCACGGATAATGGCGAAGAGGCTTTTCAACTTCTGCAGAGAGGGGATTATGATCTCGTCTTTGTGGACATAGAGTTGGCAGGAATCAGTGGCTTGCAATTCATATCAAAGACGAGGAGAAGGCATTCGGAGATAAAAGTTGTTGCGATGACAGACTGTGCCTCACTCGAAGAAGCGGTTGAAGCCATAAACCTTGCAGTATCCGGATATATGATAAAGCCGCTCTCTGCACAAAAGGTAATTGCAGTAGTTCAGCACGTACTTGGGGAGAATGGTAGTGGTTTTGGCGGGAGACGTTATAGGTAAAGGATACTCTCTGAGAATTTAAAGTAAAAACCTTTGACCTTGTGATCCACACGCTACCGAGTTCGCTCAAGTTCAGGCTGGTGGATTTCATCATAGAGGGAGACTCGATTCTATGCTATGGATAGCGGATGTGGGGGATACCTCAGACTAGACGGCTCACAGGGAGATCTATTTCGGAAAGGTGCAGAAGGATCCCCGTGAGGTGTGCGGAGAGCTGCACACGGTCATAGCAGGCCATCCGAGGATAACGAACGATCTTGGGGATAAGACCGTCACCCTGCAGCCGGGGATTGTAGCCGGAGGGGAGTACGTGTTTCTGGGGTATATGAAGTATGACCCTGATAATGCAAACACGTTCTATGGGAATAGTGTCTACCTGGGGAAGCTGCACAAGGTAGAGTCGGAGGTCGCAGGGCTGGCGAGCGTGTTTGGGGTGATGATGTGAAAAGTGTCTCTTTCTCAATGCCCACCATTTCAGGGCAACTTCACCACCCTTCCATCGGGCCATCTTATCGCCTTATCTATGCACCTGTACCACCGACCGTCAAGTGCATTTTGGGACTCATATACGCACGGAGATTGGATCACGCCGTTCTTGGAGATCCTGCCGTTAGTGCAGAAACTGCACGGGGACGACTGGTCGTTCTGAAGAACTTCATAACAGGGCTTCCCAACTATATCTTTACCGAACCGCTCCTTGAGTGCTCTGTTAGCATATAGAAGCTCATGTGTCTCAATGTCGGCTACGTATATTGGCTCATCTATGCTGTCGAATATCGACATAAGCTGCTGGTGCTCAAACTGTAGGGCCTCACCGGTCATCTCAAGTTTGGAATACACTCCACCTACCCTCCTGAAGACATAGCTCGTCAAGGTGACAGCTACGGCAGCTCCTATAAGCCAATCGAGCACATCTTCCCTTATAGGCACACCCCTGAGGTAATAACCATTGGTGCTAGTTGACAAGTAGCCAGAGGTTCGCCTATGTTGTTGGT
>CAZTBA010000532.1:0-3188 GCA_964611725.1 uncultured bacterium
TTACCAAATACCTTTAACTCACATAGGGGGATACCATCTCTATTACCTGTTCCATGAATCCGATAATACCTCCTTGACATACCTTTTAATGCCGCTATAATTTATTGTAATTACTTATCTTTTGAGAAGAGAGATCATCGGGGTCTATCCTTATGCCTCTTAAATAATTTCACTTCTCAGGACTCTCTGCTTCTGTATCGATTGTTTTCCTGTCCGAACGCCAGATAAAAGACTTGACAGCCCCCCCCAGGCTCTTATATTGGTTTCTGAAAGTCCAGAGGAAAAAACAGGTTCATCGGAACCTCAGAGTCGATCATACCATGAAAACGAAGCCAAAAACTTACTTTCTTGCAGCAATAGTTTCGATCACGGTGCTCGGCTGTGCCAGCACGCCGAGGTATACGTCCAGACAACCTTTCGGTCGTGGAAGCAGATCGGAAGTTCTCGAAGAAACTGTAGAGCCATATATCGGCATCCCCTACAGATACGGAGGTGAATCGAGAAGAGGGATGGATTGTTCCGGGTTTGTCAGGACAATCTACAGGGAGGCCTATGGGATCAAGCTTCCAAGGAATTCAGCCGATATGTTCCGCCTTGGCAGGGGCGTTGGTAAGAGAAGTCTGAGGCCCGGAGATCTGGTCTTCTTCGGCACGTCCGGCAAGGGGATCACACACGTCGGGATCTATATGGGAGGCGGTAAGTTTGCACATGTAAGCGAAAGCAAAGGTGTTGCAGTAACCCGGCTTGGGTCGAGTTACTATAAATGGAGATACATGGGTGCGAGAAGGATACTTGAATAGGAAATCGGAGGGGAAGTGAAGAATCTCAGGAAAGATGCTTTTGGGATATTTGATGCCGCGCTGAAGGCTGCCGATCCCGTTGAGTGTGTGAAAAGAAACCTGAGATTCGAAGATCCCAAGATATGGATCGAGGATTGGCAGTATGATACCTCTGAGGTCAGCAAGATATATGTCCTTGCTCTGGGCAAGGCGGCGGTCCCGATGGCGAAGGGAATCAGGGAGATCCTCCGGGACAGGATCTCAATCGGTTTTGCGAACACCAAATATGGCCATGGGGGGACAGTCGAAGGTATAGAGGTGAACGAGTGTGGGCATCCGATACCGGACGAAAATGGTGTGATCGGAGCCGAGAGGATAATCGCACTTGCCAGAGAGGCAGATGAGAGTACGCTTGTCATATGTCTGATTTCGGGCGGCGGTTCGGCGCTCATGCCTGCTCCCGCCGAGGGGATAACCCTGGGTGAGAAACAGAAGACAACCGGTCTTCTTTTAAAATGTGGTGCAACCATAAACGAGATGAACGCGATCCGGAAGCATCTCTCGAAGGCAAAGGGGGGACAGCTTGCCGAAATCGCGCGCCCGGCTTATGTGGCATCCCTCATACTCTCCGATGTGGTCGGTGACAAGCTCGACGTGATAGCGTCGGGGCCCACCGTGCCTGACAGCTCGACGTTTGGAGACTGCATTGAAATACTGAAAAAATATGAAATTCCCGAAGCTGTTCCGGAGAACGTAATGAAGCGCATTGAGGCGGGCTTCAGAGGGGAGATTCCCGAAACCCCGAAGGTCCCCTACGCGCGATGTCAGAACGTGATAATCGGGAGCAACCGCCTCGCACTTGAGGCAGCGAGTGAAAAGGCAAGATCGTTCGGATATAACGTCCTGCTCCTTTCGAGTCAGATCGAAGGTGAAACAAGGGAAGTAGCGAAGGTTCATACGGCGATAGCTAAGGAGATCGTCTCCTCTGGGGAGCCGCTGAGGCGTCCCGCATGTGTGATAAGCGGAGGGGAAACGACCGTGACGATAGAGGGAGATGGCCTCGGAGGTAGGAATCAGGAGTTTGCCTTAGCATCGGCCATGGAGATTTCCGGAATTGAGGGGGTGCTTATCTTCAGCGCCGGAACCGATGGGACAGACGGTCCAACCGATGCAGCGGGAGCACTTGCAGATGGGAGCACCGTCTCGAGGGCACTGGAGCTTGGGATCTCCCCCAAAGACTTCCTTGCGGACAACGACTCGTATAATTTCTTCAAAGCGCTTGGAGATCTTGTAATCACAGGCCCGACAGGAACCAATGTAATGGATGTGAGGATAGTGCTGGTAGTTTAGTCCGTCCTCACCATAGAAACCGATGCCTTCAAAAACTGATTTCTGCAAAAATAGAGGACGGCTTCAATGAACGAGCGATTAGAAAAACTCCAAAAGCAAGCTTACGCAAGAGGGAGCGGGGAGACAAAGAGCCCCAAAGAGGCAAACTGGACGAAGGCATTTTTCGAGCTTTATACAGACTTGCCTCTGGCAGAACGTCAGGCAAGAAGCTTCGCCTATGCCCTGGAAAACGAGCCCGTGTTCATCCACCCGCTTTCACGAATCGCCGGTCAGATATACCAGGCATGCCCGGGAAGTGGGTGTCCCGAACTGTATAACAGCTCATTAGATTCGCGCTGGAGCAATTATTCCGTTTTCCCGGTGGCCGCCAGGAGGGTCAAAGAACGCTTACCTGAAAATGAGCTCTATGCCCGTTACTTTTGCGATGGAGCGTCACCCGGGCACATCTGCTGGGATTTTGGGATCACACTGGAATTGGGTGCCTCAGGGATGATGAACCGCTGTCTGGAGGCGAAAGAGCGAACGGATGATCCGATATCGCATGAATTCTACTCCTGTGTGGAGATAGCGCTAGACGGTTTGATCCGCTGGGTGGGATGCCACGTCCGAAAGTTGAAGGAAGCCGCGGAAGAAGAATCGGACAGGTCAAGGAAACAGGAGCTTCTGGAGATGGCAGAAACATGCACAAGTGTCCCAGAATTTCCTGCGACAACTTTCAGAGAAGCAATCCAGAGTTTCTTCTTCCAACATCTGGCAGTTATGTTTGAGAACCCGTTCGGAGGAAATGGCCCCGGGCGTTTGGACTATTATCTCTGGCCCTATTTGCAGGCCGATCTGGAAGCCAGCCGCACGACTCTCGATGAGGCAAGGGAATTGGTCACAGAACTCCTTATCAAACTCCATGAGCGCGTCGCTCCCGCAGATGGTTGGGTCGAAGCCGTTCCCATCGGAGGCAGAAACAGAGATGGAAGTTCGGCGATCAACCCGCTTTCCTACCTCATCCTGGAAATTATCACAGAGCTTAAACAGACTCACCCATCGGTATATGTACGTCTACAC
>CAZTBA010000533.1:0-3186 GCA_964611725.1 uncultured bacterium
ATCCCGGGCTCCTTGGCCAGTACAGGAAGGTGTTTTTCTCAAAGGATGGGACGGAGTCCTACCGACGCAGCCTTTCTGAGAAGGCTGTTAATATCGCCTCAAAGTATGGGATTTCAGATAAGCTCAACTTGGTGCTTTAGAATGTGACTTCTCGTGCAAGAGCTGCGAGGATAAGGATTTTTTTGTTGCTTAGGTATCTGTTCATGCCTATATTACTTCGATCAAAAAGGCACTGAGGGTTGGAATCAATTACCTGTCGATGGGTGCGGCAAACGGTTTGAGGTCTCCATCGATGGGATATCAGATATATTGGGAACAGGGGTCGCAATCTTGGTTCCAAGGGAGTTAAAGAAATGCTGGGTTTCGGGGGATTCTTTGTCGATGTAATCCGTCTCATAGATGGGCTTCTCTC
Organism: uncultured bacterium; assembly: GCA_964611725.1. Classification (GTDB taxonomy): domain Bacteria; phylum Latescibacterota; class CAZTBA01; order CAZTBA01; family CAZTBA01; genus CAZTBA01. The sequence goes on from CAZTBA010000533.1 coordinate 413, forward strand.
CATATATATTTGGGTCATTATAGCCAGGGCTCTGATATCCTGGTTCAACCTGAACCCCTATAACCCTGCGGTCAGATTTCTCTACGGTGCCACCGAGCCGATCCTCCAGCCAGTCCGCCGAAGGATCGTAAGGCTCACATGGAGCACCGGAATAGATTTTTCGCCTTTGGCTGTTATATTGGTGATAATGATATTACAGCGCTTTCTCAGAAATATGTTCTGAAACACCCGGAGGTGACCTGATTTGAAGATAACCCCGCTTGATATCAGGAAACAGGAGTTCAGGAAAGCCCTCAGAGGATTCGATTGCGAGGAAGTCGAGGTTTTCCTCGACATAATAGCGGATGAGTTTGAGAAGCTGACGGGTGAGAACCTGGAACTCAGAGGGAAGACAAAGAGTTTGGAGGAAACGCTTGCTGAGTACAAGAATCTCGAGGAGACGCTAAGGGATACCCTCATTACCGGTCAGAAGATGACCGACCAGTTCCAGCAGAATGCCAGGAAAGAATCCGAGCTTATACTGAGAGACGCGGAGCTTAAGGCCGGGCGGGTTGTGGAGGATGCGAGGCGCGAGGTGTCCCAGATAGTGTCCCAGATAGCTGAACTCAGATCCGTCAGGGACTCGATTATAGCTAAGATCAGGGCTATTTGTAACTCGCAGATGGAACTTCTGGTGTCCTTCGAAACCGATATTTCCCGGGAGAAGATCGAGGAAACTGTGGGCGCGAATTCCTCTGATGATGTGGAGGCTGAGGAGGTTCCCTTACTCGAAGAATACCCCGGGGAGGTGGGATCCGATGAAGATCAGGGTGAGAGTTCAGCCTAATGCTTCTAAGGATGAGATCCTGGGTTTCGGTGAGGATGGTATACTTAAGGTAAGGGTGGCCGCGCCGCCATCGGACGGGGTCGCCAACAGGCGGCTTGTAAAATATATCTCAAGGAGGCTTGGGCTCAGATCTTCGGAGGTCTCCATACTCTCAGGACATAAGGCGAGGCATAAAGTCCTGGAGATCTCCGGTGACGGAGACGATGTCCTCTCGCTCCTGAAAGGCGAATAATAGTCATTTCAACTGAATATAAGACCGTTTCTTCTGTCCCGTAAAATGACCACGATCGGACTTTGTTTTATAAGCTTTCAGCGTTTAGCTGACAGCAGTCGGCAGAAGCTGATGGCTGAACGCTTATCCTCGTCAGATTAGTGTCATTTTCAAATGAAAAAGGGATGAGATATGTCGAAGCTCAGGGAAGAGATAGACGATGCTGTAAAGTTTATAAGGGCGAAGACCTCTCTGACACCAGGGGTCGGGATGATACTCGGTACAGGGCTCGGCAACTTGGCTGATCAGATAGACAGCGATGCCGAGATCCCGTACAGTGAGATCCCGCATTTCCCTGTTTCCACAGTTGCCACACATGCCGGGAAGCTTATACTCGGCAGACTGAGCGGCAGGGATGTTGTGGCCATGCAGGGCCGGTTCCACTATTATGAAGGCTATTCTATGAAGCAGGTTACCTTCCCGGTGAGGGTTATGGTGGCGCTCGGGATACGTACGCTTATAGTCTCGAACGCATGCGGAGGGATGAACCCCTCCCTCTCACCAGGGGCCATAATGATAATGAACGATCACATAAACCTCATGGGAGATAACCCTTTGATCGGCCCGAACGACGATGAACTCGGGCCACGTTTCCCCGATATGTCCGAGCCATATGACAGGGAGCTCGTAGAGCTCGCCGAGAACATAGCGCTTGAGGAGAAGATAAAGATCCATAAGGGGGTTTATGTGGCGGTTGCAGGGCCAAACCTCGAGACTGCTGCCGAATACAGGTTCCTGAGGGCTATCGGAGCTGACGTTGTCGGTATGTCAACGGTCCCGGAGGATATAGTGGCTATACATTCCGGTATCAAGGTGCTCGGACTTTCGGTGGTGACCGATATGTGCTTCCCGGATACGCTGAAGCCGGCTGAGATAGATGAGATAATAAGGGTTGCAAATGAGGCGGAGCCGAAACTCGGTCGCATAGTCAAGAGGTTGTTGGAGGAGATTTAAAGAGTTAATAGAGGTGTGATAGATGTTTTCAAAAGTAGATACTGAACTTGATTTTCCTAAGATAGAACACCGTATACTTAAACTCTGGGATGAGATCAGGGCCTTCGATAAGCTCAGGGAAAAGAACAAGGGCAAGAAGAGGTATTCCTTCCTCGACGGACCCATAACTGCAAATAATCCCATGATGGTCCATCATGCCTGGGGCAGGACCTATAAAGACATATATCAGCGCTACAAGGCGATGTGTGGTTACGATCAGCGCTTTCAGAACGGGTTCGACTGCCAGGGACTCTGGGTCGAGGTGAACGTCGAGAGGGAACTCGGATTCAAGTCTAAAAGAGATATAGAGGATTACGGCATAGCTAAGTTTGTCGAAAAATGCAAGGAGAGGGCGCTCAAATTTTCGAAGATCCAGACCCAGCAGTCCATCCGGCTTGGCTACTGGATGGACTGGGATAACTCGTATTATACGATGTCCGACGAGAACAATTACACTATATGGCACTTTCTTAAGAAATGCCACGAGCATGGCTGGATCTACAAGGGACACGATGTCATGCCCTGGTGCCCGAGGTGCAGCACCGCTATATCCGAGCATGAGATAGCTACCGAGGGGTATAGCGAACTCTCCCACAGGAGCGTCTATGTCAGGTTCCCTGTAGATGGGCGTGACCGGGAATATCTCCTCGTCTGGACCACCACCCCCTGGACGCTCACTTCGAA
>CAZTBA010000534.1:0-3109 GCA_964611725.1 uncultured bacterium
ATTCGTATAGAAATAGCTCAGGCCATCGAGGGAGATCCCACTCAAAAGACCATTGTAGAGCACCTGTTCCATAATATCGGAATAACGGGCATCTCCGGTTACGTGAAGCATCCTCCAGTTCCACATTAAAGAAGCGATAGCCGAGCAGGTCTCATTATAGGCCATCCTGTTCGGGAGCTCATATTCCGAACCAAATGCCTCCCCGCCATAGCTCGCCCCCGTTCCACCGGTAATCGACATCTTCTTATTTACAAGGTTATCCCATTGCTTTCCGAGCGTTTCAATAAGCGTCTCATCACCGGTTTCAGCGTATATGTCCGTGACTCCGCATAAGAGGTAGAGCTGTCTGACAGCATGTCCTGTCATGTACGTTTGTTCCCTTATCGGGAGATGATCCTGTAAATACTCGTTTCCATCGAGTCCGGAGGATTTCTTTCCCCTCTGCTCAACGAAGAAGATCGCGAGATCGAGATACCGCCTCTCCTCTGTCTCCCGGTAGAGTTCAACAAGTGCCATCTCCACTTCAGGATGGCCTTCCGTGCCGGCTTCGGCCTCAGGGCCGAAATATCTGGATACGTAATCCGCCCACTTAACGGCAACGTCAAGGAGTGTGGTTTTACCTGTGGCACGATGATGTGCGATTGCAGCCTGGATCAGGTGTCCGCCACAATACAGTTCATATCCATGTGATAGGTTCTTCCATCTCTCGCTTTTCTTCTCGAACAGGAACGATGTATTCAGATAGCCGCTCTCTTCCTGTGATCTGGCAATCAGGTCGATGATCCGGTCTAATTTTGACTCCAGATCCGCTTCGGAATAGCTGGAGATGTCATGGGAAGCAGCCTCGATCCACTTGTAAACATCGGAATCGCGAGCTTTACGAGCTTCGGCAATCTTACCTTTTCTATAGCCACTTGCTATCCTGAAATTATCGACCCTTCCGATCCTCTCGCATTCGTCATACTGGTACGGCAGTGATATACTATGGTTAACATCCACCTTGGGTTTCCAGAATCGATCTTCAAGGTCCACCTTATCCAAGCTTATGGAATCAAGTTTTGCGTAAGGACTTTTTGACATATCCGTTATTCCTGGCATCTCTACTCGCCTCTTACTGAGATTACCGTTGAACCTTCTCAAAAAGTGCTTTTGGCAGTGGACACTTCATGGCACACGGAGTCGCCTGCGCTACTCAAATCGAACGCTGAAGAGCTCCGCACTGCGCATACGGAACCGCAATGCAACCGGAGAATCCCCGGGGTGCCCGAGATCAGCCTGCCCGTGCCAGGTGACAACCTGGTCAAGTTGGTCGCCGTTGAGCCAGTCGCAGTCATCGAAGCTGCGACCCGGAAGGATCTTCCCGTCATGCCCACACGCTTCCACTTTCAGATAGCCGGTGAAAGTCGTGCGGAAATTCACGCGGACCGTTCTGCCCGGGAAGACGAGCGGATGGAGGGCGAAGAAACCCTCAAGTGGTGCTTTAAGTGCCACGAGGCGACCCTTGGGCCACCACGCCCACGCCAGTTTTCCGAGCGGCGGACGGCGCGGATGTTTGTGTGGCACGGGTGAGCCACTGACAAGGATACCCATCCGATCGCCAGGCAGATCGACCAGTCCCAATCCTGGGGCAACAACCCCCTCATCCCATGAACCGGGAGGGCCTGGCTCACACACCGGTCCCTCTGGCACAAATCCCCACACTACCCCGTCAGGACTCGTGGCAAGGTGGAAGTCGAACTTATCGTATGGCAGGCTCCAGCGCATCGGAAACATGACATGGTAATCCGTCGTGTCCGGCATGATAGTCTTGGCGTTGGCATACCAGAGATCATAAGGTTGCATCATCGCATTCGGCCAGAAGAGTTCCTCCGGCAGTGGGAAGTGACGGAAGTCGTCTGTTTCCATCCGGCCTATGGTCCGCCGGTTGAAGAACCACGACCGGCAGTATGCGACGTATTTTTTTCTGACCACGTCGTATGTACAGACATTATGGGTATCGCTCGTCTGGACGACCAGGGGATCGGGCAGCGGCGTCCAGCGCAATCCATCCGGTGACACACCGCCGTAAAGGGCCGGTGCATTCTTGCCCAGATGGAAGGGATCTACATCATCCGGCCACTCTTTGCGATATTTTTCAAGTGCCTCCGGGGAGATCTGGCCCAGGTGGAATACCTTGTAGCGTTCCTCGGGTGGTGCGGAAGGATCTTTGAAAACGCACCCGCCGTGGTAGCCTGTCTCCGGGGTAAGCGGGCCGCCGTAGACGATGTTGTTATCACGGCTGCCGCGGTATTCAATAAGTCCCAGAGACGGGAACTTCCACTCCACCCCATCTTCGGACTCGGCATAGCGGACGTAGTTAAAGTGGCCGATGCGCGGCGATCCTATGTCCTCCTTGGGCCAGCAGTCGTGCCAGAGCCGATAGATGCCATCCTCATGGATCAAGGTGCCGCCGAACAGAAAGATTTCGTCAGCCTTTTCGGGGGTCAGCACTGGCTCCGTCTTTGTCGCACGCTGTGCAACGAGATGAATTCCAAGGGGAATACTGTGGTAGTCCAATCGCATTTGGGGCAACGCATCGAGTGTAAACAACGGCGGGCGTGAGCCATCCTGTGCAATCCAGGAAAAACTTCCGGTATTAACGTATCGCCAGTCGTGGAAATAGACGATATTCGAAGGGAGCGCGAACGGCGGGCGGTTTCCATGAAATGGACTGGGCATGATCTTTTTCCCTCCTGGTGGACGTTGAGCCAGAAACCCGCGAATAGAACAGGCCACATCCTTACATTTACTAAGTCAAAAAAACATGGTCTGACATTCTTACCTGAAAATGATACTAATCGAGATAGGCCTTCAGTTTTTTTGACTGGCTGCTGAGAGCTGACCGCTAAGAGCTTATGAGACAGAGTCTAACCGTGGCTACCCTTTACGGACAGAAGAAATAGCCTCATTATCAACTGAAACCTTCATATCCCTTCAGGGCATCACGAAGCATGGAAATGAGTATAATTTCTTATTCCGTTGCTGTCAAGCATTAGTTCCGCTCGGATGCCAAAAGGTCAAGTCCAAAATAGTGTGTAAAAAGATTTTTCCTGAGACAGAGATTCTATCA
>CAZTBA010000535.1:0-3095 GCA_964611725.1 uncultured bacterium
CATATAGCCTCAACATTCCCGAGGATCACGATACCTATGGTTAACCCGATGTGGGTGCACAGGTAGAATATCCCGGACGAGAATCCGTAACGTCCCTTGGCTGTAACATCGAGAACCCTGTTCCCGCTTCCTATCCACATCGAAGCGGCACCCCAACCCCATATGGCTGCTGCTATTGCAATGATTTCGAATCTATCTGTCAGGAAGACAGTCGCTGCAAATGCTGTATATGTGAGCGATCCGAACAGAATCGATCTGAATTGCCCTAAGAACTCTGTCGTATAGCCTACAAACACCCTCCAGATCATGAACGATATGTAAACGGACGAGAGGATGGTCGAGGCCTTCATCGTCCCCCAACCGATGTTTTCCCGCAGATATGGGACAAGAAACTGCTGCTGTGCACCCGCTCCCATAAATATGAAGAAGAACGAGAACGAAAGCACCAGAAGTTCCTTCGGAAACCGCTGAAACTTCTCCTCCATTTTATCTCCTTCGTTAAATGCTTCAGGCTCTCCGTTTGGGGTTAGTTAGGTCGGTATCACAACATGGTGCACCAGGCTCAAGTGAAAGCCGAATATACTAAAACGGAATCCCTTTTCAAAGATATTTCGATACGCTGTGACGCGGAAGATTTCGTTTGACTTTGCAGACCTGATTTTATATGCTTTCTATGCACCGATGGATGGGAGGGCAAGTGAATAGATGGATAAATCTGAGGTAGTAGACCTAAACTGAAGGAAGACGAAGGCAGAATAAATATTGACAGGAACTCTGACCTGTATCCGGTATTCCAATGACTTAAGTGATTTTAGAATGCTCTTTGGTATTTTCTATTGTTTAGAGAATCGCCTAAACTCTCGAAGCAATGAGAAATCTTAAGCAGTCAGCGGTCGGCTATCAGCAATCAGCAAAAGCTGAGAGCTGATAGCTGAATGCCTACGAAAAATTAACAGAAGCTTCCCCAAAATTGCTTAAATAAAGCAGCAGTTACACTTTTCACTCTCTCTTGAGGTTGTCTTTAAGAAATATTCCAGGAGGTTTAAGGTATGAGAGCTGTTGATCTTAGGAGTGACACGGTGACGAAACCTTCCACCGGGATGAGAAAGGCAATGGCCGAAGCGGAGGTCGGAGACGATGTCTTCGGGGAGGACCCCACCGTTAACCTCCTTCAGGACAAGGTAGCAGAGCTCCTTGGCAAAGAGGCTGCCCTTTTCGTCGCAAGCGGCACCATGGCGAATCAGGTCACTATAAGGACTCATACGCAGCCGGGGGACGAGGTTGTGCTTGAAGCCGATTCCCATGTCTGCCACTACGAATCTGCTGCCCCGGCCGCCCTGTCGGGGGTACAGATGAGGATGCTCCCTGGCAGGCATGGCGTCATAACAGCGGAACAGATAGAGCCCGCCATAAGATCCGCCGATATCCATTATCCGCGCACATCCCTTGTCTGGATAGAGAGCACGCACAACCGCGCCGGTGGGACGGTGTTTCCTCTCGACGAGATAGAAAGAATAGGAAAGCTATGCCGCGATAGAAAGCTGAAGCTCCATATGGATGGGGCAAGGCTCATGAATGCAAGCGTAGCCTCGGGAATACCGCCACGGGATTTTACCTCCCCTTTGGATTCCACGTCGATATGCCTTTCGAAGGGCCTCGGATGTCCGGTTGGCTCGGTCCTTGCCGGGGACCTCGATTTCATAGACAGGGCCAGGCGCTTCAGGAAGATGTTCGGTGGTGGGATGCGGCAGGTCGGGATAATTGCTGCGGCTGGACTCTACGCTCTCGAGCATAACGTCGACCGCCTTGCCGAAGATCACACCAATGCCCGTAGGCTCGCGGAGGCCGTGGCTGAACTCCCTGGGGTGAAGGTGGACCTTGTGACGGTTCACACCAACATAGTTATAATAGATATAAGCAAATCCAAGCTCACAGCACCCAAGGCCCAGGAAATCCTTGGATCCGAGGGAGTTCTAATCCTTCCAAGGGATATGGAGACCCTGAGGGCAGTCACACATCTCGGCGTCTCTTCAGACGATATAGATTATGCGATAGGATGTTTCAGGAAGGTTTTCGGAGGCTCGGTTTGACTGGATAATTGAATGGTTGGGTGGATGGAGTCCTATACTTCAGACACAATAATCCAAAAATCCATTCATCCAGGTTTCATTGTCAGTTTGTGAAAGCTCAAAGATAAAATTGCTTTGTCACTGCTTATACTACTTTGAAGGAGGTATGTAAGATGGCGAGGGAGACGATGACCCCCAGAGAGCGCTGGCACGCAGTCCTCAGACGGGAAAAGCCTGACAGGATCCCGATGGATTACTGGACCACCGGTGAAGCCAAAGAGAAGCTGATGAAATATCTGGGATGTGAGAGCGACGACGAGATGTTCAAGCGCCTCCACATCGACAGGATTGTAAGTGTCGGACCCAGATATACGGGACCGCCGATACCTCCTGGAGAGGATATGTACGGATGCCGTTACAGGAATATCGACTACGGTACCGGCATCTATTCCGAGTGCGTATATAATCCGCTCGCAGAGTATGAGACCCTTGAGGAAATTAAGGAAAACTACACCTGGCCAAGTATGGATTGGTTCGATTATTCGGTGATACCGGACCAGATAAAGGGTAGGGAGGATTACCCGATCCGTGGCGGAGGCTCGGAGCCTTTCCTTACTTACAAAAGCCTTCGGGGTCAGGAACAGGCCTTCATGGATCTTGTCCTTCACCCGGACATGGTTCATTTTTGTCTCGACAAGCTTTTCGATTCATGCTACGAAAAAACCCTCCGTACCTACGAGCAGATACCCGGGAAGGTTATGATAACCTATGTGGCGGAGGATATGGGATCTCAGGAAGACCTCATGTGTTCCCCGGAGCACATAAGGGGGTTCCTAATCCCGAGGATGAAACGGATGATGGACCTGGCGCACGAGGCCGGGGCCTTTGTCTTCCATCACAGCGATGGGGCGATAAGAAAGATAATACCGGATATGATAGAGGCCGGAATCGATGTTTTAAACCCGATCCAGTGGCGCTCCAAGGGAATGGAGCGTGAGGGATTGAAGAGGGACTTCGGGGATAAAC
>CAZTBA010000536.1:0-3060 GCA_964611725.1 uncultured bacterium
ATGGCATTCCTCCGCCGCTCACGAGCGGCGGTATCCTGCCATATATTTTATGAACGTCAAAGGCAGCTCAAAATCTAGCCTGTCAGTCCGATGCTAATTCAAACGATCGTTCCTGACATAGTCTGTCAGGAATTTGGCGTGATCGACAACGAGAGGGTCCTCGTCTTCACTTCTCATGGCAACAACTTCAACGTGAACTGCTATTTCCTTTGGAAACGAGGATAAAATATCGAGGATCCCGCGGAGATCAACTATCGAATCCTGGACTCTGCAACTGGTGAGAATTGCACCGTAATCCCTCCAGACAAATCGGACACCCTTGAAATGGCAGCTAACGATCCTGTCAGAGAATTCCTCAGTGAAGGAGAGTACGTCTTCGAGCAGGGGCAGGAGGTTCCCCGTATCCAGGTTAATTGCCAGGAATGGCGAGTCAATCCGGTCAAGAAAATAGCGGAAGTCCGCGATCCGCAGGTCCATGTGATCTTCAAGTGCGATGACGATACCGGCTTTCTCGCCCAGTTCAACGATGCGTTTGAGGTTGTCGAGGCACATTTCGAGCGGGGCCTGCTCACCGATCCCGAGTTCCGTTTCCACCATGCTATGAAATCGCAGTCTACCGGAGCCGATAAACTCTGATACTTCAAGCTGGGTTCGAACCCTGTCAAGCATGTATTTTCGCTCATCACCCCTCGCCATAAGGGGTGCAAAGCCCGATATGGAATTCCTTATTCCTCTTTCTCGACCGAGTCGATCAAGGAGCTTCACCTGATCCCAATCTACCTTACCCGGCTCGTGACAGGGGAAATGGCACCATTCAGTAGACTTAAGGTTGAGTTCGTCCACACGATCCATGAAGCACCGGGGTGTCATTTTCCCTTCCGGGAAAGAGAGGTGATATGAATAACTCATCAGGCCTGGAATGATTGGCATAGTTTCCTCTTTCCCCTGAAAGGAAATATACTTCCAAGCACTCTCAATCGGAATCAGGCGTCGGCTATCTCCTGCGGGCTCACAGGGCGGAATTCCTCGTCGGACTTCATTGCGGCCAAGTAGGTTTTCACTGTTTCGATATTATCCAAGCCGCCACAGAGAGCGCTTCGATCTTCGTTGATAGCATTTATCAGTTCAAACATCGGCCAGAGATGTCCATCGCGAATTGAAGCGGTCCAGAGATAATCTTTTGGATCTTCTTCTTTGCTCAATCGCTTCGACCAGTCAAAATGTGCTTCAATGTTTCCATGAAGTCTCGACGCAAAGCTCATGCCAGTGAGCATGTTACCGGCTGCACAACCCCTTGTTCCTTCAATACGAAATGTCATTCCACCCATCGGCATACCCATGAATCGCGATGCCTGGTTGAGCGAGAGCGATCCGCAGGTGCCGGATCCAAAACGGACGGTGGCAGACACTGACATCTTACTCTTAAAATGCTCGTTGCCCTTTCGGGTGCCCCAGGCAAAAACGCTCTCCGGGGTTTCGTCTTTGGCAAACCATCTCGCCAGATCGAAGTGGTGCGCACCCCATTCAACGAAGATGTGATCAGTCAGGTCGGCGTGCCAGCGCGTGACCGGATCTTCGTAATAGGCTGTATCCTGATTCCCGTGCATTCGGATTTCGATATAGAAGACATCGCCGAGAAACCCTTTCATAATGAGTTCTCGTGTGACGGCACAGGGATAGTACCAGCGGGTGGGTTGGTGGACCGCAAGATGGACGCCGGAGCGCTCCGCAACCTGGACCATCTCAAGGGCATCGCTAAGTTTCCGTGCGAAAGGTTTTTCGCTGAGGACATGTTTGCCTGAAGCCAGTGCATCAAGCGTGATCTGTTTTCGCGGGAAAGTGTTGGTACAGATATCTACTATATCGATGTCATTCTGTTCCAATAGTTGATGGTAGTCTAAGTAGCCCCGTTCGATGCCGTAATCGATGCGAGCCCGGTCCAGAGCTTCCTGTTTAATGTCAGCTACAGCGACCACGTTCAGGCCCGCATACTGATAGGCAGGAATCTGACGGCGCTGTGCGATGCGTCCTGCACCGATGACACCGATGCCAAAATCCTTGTAGCCCTCGACCATTGGGAGATAATCCAGTTCAGAAAGGATCGTTTCGCTTACATCTCGCATCACCGGGCCTCCTTTTTAAAGTCGCGGAGAGCTTGTTGAACTGAATCTTTGCAGTAATATGTGGACCAGGTAGGCGCGGTCCAGTGAGTGCTTGCTAACCGGCTCGGAAGGAAGAGCCGAGGATTTCACCGATGGATTCGGACGGGACCCCGGCGGCGTTGGCTTCATCTGTGTCTATGTGCATCTCCAGGGCTGCGGGGTCACCCACACGGATCAGCACCCCTTCGCAGACCGTGGTGCGGTCTCCATTAAGGCGGACATCCACGATATCCCTGTCTGCGACGCCGATCCGTCGCGCATCATCTGATGTCATATGGATGTGACGTAGTGCACGAATGACTCCGGAATCCGTCACAGTTTCTCCAGCCGATCCGAGGATCTGTATGCCCGGTGTACCTTCCAAGTTACCGGAATCCCGCACCGGTGCCCGCAGGCCGAGGATGTACTGATCCGTACCGGAGATCTCCACCTGGGTTTCCTTACGGAGGGGACCGAGAACGCGAACTTTTTCTATCTTTCCTTTCTCTCCCACTAAGGTTACCACTTCTTTTGCTGCATATTGCCCGGGCTGCACCAAATCCTTCCATTTCGTCAATTCATATCCATCCCCGAAGAGTGCATCCCGGTGTTCAGCAGAGAGGTGTATATGCCGGTTAGATACATGTACAGTCACCTGATCTACGAATCCAGCGGCCGAAGCGATACGCTCCAGGTCCAATCTATACCGGTTACCTCGACACGAACCCTTCGGACGTTCCTTGATCTTGTTTACCGCATCTACCAACTTATGTCGGATAAGTTCCGCATATTCTGTGCGATAACGCTCGACGAACGTAAGGACAAGCTTTTCATCAGTCACGTATCGAGGGGGGAGTTCGTTCATAGCCACTGCGAACATGTTGGCACGACATTCCCAGCAGAAGCACCCTTCCTGTTC
>CAZTBA010000537.1:0-3045 GCA_964611725.1 uncultured bacterium
TTCATCATTCAACACCCACTTCAAGGCTGCCTGGTGATTGATTTCCACGTTTGGATCCTCCTGCAGATGCCTTCCTCCTAAGGTTTTCATGGCTACTACTCCCACACCTTTTTCTGCTGCATATTTAATGGCTTTTTTCACCTCATCCCTGTTCTCCTGGATATAATTGTAAGCAGTAAGCACAACGTCGTAGACCCCTGTCTCTACTGCGGCCCGTATGACATTCGGCTCATCGGTATGAGTTGATACTCCTATAAATCTCGCTTTTCCCTGTTTTTTCGCCTTAATCAGGGCATTCATCAGAGGTTCATAGGTTGCCATCTGAGGGCTGTAGCAACTGTGCAGATAAAGGATGTCCACATAATCTGTACGCAGTCTCTGAAGGCTTATCTCGAGCTGCTGAAAAAGATTCTCTTCAGAGGCTCCGGGTTCGCGCCCGCTTCCTTTCAAGAGAAAAATACGTTTCTTACTATCCCGGGCAAAACGCATCTTAGTGGCCAAATAGACCTTGTCTCTGTTTCCAAATCTTTCTAAAACCTCTCCTATAACCCTTTCGCTGTTGCCTCTCAAATAGAGATAAGCAGTATCCAGATGTTTGATTCCCGCATCCAGAGCTCTTTTTATAAGATCCGGGCTGTCTGAGTTCATCACTCCGAAGCTGATTATCGGTATCCGGAGGCCGGTACGGCCCAGAGTCCGATAGACAATCTTCGGCGGTTTTTCCTGACCGGCAATTCCCTTCCCGAAGAGCGGGGTCACAATCCCTGCTGAGAAAAGTCCCATAGCGGCCTTACCAAAAAATTCCCTTCTGTTCATGTTCTGTTTCATGATTTGACCTCCTTTATCTCGAGTCTCTTCTCAAATCCTTTTTTTTGGCTCAGTTGATTTTCCAATGAGAGCAGCAATTTTTATGCCACATATTACATCCTGTCAATTCGTTTTTTTGAAGCAGGTTACCAGCTATTTATGAATAGAGCAAGTTTTACCCTCTTGTTATGGTGTAAAATTGTTTTACAAACCTTGTGCACTTAATAAGTCTGAGTAATCCAGGCGAGTGAGGACAGAGAATATAAAACAGAGGCCTTCTCAGTCGGCTCTTTACACTCCTGTTCAGGACAAGTGGCAGCATAAAGACTGGCCTTTCCTTTGCTTCTGTTATGGTTTATAGTATCAATTGTTGTATCTATTTTTTATATAAAGCGTGGATATCATGACATTGTTTCGGATAAAAACACAATTTAAGGAGGACTCAAAGCATGATAGAAAGAATCAAACAATTATTGGGCAAAGAAGCGGAAAAGCTTCTCAACTATAAAACCAAATTTCCGAAAGAACAGTTATATCTACCTGGAGAAAATTTTATCGACCGCGTCTTGCTTTTTTCTGACAGAAATCCAACAACATTGCGCAATATGCAGTCTGTCATTGCTCATGGCAGGCTGGCCCGTACAGGTTATCTATCCATCCTGCCTGTGGATCAGGGTATCGAGCATACTGCCGGAGCGTCTTTTGCCCCCAATCCGATCTATTTTGACCCTGAGAATATCATAAACCTGGCCATAGAAGGAGGGTGTAACGCTGTTGCTTCTTCCCTGGGAGTGTTTGGCTCCTGTGCACGGAAATACGCGCATAAGATCCCGTTTATCGTCAAAATCAACCACAATGAGCTTCTGACCTACCCGAATAAGTATGACCAGATACTGTTTGCCAGCGTCGAGCAGGCCTTTGATCTTGGAGCTGTGGCAGTAGGAGCCACGGTATATTTCGGTTCTCCTGAGAGTAATCGGCAGATTCAAGAAATATCTGAGGCGTTCCAGATGGCTCATGAAATGGGCATGGTCACTGTGCTCTGGGCCTACCTGCGGAATCCTGCCTTTAAGACAAAGGAAAAGGACTATCACACTGCTTCGGACTTAACGGGACAGGCCAATTATCTGAGTGCCACCATAGAGGCGGATATCGTCAAGCAGAAACAGCCTACTAACAATGGAGGTTTTAAAGCCCTCCGTTTCGGAAAGGTCAGTGAGAAAGTCTATACAGATTTGACATCAGATCATCCGATAGATTTGACCAGGTATCAGGTGATCAACTGCTATATGGGACGAGTAGGACTCATCAACTCTGGAGGAGCCTCGATCGGAGCAGGTGACCTGGAAGAAGCCGTGAGAACGGCTGTGATCAATAAGCGTGCAGGAGGCATGGGTTTGATATCGGGCCGGAAGGCTTTTCAGAAGCCGATGGAAGAGGGGATAGCCCTCTTGAATGCGATTCAGGACGTGTATTTGTGTCAGGAGGTAACAGTAGCCTGAGAGGCATGAGATGCGGTTGGACGCATGGAATTAGGCACATTTCTGTAACAGCTTTAAAAGCACAGATCCCCAGTAATAATAGAAAGGTCTTATAAGTCGCTTGTAACGAGAAACAGGGATTTCATGCTGAAGCATTCATACTTCGGACGAAGCCGCTCCGTGCTGTAATATTTATCCACATCTACAGATTTTTTCGTGCTGGTGACCACCTCGATGGGAACGTTATCGTACTGTCCTTTTCTCAGACAGACCATTCGTCCGAAAGACTTCTCGTTGATCAGATCCAAAGCAATGTTCCCGTAGGCCATGGGGACTATAGAATCGATGGCATCCGGGTTCCCGCATCTGACAAGATAGCTCAATCTCTGGTTGATGACATTGATGCGGTGGCCTTTGTTGAATTTCGGCGAGAGTTCCTTCAGGAGATGCGAGACCCGGTCTCCGATACCGCCAAGCTTCTTGTGCCCGTACATGTCTTTCTCGCTGCTCTCGAAAATCATGCCTTCGTTTTCAATCGATGCCCCTTCCGAGACGAGAACAACTGAATATTTACTGGGATTGGTATAGCGGTCCTGGGAAAGCAGATCACAGAGGATTTCAATGTTGAATCTGTACTCGGGAATTACACAACGGTTGGCTGCTCCAGCCATTGTCGGCAGCAGGGCCGTAAATCCCGCATACCTCCCGAAAACTTCGATGATCAGAAACCGCTCGTGTGAACCGGCGGTTGTTCTCA
>CAZTBA010000538.1:0-3024 GCA_964611725.1 uncultured bacterium
GCTAAGAGCCTCGAAAGGGTCCGTGTTTACGCCACGGATGTCTCGAGAGGCGCGCTTTCTCTCGCCAAAAAAAACGCTTTTCGCAACGGTGTTGCCCTGAGGGTGACCTTCCTTGAGGGAGATGCCCTTTCCCCGCTTGAGGCCGCGGGGCTTACCGGCCAGTTGGATGCCATGGTTTCCAATCCCCCGTATGTACCAAGCGAGGATTTCAACTCCCTTCCGGAGGAGGTCAGACTTTACGAGCCCAGGATTGCACTGGACGGTGGTCCGAAAGGTCTGTATTTTTATAGAAAGGTAATACCCGGAGTCAGCCGCTTTCTGAAGGATGGAGGGATAGTGGCCTTTGAAGTTGGGGAGAGTCAGTCCGGTTCGGTTTCCGAATTCATAGAATCTACGGGTGATTTCAGGAGTCCTGAGATTGTGCGTGACCTCAATGGAGTGGAGAGGGTGGTTTTGGCCGCAAAATTCTAAAAGGTGGATAATCCTATGGACAGGTTTGTGATAAAGGGTGGAAACGGGCTTTACGGTAAGGTCAGGCCGAGCGGCATGAAGAACGAGGTCCTTCCGATAATGGCGCTTACCCTGCTTTCTGCGGGAAAGAACAGGATAGAGAATGTCCCTGACCTGCTCGATGTCTCCACTATGGCCAACCTCCTCAGGGTAATCGGTGCCAAGGTTGTCCGGGATGGAAACGTTCTAACTATAGATACCAGCACCTGCGATCACCCGGAAGCCCCCTACGATCTGGTGAAGACGATGCGTGCTTCATTCTTTGTCCTTGGCCCGCTTCTGGCGAGGTTCGGTAGGGCGAAGGTCTCACTGCCCGGAGGGTGCGCCATAGGACCGAGGCCGGTTGACCTTCACCTGAGGGCTATGGAGGCTCTGGGGGTGGATGTGAAAATAGAACAGGGCTACGTTATAGCCAAGGCTGAAAAACTCAAAGGGGCGAATTTTATATTCGATGTGCCAACCGTGGGTGGAACGGAGAACCTCATGATGGCGGCCACAAAGGCTGAGGGGATAACTGTTATAGAGAACGCTGCCAGGGAGCCCGAGATAGTTGCTCTCGCCGGGTGTTTGAACAGGATGGGCGCCCGGGTAGAGGGCGCCGGCACCAGCAGGATCGAGATAGAAGGATGTGATTTCCTGACAACGGTGAACTGGTTTGTTGACCCCGACCGTATCGAAACTGCGACTTTCCTGGTTGCAGGTGCTATAACCGGTGGAAATATCACCGTGGAGAGGTGCGTACCTGAGCATGTGGCCGCGATCGTCGGAAAGCTCAGGGAGTGTGGTGCTGAGCTGGAGATCGGCAGCGATTCTATAAGCGTAAAGGGTCCCGAAAGGCTGAAAGCGGCGGACATTACCACGATGCCACACCCCGGTTACCCTACGGATATGCAGCCCCAACATATGGCGCTTATGTCCATTGCCCAAGGATCAAGCGTCATAAGCGATACCATATTTCCCAACCGTTTCACCCATGTGCCCGAACTCAGAAGGCTTGGAGCCAGGATATCCCTCGGCGACGGCGTGGCCATGGTTTCCGGAGTTGAGAAACTCAGCGGAGCCCCGGTTATGGCGTCGGATCTCCGGGCCGGTGTAGCACTGGTCCTCGCCGGTCTTGTAGCTGAGAATGAGACTCAGATCTCGAGGGTGTATCATATAGACCGTGGATATGAGAGTATAGAGGAGAAGCTCATGTCCCTGGGCGCCGATATACGCAGGGAGGAGGCATAGCTCAAATTCGATTCTGTGAAACTGAGTGACAACAACCAGATTGTAGACTTGCAGGTTTTGTCTGTCTGCAGTATCCCGGAAAACATGAGGAGATGATGTTGTAAATTGCTGTTATTAAGGTTTCTATCAAAATCTTTGTTTATATTGTCGGTATTATCTGTTCCCGCCTATGCCGAAGAAATCCCACCTTTCATATGTGCAGGCACTGACCTGGGACCAAACGCCAGGCCAGTTGATATAAAGTATCTGGACGCGAGAGGACGTTATGATGTGGTCGCCATATTCGCAAGGTTCTCCGATGAGGAGTTCTTAGGTGAATGGGCGCCTGATTATGCCGATTATCTGTTCGACGTGAACAGGGAGGGCAGCTTCTCTCATTTCTACCGTGAAATGTCTTTCGGTTCCCTCACAATAAACGGTCATTCCCTGAAGAGGAGATATGCCGGAGCCTATGTAGCTTCCCATTACAGAGATAGCGGCGGATACGGGAAGCTCAGCCGCGAAATACTTGAAAATGCCAACAGCGATCCTTCAGTTGATTTCTCCCAGTTTGACAACGATGGACCTGACGGCGTACCCAATTCCGGGGATGACGATGGCTACATAGATTTCGTCTTTATAAACCTCTGGGATGTCCCGTATGATTTTTTCAGGGGTCCGGCCACGGGGATAGCATCGCTCGGGATAGGAGGCCAGTTCATTACGGATGATCTTTCAAAGTCCCAGGGAATTGGCAATATAAGGATAAGGGGAGGATCGGTGCAGATGGCTCGTGGTTTCCATCATGCTGTAGGAGCCATGGCACATGAGTATGGACATGGTCTCGGTCTTCCCGATCTTTACGATCTATCCTATCTCGATGATTCAGGGGATTCTGCCGGAATAGGTCTTTGGGGTATCATGGCCTGGGGTGCCCTTGGTTGGGGTTCCTTGAAGGGGGTGGTCGATGGCCCAACTCCCTTCTGTGCCTGGAGCAGAGAGAAGCTCGGATGGCTCAACGAGGAGGACGGAAACCTTGTGGAGGTCGATTATGGACTTGACATTCCCGGGGTGGTCATAGGGGATGTTGATAAAGGCGGATCCGTCTATAAGATACCGATATCTGGTGGGGAATATTTCCTCGTCGAAAACAGACAGAGGGAAGGTGGCTACTATAACAGGAACACTCCCACGGAAGGCCTCCTCATATGGCATGTGACCGCGAGCAGGGATAACTCTTCTGAGGAGATGAAGAAGGTAGATCTTGAATGTGCTGATGGGCTATATGATGACAAAGGCTTCCCC
>CAZTBA010000539.1:0-2957 GCA_964611725.1 uncultured bacterium
GTATCAGCTCGATAAAAAGGCACAAGAACTTCTGGAGGCCAAAGAAGTAGTTGATCTATTAGAAGACATTGCTCAAACACCGCAAATTAGCATGCCGGCTGAAGAGACGCGTGCCATCGAACCCTTTGAGACATACTTCTCCGAGAAACTAGACTCACTAAGAGACGAGATACAGCAGATCTCAACCGAAATCACCACCAGACACGATTTCACTAGTAAGTTTCTCTATGAAATCGACTATCAAATACGTGAAGCTGCGTTTTCGCTATCCGAGTTCAGCTTTTGGGGCGTTGGCTACAACAATGGTGTTGACAAAAAGAGGAACCACCTGGAGCGGATGCTTTCAGATTTGCGGAAGGAGAGGAGGGCAACGGAGCTTCGCTGCTGGGAGGACATAGTCTCCTTAAGAAAGGATTTGAGAAAAGCGCTTTCTGAGTACAGCGACATACTCAGAAGGGGTAGGATTCTGGAGAAATCCGGTGATACAAATGGAAGTAGATGAGCTATTTAGAAAGCTAAAGCCTGTGCTGGGTAAAAGGATAGACCAGCTGTGGCTAGAATACCACCTCAATCCGAAGAGCCACTCCGAGATAGAGGGTATCCTGCATGCCTTAGCTGCCAAACACCTGGATAATAACTTCGAGCATAGACGGGTACTACTAACACCGCCGCCTGAAGACATAGCCCAAGGAGGATATACCCTGGGAACGACATATTATGCTAAGAAGCCCTGCCATCAGTTTGGTCTGCGAGAGGATGAATGGATCCAGCATGTCGGAATTTTCGGCAGGACCGGCAGCGGCAAGACCAACGTGGGATACATCATAATCAAGGAACTCCTCAAGAAAAACAAGCCTTTCCTTATCTTCGACTGGAAGAGAAACTACCGGGACCTGATTGCGCTACCTGAAGCCCGCAATATTCAGATATTCACCGTTGGCAGGAGTATCTCTCCTTTCCGGTTTAATCCTTTAATACCTCCAAAGGGAACAAGCCCCACAATCTGGCTGAAGAAGCTCATCGAGATCATGTGCCATGTCTACTGGCTAGGAGAGGGTGTTGCTTACCTTCTGCAGAAAGCGATAGACGCTGTTTACACCAAGGCAGGAGTCTATAAAGGAAATCCAGATGTGTATCCAACCTTTGAAGATGTGAAGACCTGGTTAGAGAACTATAAAACCAAAGGCAGGGAAGGGCAGTGGATGGACTCGACAATAAGGGTCATTGGAACCCTGTGTTACGGTGATATCGGCAAAGTTCTTAACGTGAAAGGCCCTGTGGGTGTGGATGACCTATTGAAGCGAAACGTGATATTCGAGCTGGATGCCCTTACTAATTCAGATAAGACCTTTTTCATTGAGTCACTGATGCTGTTTATCCATCACTACCGCCTCCAGGATAGGGATAGGGAGACTTTCAAACACGCCATTCTCATTGAGGAAGCCCATCATGTATTACTCAAAAAGAAAGAGTCAAAAGAGACGGTTATGGACGTCATACTCAGGGAAATCAGGGAGTTGGGTGAATCTATTATCCTGATCGACCAGCACCCATCACTGATATCTATACCTTCACTAGGTAATACCTATTGCACCATTGCCATGAACCTGAAGCACAGCCGTGATATCTCCACCATAGGCGAGGCCATGCTCATCGAGATGAACGAAAGAGAGTATTTCGGAAAGCTGGAGGTTGGCTACGGTATCGTCAAGCTCCAGGGCAGATGGTTTAGGCCTTTCCTAGTCAAGTTTCATCTGGTGAAGGTGAAGAAAGGTATGGTAACTGATGAGGAGTTGAAAAGGCGAATGCAGGGTCTTTCGGGATATTCGGAAGATATTCTACCTGATAAAGATAAAGAAGAAGATATTCGAGTTCTTCAGCCTGGAGATAATATGCGTGATAACCAAATATTTGAGTTAAATGAGAAAGAAACAGAATTCTTAGAAGACGTCATGAGGCATAACGCCTCATGTATATCAGATAGATATAAACGTCTGGGCCTGAGCGCGGATGCTGGCGGTAAAATCTGCAGCAGGCTCATCTCATCTCAATTTTTGATTTCATCTTCTGTTTCTACAGGAAAAGGAAGGGTGAGATATTTAGAGCTCAGTGACAAGGGGAAAGAGATTCTGAGAAAGATGGGCCACACGATCGAAGATCAGAGAAAGGGTGGTGCCGAGCACGAGTACTGGAAATACAAGATAGCGGATCTACTGAAGAGCAAGGGCTATGAAGTTCACCTGGAAAAGCCATTGGATAACGGGCATGCCGTTGATATTGTGGCTGCCAAGGATGGCAGGAAGCTCGCCTTAGAGATCGAGACTGGCAAATCTGACGCTTTAGAAAATATAAAGAAGAATCTTGAGGCTGAATTCGATAGTATCTATTCCCTGGGGATTAATGATGCTGTGGTAACGAAGATTGGAAAACTAATTAGGAGAAGCGATATTGGAAATAACGACCGTGTAAGGATTTGCTCAGTGAGGGAATTCCAAGATCACAATTGATCAACTAACTCGATCAGTATATCGCCATGGCACGGTTCAGGCTTGCACCAGCAGCCAAGCCGTTTATCCTTCAATTCATGAAGCGATGACATCAAGCCTGGATTACTCAGGATATAGCTCCTGTACATATCGATAATTGCTTCACGATCTCCATCTACACCTAGCTTGAATGGATTATGCCACTTTGACCATGGATAAAATCCATATTTACTTCTATGGAAACGCCCAATGTAGACATCGTTTTTATTTAACTTGGGATTGAAGTCCGGACAATGTTTGATATTAACTATGGTTGTCATTTCCCATCCCATCGCTATTGGGCATTGACCGAGCTAGCCCCAGAAGATACCGGTGGGGTCTTCATTAACTTCATCGAGAAGTACCTCGAAGTCATGGTTTGAATCCAAGTCGAAGTACTCGTGCCATTTCGAATTGCGATCTGCGCAATAC
>CAZTBA010000540.1:0-2942 GCA_964611725.1 uncultured bacterium
GGCCAAGATAGATCGACCTTTTCTCAGTATTATGGGCATTGGAAAATTTGAAACCGATGAGCTTCACCGGCCTTTCCATGGTTGATTCCTGCTCATCCGGAATGCGGCCATGCATCATAAACCAGTAGAGGTAGTTTATCTTCCCGAGGCTGATCTCGAAGGTTTTCCCCCTGCTGTCCTCCAGAAGAACGCTCGCATCGAGGAGAGGCGTTTTCGGGTCCGGCATCCAATCCCACCTGCTGCCATAAGTCCAGAAGTTCACGCTGTCCCATGGCTCAGGTATCTCTATGGGTTTTTCCGGGCGCACCAGTATCCAGGAATCCTCTCCCTTTCCCACGTATACGAGTTTCCCACACCAATCGCGGTATATCATCTGTTCGTTGGTTCTGTAGAGCCATCCTTCGGCGTCGTGTCCCTCTGCAAACCATCCCGAGACATCCTCGAAAGTAGCGAACGGAGCCCTCTCCTCGATTCTACCCTCCATTTCATATGGTTTTTCACCGACCGGACCGGGGTTCGGGTCATTGTTGCTGCCTCTGTTAATCATAATAGTCTCCTGGGCTATGAGTTTCTGTGGGAAGAAAGCATATAGAAAGAAAAGGAAGTATAGAAAAGCCATCTTATATCAATCTGCATCTTGCCAAAGATGCTTCTCTCATATGATATCAATGTCCGACGTCAGGGCAGGGCATGCCCTGCCCCTACGGAAGTTTCACAGGACACTGCAATAATCAATGATCAAAGATTTCCTTAACCTTCATCATAGTGTCCGTTGAAAGGTTTGATAGTCAAACTCCTACTACATTCAGCTTCTCACCTTCACCGAGCAATGCGTAGACCTGTCTGGCGGGCCAGAGATGTATTTCAAGGTCCTCCGATGAAGCCGGCTTTCCGGCATCGATCAGGGGGTTGCGAATTGTTAGTTTCCTGGGTGCTACAAGTGCAGCAATATCGGGGATATCTGCACATTTCAGTATGCCTGGTATAAAAGCGCTGTCAAGCCCGTTTAGATCCCCTTCTTTGTAGGAGAGCAAGAGATTGTCAACGGTGACCGATGCTATCCTCTCATCGAGGGCACCTGCGTAGAGGGCTATGAGTGCATAGACAGGTGATCCTGTTCCTTTCAGCTCTACGGATTCTATGTCTCCACGTGAGAGGAGGTAATCCACGGACCTTATCACGTCCCATATCCTCATGGCAAATATCGTCCTGCCAAGGGAGATACCCGCAAGCAGGTTCTGCAACTCATTCCCTTCGGTCTCACCGGTTCCCCTGAGATCCATCCCGAAAACAGCCCCGCCTTTAAGCTTCTTTCCAAGAATGCGGTATGCCGCACCATCTTTCCCTTCGGGTGAGATAAGGATCGTTGCGCTCAGATCCGCTTCCACCTTAGGCTTGGCGAGGAATGCGGGTATCAGAACGTCAAACTCGCTTTTAAAATATAGCTTTTCCAGGGTAATTCCGTCGAGATCGTCGGTACCGACAACTATCGGGTCAAGCTCACGCTTCTCCGGGAAGCCCCCCAGGGTTTCTATGACCCTTGATTTGAGCTCTTCCCTCCGGGGATCCCACCTCTCTCCCTCATCGGGGATCGATCTTGGCGGTAAATCACGGGTTGCTGATTTGTACAGGGAGATTATCGTCACATGATCCTTCGGAAAGCCCTCGTCTCCGCATACTCTAAGTGCCTCTGAAGAAGTAGGCTCGACCTCTATGGGACCCTCCTCGGCTTTCTGAAGGGGCTTTCCCATAAGCCAGTGGTCGAACCAGGTGTACATGGCCTCACGCATTTCCCTGTTGTAGTCATGCTCAGCGTAGCTCTCGAAGAAACTTATCTTTTCCGGACAGCCATGGAGGGAAAAGATTTCCCGGATCGCACGGTACGCCCTCCTCGATGCCCTCACCGGGAAGCCCTCATCGAGCATGCCGTGGATAAGCAAAAGCGCCCTCGGAGCTACAAGTCCACAGATGTCAGTTAGGTCAGCATATCGCATTATCCCCGGAACTGTCTCACAGGTGCAGAAGGGCTTTATCATGTAGCGCTCGATAACCTCGACCGAGCATACCGGAACCGATGCCTTTATCCGTTCATCCAGGGCGGACACGTACATGGTCTGGTTGCCGCCCCCTGATGCCCCAGTGCAACCTATCCTTTCGGGGTCCACCTCATCGCGGGAACAGAGGTAATCTATCGCGCGCATGTTATCCCACAACTGTAATCCCTGCAATGAGAGCTCCGCCATCGGCAGGAACTGGGCATGCCTGTGACCCATGGGCTCACGCTCGTTGTAGCCAACCTTGTCGAGGCTCAGCGCTACATAACCCCTCTTAGCAAGACCTATTGAACGCGCCTGTACCTGGTCTTGGTAGCGGCCGAGGCCCCAGTGACCGTGGGGACACAGGACAGCCGCCGTAGGGAAGTCGGCCCTGTCGGGGATGTAGACATTTGCCGTGACATACCACTTCGGGCGGCTCTCGAAAATGAGCTTCTCTATTCGATAGCCATCCCGCTCGTAGGTTCCGGTGATCCTGGGATTTAGCGGTGTTTTCTCGGATGGCAAACCGAGTGAAAGGAGAAGCGATTCCCTAATGCTGTTGCGCTTTGATTCCCATTCATCCCTGGTCGTAGGAACAGGTCGCTTCTCAGCGAGGTCATCCGCCATCCTCAGGAGATGATCGCGCATCATAGTATTATAGGGCTTGGGGAGAACTTTCAGGGATTTCATAGACGTCCTCCGGAAAAACTTCCAATGTTCGAAATCCAGTATGCATAGAATTGTAGATTGGAAAAACATGCGATCTTAAGCAATTTTCGAAATACTTTTGTGGCTTCTCAATGCCTGCTTCCCTTGGCCTAAACCCTGTTTCAAAGGCTAAAGCTCCCCTCTCCGCTTGCGGAGAGGGGCCGGGGGTGAGGTTCTGGGAACAAGCAACAAAAGCTT
>CAZTBA010000541.1:0-2875 GCA_964611725.1 uncultured bacterium
GTATATGTACGTCTACACAACGATGCACCGGAAGACTTCGTTGACTTGACGGTCCGGTATCTGCTCGAAAGTGGCAATCGCGCTCAGATATATGGAGATGATGCGATGATAGCAGCGCTTCATGCAGACGGTGTCAGGATAGAAGACGCACGTCACTGGACCGCTGGCGGCTGTATGGAAGTCTCGCCACAGGGGTGCAACGGGGACCTGTTATTTGCCTTTGCCCATAATGTGGCCCGGACATTCGAACTTATCATCAACGGTGGATGCCTCCTGCAAACGGGCGAAAAAGTCATACCGCATTCAAAAACACTTGCTGATTACGAGACCTTCGAAGAATTGTATACGGATTTTGCCCGGGAACTCCGACACGAGCTGAGCATCCTTCTGAAGCGTCTCGATATCTATCTGGAGTGTTACGCAAAATACCGTCCTTCGTTTCTGCTATCGAGTATGACCCACGATTGTATGGAACGCGGACGAACAATCAACGATGGCGGAGCGAGATATGCGGACTACGGAGGGAGCGGCGTCGGCATTCCCAATGTGGGAGATAGCCTCTACGCGATTAAAAAGGCCATATTTGACCAGAGGAAATTCTCTGCAGAGGAGATTCTCGAAGCGTTGAGGGCAGATTTTACCGGATACGAGGGAATCCGCTCCTACCTTCTTAATCTGCCGAAGTATGGATCGGATAATGAAGAAGCAGACACAATGGTGGATCGCGTGCTGCTCACCTTCACGGACATCATCAAATCCCACAGGAACCCCCACGGTGGACATTGCCGCCCGATAATCCTGGGTTTCGTATGGGTCGTCTCCCACGGAGAGCAAGTTGGTGCGACCCCTGATGGGCGCAGGGCTGGCAGACCTCTGGCCCACGGCCTGTCCCCTCAGTCCGGTTCGGCCCTGAAAGGCATCACGGCAGCCATTAATTCCGCCACACGGTTATCCCTGAAAGAGGTTGGCGGAGGTGGTGCCATGATGTGGGATTTAGATGCTTCCTGGGCAACCCCCGATGTTGTCAAACCGATAGTTAAAACATTTGTACAAAAGGGAGGACATATCTTTCAGGGGAATGTAGTGCCTGTGGAAAGGCTGATAGAAGCACAGGAGAACCCGGAGGCACATCGGGACATTGTGGTTCGAGTGGGTGGGTACTCCGCCATCTTCATCACTTTATCCAGGCAGACGCAGAATGAGATCATCCAGCGGTATAAGTATGGTACAACTATTTGATAGTACAGTAATCCAGTAATCACTTAAACAATTTTTACGAAGCTTTTGTTGATTGCTCCTGGAACCCCATCCCCTCTCCGCGAGCGGAGAGGGGTGTTTTCACCCTTGTCTGGAGAAAAAACAGGGATTAGGTCAGAAGGAGCAAGCATTGAGAAGCCACAAAAGCATTTCAAAGATTACCTAAGGTTCATACCCCTCACCTAAACCATTCAGATAATCCCCTTGAGGTAATCCGCATCCTTCTTCAGGATCTCTTTTTTTTCTTCCACACTGAACTTCCCGAGGGATTCGTCTTCGATCGTCATATCCCTTGTGTATCCCACTTCCTTCAGGAATGAGATGAGTCTGGAGTGATCTATATCCCCTTCATAAATCGGTGAGACATACTTACTGTATTCCCAACCGAGCTCCCGCATCTTTTCACGCACATCTCCCGGATACCTTATATTCTTGACATGTGTATGCTTGGTCAATGGAGCGAAATGCCTTAGTATCTCATAGACTTCACTCAGAGGTTTTCCCGACCAGTAGAGGTTTCCGGTATCCATGGTAAGACCAAGCCTCGGGGAACCGACTTCCTTTATTATCGCGTCAAGGAAATTGGGATCATTCCCCTGGGAGCCGTGGTTCTCGATCCCAAGATCGATGCCGGAGGCTTCCGTTGAGCTTATCACCTTCTTCGTGCAATCTATGAACTTCCGTGTGCGCTCCTCGAAAGGAAGCTCCCTTTCCCCGCGCATCGCCGAATCTATCCTCACGGCCTCGATTCCGAGTGATCCCGCAGCTTCTATGGCACATACAGCCCAATCGATTTCGGCATCTATATCAGGAGCGTTGAAATTGTTCGCTAAGAGTATAGCGGAGACTTTAACCCCATATTCATTGAGCTGATCTTTGAGGAGGAGTCTATCCCCGTCACACCTGAGACAGAACTTATCCTTGCCACCGATCGGATTTATCGCCTGAACCGAAAACTCCCTGTCGAAGACGAGTTCAACCGATGATATACCGAGTGCCCTGAGCCCATCGAGCAAAGTCGGATAGCCGGCATGTATTATCGATACATCGCGCACGGAAACGTACATGGAGATCTCCTTTCACAAATAGATTTGAAGAATAAAGTCCTTTCCAGAGTGCCAGGAATATAAAAACATAGACCATTGATGTCAACAGCTTATGGGAATCTTTTCAAAAACGGCTTGACAAATTACGAATATCAGCTTAGTTTTTTTGAAGCTTCGTTTTCCATAAAATGTTCTCGAACCTCCGAATCCATCTCAACTCGTTTGAAGGGAAGAACCATGAAATTCTTAGAGAAAATAACTTTGAAAGCTATCATCACAGGAGCAGTCCTCGCCTTCATTATAGGTTTTGGTGATCCCTATGGAGTTTTCATATTTAAGGCGCCCGAGATGGCCCAGGATATGAGGGCGCCGGGCGCAGGATTCCTCTTCCTTATCCTCGTTGGTGCTATACTCCCACTGCTCAGGTTTGTGAACAGGCGCCTTGCGTTCAATCGATCCGAACTCATAACCATATATTTTATGATGCTGGTTGCTTCGGCCATACCCACCTGGGGGATGGACCTTACCCTCTCGACATTCGGGTCCGCGCTCTATTTCGCAACCCCTGAAAA
>CAZTBA010000542.1:0-2851 GCA_964611725.1 uncultured bacterium
CAATAACCAGGTCTTTGGGTTCATGAACCACCTCTATAGGTAACTTGAATTCCACCTCATAGATCTTGTCGCTAACGACGTGAAACCAGAGGATTATGGAAAGCAGAAGCGCACCCAGTTTGGTCTGCCAGTTTCTGAGCCACCCATGCCTGACAGCAGCAATGTTTCCCATAATAAAAAAAGGGGATAGTTAAAAGGCCAAATCCGAAAGCCGGAAAACTCTGCGGAAAGTGGGTTCCCCTTATGGATGAAACCTTCTGGTTTGAATTCCCTCAGAGCTGATCCTGAAGCTCGGTTTTTGCCCTGGAGAAATTGAGGCCCTGAATTTTAGCTACTTATTCGAATGAGTAATCTCCCTGCCTATGCTGACCTCTCCGTTGTCTATCCTAATGTTAAAACCACATCCCGGGTTGGTGCATACCCATGCTTTATATTTTATGGGAGCACCCTCCCTGCCGTAATCAGATAGCGGCACCAAAACACCCATAGCACACTTCTGACATTTAGGAAAGCTGTTCTCCATCTTCCCCACCCTCCCTTTTCTCAACTTCCAGGTCTCATCCATAAGGGGGGCCGGCCCCTCCTTACTCTCCGCTCCTGCGTTTCATGAAGTCACACGCCCTGAAAATGGAAACGGAAACATATAAGAGAAATCTGAACAGACGGCAACGGGGAACGCAGAAGCCAATCGATGGGAAGACATCGGGGGTAAACCAGGGGGTATCTCCTCACTTCCGTAAACCCACCGATATAGTGTTATCATATAACCTTAGAAGATACTTTGTCAAGATATTTTTTTACTGTAAGTTACCCAGATTTTTCAAGATATTGATAATTGCAGACTCAAAAATGCACGTATAAATGTTCAATGTCTATATTTTTCAGAAACTTATACCGTATTAAATAGCCAGAACTGCAAGGAATTCGGGACTATGTTTTCAGAAAGCTTAGGAAGAGCCCCAGAGCCCCAATCCCAAAACAATAGTACGCGAAAAGGTCAAACCTCTTGCCCTTTACGGCCCTTAGGAGAGATCTGATGGCAAAATACCCTGAGATGTATGCAGCAGCAGCGCCAGCGACATATGGCCATATCTCAGAAGGTTCCATTGATAGAAGATTGCCGATTTCCAGGAGCGTTGCTCCAGCTATTGCAGGCAGAGCGAGGATAAATGAGAACTCAGCCGCCTCCTCTCTCTTCACACCAGCCCAGAGCCCAGCCGAGATCGTCGATCCTGAACGGGATATCCCGGGCACTATGGCAAGTGCCTGTGCAAGCCCCACCAGAACTGAATCGATGGACCTCAGACCCCTGCCTTCCCCGCGGACAAATCTGGTTGAAAGGAGTATTATGCCTGTCAGGATAAGAAATGAGGAGGCAAAGGCTGGCTCCGAAAACATGGATTCGACTCGATCCTTAAAGGCGATACCTACAATCGCTGCGGGGACGGTACCCAAAACCACAGCTCCAACCCACCTTATGTCTCTGTCCCGGCCGGCATCGGAACTGACCTTTTCCGGAGAAAACAGGCCGTAAATAGACTCAATAAGGGAAACTGCCATTCCGGATAACCTTTTCCAGAATACTGTAATAATCGCAAGCAGGGTTGCGAAGTGAAGGATTACCTCAAAGGTGATCCCTTCCGGGTTCACACCGAGAAAACTCTTGGCAAGGACGAGATGGCCTGAACTGCTGACAGGGAGAAACTCCGTGAGGCCTTGAAGCAGTCCCAGTATCAGAGCTTTTGGTATTGACAATATCTCTCCTTTCTGCTAAAAATCCCTATGACCCCTAACATCATACCTGTGGCACCATGGCTACGGCGATAGGAGAAAAAGAGATCTTCATGGCAGATAGTGCACATCTTTGCGAGATCCACAGATCCCTCGGGTATGCCGGCCGCAAGAAGTTGATCCAGGTTGGCTTTCCAGAGATCCACTTTAGGCTTAGCCTCGGGGGAACGAATAACGCAATGCTCGGGGAAAAGTGCAGCGACCTCATCGCCAACTTCGTAACAACAAGGTCCCGCTGATGAACCTATGGCAGCAAGGCAGACTGATGGGTCCGTACCGTATCTCTCGCCCATGGCCCGAAGCAGCTTCCCAGCTATCCCGGATATGGCACCTTTCCACCCGGAGTGGGCCGCAGCCACAACACGATTTGAAGTGTCGTATATCAGGATCGGGACACAGTCGGCAGTCCTCACCGCAAGGAGTAGATCCCGGGTGTCCGTCATAAGTGCATCGCCGAAAAGCGGATGATCCGAAGGGCTATGCACATCCGCGATCCTGTCACCGTGAACCTGATTCAAGGTCACAATCCTTGCTGAATCAGCTCCCAAGGCGGATGTGAAACGCCTCCTGTTTTCCAGCACATTCTCCGGGAGATCTCCAAGGTCATCTCCCATGTTAAGTGACCTGAAATCGCCGCCGCTTGCGCCGCCGACCCTCGTACTAAATCCATGGACGATCTCGCCACGCAACTGCAGAAGTTCCGAAACTAACAACTTCAACCCGTCAAACTTGATAAGCTTCAAAGCTCCCCCGTTCGACTTTGCTCTACCTCTGATAGAATTGCCGGGAGAATATATATCCTATCGGCGGACAAAGTCAAGCCATTTCGAGACCGGTAGGAACAGGTCTTCCGGATCGTAATCTGAGAAATCCCTTGTGTGATCTATGGCTGATGCTTTATTATCTGTATCCCCGTCGAAATCGGATCGGGAACATTCTTCGGGCTCCAGAGTTCGAGCTTCGGGCTGCAATCCGGAGAAGCCCCTCAGAAGCGATCTATCTAAGTTACAGGAGTTACGCAGTTAACAATAGATATGTTTTGACCTTTCCTTTTAGAGGT
>CAZTBA010000543.1:0-2819 GCA_964611725.1 uncultured bacterium
TATAGGCAAAGTTAAGGGTATGGATGTAAGGTTTCAGTTGTACACCGTTCCCGGGCAGGTCTATTATAACGCTACCAGAAAACTGGTCCTGAGGGGAGTTGATGGCATAGTCTTCGTAGTCGATTCCCAGAGGAACAAACTCGAGGAAAATCTCGATAGTATGAGGAACCTCCAAGAGAACATTTCCGATTATGGGATAAGTCTCGAGGATGTACCTATGGTTATCCAATATAACAAGAGGGATCTCCCGGAGATTGTTCCCATAGAGGATCTTGAGGGGAAGTTCAACGCAAGAGGCTTACAATATTTTGAATCGGTTGCAACGGAAGGGGTGGGAGTCTTCAACACCCTTAAAGCCATAAGCAAGATGGTAATAGACAATGTGAGAGGCGTTAAGGAAGCTCTAGCTCCACCACCTTCCAAGGAGGAAGAGCCTGTGGAGGAACCTGTTCCCTCCAAGAAATTCTACCAGGTGGTCCTGCTGGGCGTCGAAGATGAATCTGCGAAGCTTGCCTGCGCTGAAAGATTTGCCCGGATCGCAGGAATAGATGTCGAGAAGGCCATCAGGATAGTGGATAAGGCTCCAGTGACGATAAGCAAAAAGGTCGGTGAAAAGGCGGCCCTGAGGTTTAAGGAAACTTTCGAGTCGCTTGGGGCTGAGGTTGACCTCAGAGAAGTCGGCGAGGAGGTAGGAGAGGAGGCACCTGTCGCTGATACGGACATGAAGTACGAGGTTGTGCTTGAGAAGATCGAGAGAACCGAGATAAAGGAGGCCTGTGCCAGAAAACTCGCTTCCATGGCAAAGATCGATTTCAACAAGTCCACTCAGCTCATTGAAAAGGCCCCGCTGGTCATAAGCAAAAAGGCTTCCGGGAATGTGGCCCTTAACCTCAAAAAAGAGTTTGAGAACCTTGGAGCCAGCATAAGGCTCAAGCCACTGGGCTGAAAAGCTGATACCCTACTGGAGGTGGAGAAAAGTGAACGAGAAAGGTTTGGTTATATTCAAAGAGGAAATGGACCAGATAAACGAGAGCCTCTCGGGTTTCCTGAAGCAATCAGAGGCCAAGTGTGTGCTTCTGGTCGACAGGGACGGCCATATGATGACGAAACAGGGCTCAACCCACAACATTGATACTTCTTCTCTGGCGGTTCTGGTCGCCGGGAGCTTCGCTTCTACGAAGGAGATAGCCAGACTTGTCGGAGAGCCCGAATTCAGTGTGCTTTTCCATGAGGGTAAAAAGGGACATATACATATATCCCTTGTAGATGATCATTGTATGCTTGTTGTTATGTTCGACGACAGAACAACGATAGGCATGGTGAGACTCTATGCGAAAGAGGCCGGAGAGAAGCTTTCTTCCATATTCGCTGAGGCTAAGAAGAAAGAGAAAAAGGGAGAGGAATTGGGCGAGGATTTCACATCTTCGGTCGAGGAAAAACTCGATGACCTCTTCAAATAGGATTTTCCCGTAGCCTTAAGGGGAGTGGTAGAATTTGGCAGAAAAGATAGGCAGGATACTCGTAAACGGGGGCCTCGTATCGGATGAGAATCTGAAGAGAGCTCAGGATGAGCAAAAGCGCACCGGACAGAGCCTTACTTCGAGCCTTGTGAAACTCGGTATAGCCTCCGAAAATGATGTCCTCAAATTCCTGGGCGAATATTTTGAACTCGAGGTGCTCGATGTGAGCTCCATGGAACTCGACAGGGATTTGATAGACATGGTCCCGGCGAGAATAGCCGAGAAATTCCAGATAGTCCCGGTGGATAAAAACGGGAAAGTCCTTACGGTCGCTATAGGGGATCCTACCAACTCCTTTATTCTAGATGCGGTCAAATTTGTTACTAACTGTATGGTAAGGCCCGTACTGAGCTCGGAAAGCTCCATAAGGAAGGCGATAGAGAAGAATTACGAACTCGGCGATGAATCATACGAAGATGTTATGAGGGACGTTGAGGGTGATATTGAAGTCGTCGAGGAGGATCTTGAGGAAGAGGATATAGAGGCGGTAAGGTCAGAGGTCGAGAATGCCCCCCTTGTGAGGCTTGTGAACAGGATAATAGTGGATGCTATAAGGAGAGGGGCAAGCGACATACATATAGAACCCTATGAGAAACTCGTGAGAGTTCGCTACAGGATAGATGGCGTTCTTAGCGAGATGGCACCCCTCCCGCATAGGCTTAAGGCCGCGGTGATATCAAGGTTAAAAATCATGGCGAACCTTGACATATCAGAGAGGAGGGTGCCTCAGGACGGTAAGATAAAGATCAAGGTGAGCTCGAGGCCGGTGGATCTCCGTATATCGACACTGCCTACGATATTCGGTGAAAAAGTGGTGATGAGGGTCCTCGATACGAGTAATCTGGTGCTTGAACTCGAAAAGCTTGGGTTCGGTCAGAGGGAAAAAGATCTGTTTCTGAGGGCTATCAAGAATCCGTACGGAATAGTGCTTGTGACTGGGCCAACAGGTAGTGGAAAGACAACCACACTATATTCAGCTCTCAGCCTTTTAAACTCGACTGAAGTGAACATAATGACAGTTGAGGACCCTGTGGAGTACACCCTCCCCGGGATCAACCAGGTCCTGGTCAAGTCGGAAATAGGTCTCACGTTCGCCTCAGCACTCAGGGCTTTTCTTAGACAGGACCCCAATATTATAATGGTCGGCGAGATAAGGGATCTGGAAACCGCAGAGATTGCCATTCAAGCTGCCCTGACTGGTCACCTGGTGTTTTCCACCCTTCATACAAACGATTCGGCGAGCGCAGTAACGCGGCTCATTGATATGGGGATCGAGCCTTTTCTTGTCACCTCCTCCGT
>CAZTBA010000544.1:0-2803 GCA_964611725.1 uncultured bacterium
GTTAAGGAGGTTGTGGAAAAGCTCGTATCGGGCAGTCTCACAAGGCTCGAGGGGCCGACTCACGGTTCAGAAGAAGGCATATCCGCCGAACAGGGCGGATTTGCAGGGTGAAGGAGAATTCATGATAATTTCGGTAGCGAGTGGTAAAGGTGGAACAGGTAAAACAACGATTGCCGTGAGCCTGGCCATATCAGCTTCAAGGCGTGGGGACGTCCAGCTTCTCGATTGTGATGTCGAGGAACCAAATTCCCATATCTTTCTGAAGCCCGATATCACACTCCAGGAAACGGTGGGGGCCATCGTACCTGAAGTCGATGAGGAAAAGTGCAACGGGTGCGGGAAATGTCAGAAAGTCTGCGCCTTCAACGCTATAGCTGTCCTTGGAGAGAGCGTGCTCGTGTTTCGGGAGCTCTGCCACGGTTGCGGGGCCTGCGCCCTTTTCTGTCCGGAGGACGCGATAACAGAGGTCGAAAGAGAGATAGGGATCGCCCGGTCTGGCAGCTCGGGGAATATCAACTTTGTGGACGGGGTTCTCAACGTCGGTGAGGCGATGGCTACGCCGCTCATAAGGGCGGTGAAACGGAAAATCCATAATTCGAAGCTTGCCATAATAGATGCTCCTCCCGGGACATCCTGTCCTGTGATAGAGGCTGTAAAGGACAGCGATTACTCTATACTGGTGACCGAGCCGACTCCTTTTGGGCTCAACGATCTCGTGATTGCAGTGGAAGTTCTGAGGAAGCTCGACATTCCATTTGGGGTGGTTGTAAACAGGGCGGATGTTGGTGACGATAAGGTCGAACTTTATTGCCGTGAGGAAAATATCCCGGTCTTGATGCGGTTGCCCATGGACAGAAAGATAGCAGAGGTATACTCTGCAGGGCTTCCCATCGTAGAGGCACTTCCGGAATACGAAGAGACTTTTTCAAAGCTCCTACTGAATATAGAAAAGGAAACTAAACTGGCAGAGGTGTAAATGAAACAGGTAACGGTGATAAGTGGAAAGGGGGGTACTGGTAAGACAAGCCTCGTCGCATCCTTCGCCGCGCTTGCAGAGAACAAAGTTATGGCCGATTGCGATGTGGACGCTGCGGATCTCCATCTCCTTTTAAACCCGGATGTGAAAAGTTCGAGCAATTTCATGGGGATGGATAAAGCGCTTATAGACGATGAGAAATGCACTGGCTGCGGAAAATGTTTGGATGTCTGTCGATTTGATGCGATATCGAAAGACGATCGAGGAGATGGAAATTTGAGGTTCACGGTTGATCCGATAGAATGCGAGGGGTGTGTCCTCTGCAGCCGTATGTGTTCTGTGGATGCGATCTCGATGATAGAGAACATCTCAGGGAAGCTTTTCATGTCAGAGACAAGATACGGGCCTATGGTCCATGCGAAGCTCGGGATAGCCGAAGAGAACTCCGGGAAACTTGTGGCCTTGGTCAGGAAAAACGCCAAGGATCTGGCTGAGAGCCGAGGGTACGGTCTGGTGATTATAGACGGTCCGCCGGGCATAGGATGTCCGGTCATATCATCCCTGACGGGCGCCGATCTTGCGGTCATAGTGACCGAGCCGACCCTATCGGGGATACATGACCTCGAAAGAGCGGCGGATCTGACCCAGCATTTCGGCATACAGACCTTGGTGGTGGTAAACAAATATGACCTGAGTATGTCCAACACGGAACTGATAGGAAGAATCTGTGATGCCCGTGGTATCGAGCTTGTAAGCAAGATCCCGTTCGATGTTTCCGTTACGGAAGCCATGGTCGAGGGAAAACCGGTTGTGGAATACCGCGATGGTCGGCTTACCGAGGAGATCGAAAGGCTCTGGAAGAGGGTAGAAAGGCAATTAAATTGAAGATAACTGTTCCTGTGCTTGGCAATGACCCAGGTTCCGAAACCGATAGGAGGTTCGGGAGAGCCAAAGAACTTCACGGAATCTTTGGATTGTCAGTTCATACGGAACTCTCGCATAGGCGCAGAGGCAGTTTCAGATGAGGTCTTCGGTATTGCCGGTATTTGGCCGAAGTTATTGGAGAAAATGGAGGTGAATAAGGGAATGTTCTGGGTAGACAGGGATCTCTGTACAGGTTGCGGCGCCTGTCTTAAGGCGTGTCCTGTCGAAGGTGCAATAGCGCTTGTTGATGGGAAGTCTCTTATAAATCCGAAATTCTGTAGCTCCTGCGGAGCTTGTGCAAACGCCTGTCAAAAAGGCGCGATAAAGGTCGGGCGGGAAATTGAGGTTTCGGAAGAAACTGGGAGCAGGCACTGGGTAACACAGGGAACACCGGCGGGTACAGCCATTGGATCTGCAGCTCTGGGGCTTGGGAAATTCTTCGTGTCGAGATGGCTCGGGGGCCGTGGCGGAGGTGGTCGCAGGGGATCTCGCGGAGGTAGAAGATAGCCCCTGGAATTACACATTTACAGGCCTTACTATAGTTGAAAGGAAGGTGAATTGGACAAGGGTTCAGCGATGGGTGATTGCGCCCACTGTTATAGGAAAAGATGTGTGGATGGGAAAGACTGTTCGGAGATCACAGCCGGTCTGGAAAGGATCAGCAGCGAGAGCCTGACAATTTATAGGAATAATCCTGAGGATAGTAGACTGGCCAAGGTCGCGGCGGAGGTGGAGAAGGAAGGATATATGAAGCTCACGAGATTCGAGGAGCTGATAACTTTCTCGAGAAAGATGGGCTATAGGAAGATAGGTGTTGCCTTCTGCATCGGACTGGCTGATGAAGCGCGTAAGTTTGCAGACATCCTTTCAAAGTGTTTCGAAGTGTACTCGGTCGTGTGCAAG
>CAZTBA010000545.1:0-2792 GCA_964611725.1 uncultured bacterium
CTAAGAAGATGACCCTTCTGAAGTAAAGTTTGCTGCAAAATAAGGGTTGCCTTTTCTGGGTGGACTTCGTATTTTCGGAGTCCACCCATTTTTGTTGTTGAAGATTTGAAAGCGTTGTTACAGGGCAGGGCATGCCCTGCCCCTACAAGAGTTCTGCAGGATACTATGATGACTGCTGCCCAAGGTGTTACCTGATAGTTTTCTTGACTATCATTCAGGGTCGCTCGCGCGAGCCTAAAACCTCACACTCCTTTAATTTCCCAGTCTGGAGGGTACCGAGATGTCAAAGAAATCCGATAGCTGTAAGATGAAAACCTGGCTTCCATTTTCCTATCTGATCGATTATTCGAAAGGGCATATGGGCAACGAAGAGTATTACCGGGTGTTGGCTGAGGCGCCACCCGGGCTCATGCACTTAGGGCAGGACGTGCCCTTCAGCGCTGATCTGGGACTTCTATGTGGACAGGGGGAACTCCAGGATGTGCGGGGTGTTGTGGACCGGTATTCAATATATATCCCCCCGGAGAAAGCGGATGAGCAGATCGCCAAGGTTAAGGAGCATGTCAGGCGCCTGCATGAGCTCGGTGTGGGAAAGGCGATTGTTTATGTGTGTAACAGTCGCCTCTTTGGAAACCACCTTGAGCGCACGGGATTCTGGAGCTTTTACGATCACTGGGATGAGTTTTCGGACTACGGCTTCGGTCCCAAACCCTCCCCGGAACCCGTAGACTGGATGACCCAGGCGAGGGAGACCTCGGGCGAGGTCGGCTATTTCACCCGGACTTTGGGGATCTATGAACGTTCATACACCGACCCCTACAGGGCATTTTACTCTTACTGGCCCTGTGCGAACAATCCCTACTGGCGCCAGACGGTCCGGGCCGTGATCCAGTGGATTGCCACATGCGGCTACGACGGAGTGTTCCTCGATGTGAACGACCATAAGTGTTACTGTGAGTATTGTCAGGAAAAATTCCGCAAACGGATACTCTCCAGCTATACGGCGGACGAGCTCAAGAACAGGTTCGGTATCTTGGATCGAGGGAAAATCTTTATGGCGGAACGGCCCCTCCGTCCTTACAGCGTACCTTTCGAACTTAGCGAGGAGTGGAAAAAACAGTATCAGGCACTCTGGGCGGAAACTCAGGGTTTTCTCTCCGAATGTTCAACGGATTTCCACCTGTTCTGCCTTTCAGCAGCCCGTGAGATAAATCCTGACTTCTTTTTCATCGCCAATATCGGACCTTTCTCTCATCGTGGCGCAATCTGGCGGGTTAACGGCGGTCAGGATGTCACACGGTGGTCCCCAGAGAGCTACTGCACATTGATAGAGGAGACCCAGCATTCTGGTATGATCGGCGAACTCATTGTGGATAGTGCCCTCACCTATAAGCTCTGTCGGGCTTCGGGGCAGAGGGCTGCCCTGCTTTCAGGTGGAGCCCGGAACCCGGATTCAATAGCATTGTCTATGGCTGAGGCCAGCGCGGGCGACGGCTGTATGATACAGGGGGGGTATGTGTGCCCGGAAGTGCGCCGTGAGTTCGACCGGTTCTGGGAATCCAACAGGAATCTGTTCGAGGGTAAATTGCCATTTTCAGATGTCCTGCTGATCTATCATTCGGACGAGATCTTCTATGACAACACCTCCAATCTCAGGCAGATACGCCAGCTTATCGAACACCTGTCCGACCACCATATCACGTCCGACCTCATGCTTCTGAAAAATATCAGGGAAGACTACCTGTCCGATTACAGGGTTGTGATCGTGCCGTGTATCGGGGACGTTAGCCCTGAGCAGCTCAAGGTCCTCCGGGATTATTCAATGTCAGGGGGACAGCTCATTATCTTCGACTCATTGTCACCCGGCAGCGAGATGCCTGAAGTATCTCCGTGGGCGGGGCTTTTCCCCAACGGGAAGGGCGCCAGATCGCCCATATTTTCCGGGGATCTAAATGCGGTTTGGTCTGCTGCTATAGGCGAACTGATGCCGGAGAAGGATCTTTACTTCTTCGACCTGGCCGAGCGAGAGTGCAATAACTTTGAGAAGCTTATTGCCCATCTCAAAGAGGCTGAGGAACAGGGGCTCTCCATGGGATTGCAACCTCCCGGGCGGCTGGTGCAACTTATAGATCGGGCCTGTGGTAGAGCTGCATCACTGGCTCCGGATGCGCCGCAATGTGTCCGCATCAGGGCCTTTGTAGATAGCACCAGAGATACTGGACAGTTTATCATCCATATACTTAACTACAACCTCCAAAGGGATGATGCGGGCAAGACGCTGCCGATCGTGCCTGCGGAGAATATTGAGCTGACTATACCTTTTCCCGAGGGAAAAGAGGTGAAAAGTGTCAGGGTGTTCGTGCCAGGTAAGGAGGCTGAAGAGCTTTCATGGAAGATAGAAGGGGAATTTGTAGTTACCAGCGTTCCGCATTTAGAGATATATGCGGTGGTAGAGGTACGGCTTTCATAGACAAACAATGATTGTGACGGAGAAAGGTTGCAAAAATGTGGCATCACTATAAGAACGGAATATTGTTCCTGTTTGGCATCGCTATAGCTCTGTTCGGTACGGTACGTTTATCCTCAGGAGGCAGTATGTTCGAAGCAGATTTCATATTCGATCCCGAGAAATCAAGCCACGGGCATGTACATGCCTCATGTATAGTGAAATGTCCGAACGGCGACCTGCTGACGGTGTGGTACGAGAACGGACCCAAACGCGACGATTATTACTACACGCAGGATGCCGACAAGAGCGACGATGTCAGGATAGGTGCCGCACGCCTTCGTCG
>CAZTBA010000546.1:0-2784 GCA_964611725.1 uncultured bacterium
TATGCCACGAGGAGATGGAACCGGACCGACGGGACAGGGTCCCGGGACTGGGAGAGGTGCAGGTATGGGTCGTGGGCAGGGAATGGGCAGGATGGGAGGCAACAGGCCCGGCGCTGGCCCCAGTGGCTATTGCGCATGCCCAAGCTGTGGTGCTAAGGTTGAGCATCAGAGAGGTGTCCCCTGCTATCAGATGCGCTGCCCTAAGTGCGGGGCGACGATGATAAGGTCATAATCTGTCTTTCAGTATCTTCAAAGGGCGGCCGGGAAATTTGAATCATCGTTTTACCGGTCGCCCGGCCCTATGTTTCTCGCACGGAGGTCGTACCGCAGCCGAGGCAACCTATAGCGGTGATTGTGACATTTAAACTGTAACGGAGTTTTGGGTATGGTTGGCAAAGGTAACATGGAAAGTAAACGCTCCGATTCTCCCGAGAAAAAGCAAGGGGCCGGCGAAACGCCTGAGCAGCTTGCCGAGCTTCAGGAGATTACGGAAAAGATGTCCAGAATAAGGCATAAACTTATCGTGATGAGCGGAAAAGGTGGTGTCGGCAAGAGCACTGTAGCTGTAAATTTGGCTGTCTCGCTTGCCCTCAAAGGGAAATCGGTAGGTCTTCTTGACGTGGATATCCATGGGCCCAATGTGCCGAAAATGCTCGGCGTCGGGACGCAAGGCCTTAGAGCTCAAGGCAGCACCATATATCCTCTCGAGGTCGAAAATGGGCTCAGGGTCATGTCGATAGGTTTTCTCGTCCCGTCAGAGGACGAGGCGGTTGTCTGGCGCGGTCCCATGAAGATGATAGTAATAAAGCAGTTTCTCAAGGATGTCGAATGGGGAGATCTCGATTATCTCATCGTCGATTCACCCCCGGGTACCGGAGATGAGCCGCTGAGCGTGTGTCAGCTCATCGAAGGGCTCGACGGAGCTATAATAATCACTACTCCGCAGGATCTGGCGCTTTCGGATGTGAGAAGGTCGATCAAGTTCTGTCGGCTCCTTAAAGTCCCAGTGATAGGTGTAATCGAGAATATGAGCTGGTTTATCTGCCCACACTGCGGCGAAAGGACCGACCTTTTCAAATCCGGAGGGGGTAGAAAAATGGCCGCTCTCGTGGAGGTTCCATTCCTTGGCGAGGTTCCCTTCGATCCTGGGATAGTCAAGGCTTCGGATGAGGGACGTCCTTACATACACTCTTTCTCCCAATCGGAAGCGGCCAAAGCTTTTGAGAGAATTGTGGAGATAGTGGACGAAAAGATGGCAGAGAATATAAAGGAGGACTGATGAAATTTGCGATACCTGTGGTGCAGGGGAAACTCTCGATGCACTTCGGACATTGCGAGGGATTTGCGATAATTGAGGTCGAGGATAACAGCAAGGAGATAAAGGGGACGGAATTTGTCTCGGCCCCACCCCATCAACCAGGGTTACTGCCAGGTTGGCTCGGAGAGATGGGAGTTGATTCTGTAATAGTCGGCGGCATGGGGCGGAGGGCGCAGGGCCTTTTTAGAGAGTTCGGAATAGATATAATTATCGGTGCTCCATGTGAAGGCCCGGAGACAATAGTCAGGGATTATCTGAACGGGAACCTGGTCACCGGCGAAAACATATGTGATCACTGAGGGGGTGTACTTTAACAACTTATGGAAGGACTAAAGAAAGGGAAGAAGGTCGCAGCAATAGCGACTTTTGCAACCTTGTCCCTCACAGCTTTAAAAGCCATAGTAGGTTACCTTTCGGGGTCTGCCGCACTGATCGCTGATGCGATCCACAGTGGTTCCGATGTCATTGCCATATTCGCATCCTGGCTCGGGCTCAGGCTTGCGGAGAGAAAGCCTACCGAGACCTTCCCGTATGGCTTCTACAAAGCGGAGACCCTTGCGACACTCCTGATATCGGGATTCATACTCTATGCGGGCTTTGAGCTTCTGATCGAGGGAATTCATAAGATCGGTTATACATCCGACATAAACATACCTTTTGTGGCGATGGGAGTTTCTCTTGTTTCATCGGCAGCCGCGCTTCTAATAGCCATCTGGGAGAAAAGGGTCGGAAGGGCGATAAACTCCCAGAGTCTGATTGCAAACTCAGAGGAGTCTCAGCTCGATGTGGTCTCATCTCTGATAGTTTTCGTGGCGATACTTTCGAGCCATCTCCACATTCCCTACGTTGAAGGTGCGGTGACGGTGACGATCGCATCCCTTGTGATCTGGATAGGGCTTAAGAACGGCAGGATCTCCATATATGGACTGATGGATGCATCCCTGGACCCACATATGGAAGAGGAGATCAGAGAGATTATATCCAATGTATCAGGTACACGCAACACCGGAGACGTAAGAATAAGGAGGGCTGGACCTTTCATATTTGCTGAAGTGGGAATAGAA
This sequence comes from uncultured bacterium, assembly GCA_964611725.1. GTDB lineage: Bacteria > Latescibacterota > CAZTBA01 > CAZTBA01 > CAZTBA01 > CAZTBA01. Next base: position 2,383 of record CAZTBA010000546.1, read on the forward strand.
GTGGAAAGATCGCTTGATGTGAACAGGGGTCACGAGATATCTCACAGGGTTGTCCGTGAGGTGAGATCACATCTCCCACAGGTCGAATCCCTTACCGTCCATATCGAGCCGTTTGTACCTTCGGACCGAAAATTGATGATACCGGTGGAATCCAACGAAGAGCTGCTTTCAAAGGTAAGCTCCCATTTCGGGCGCGCCGATTTCTTTGCCTTCCTGGAGCTTTCGGAGGGAAGTATAGTAAACTTCAATATGAGGAAAAATACTTTCAGAGGGAAAAAGGTCCGTGCCGGCCTCGCCGTGGTCAACCGTTTCATACAGGAGGAGGAGGTAGATACGGTGATCGTAAGGGAGATCGGTGAGATAGGTTTTCATACATTGCGGGATCACTACATCGACATATAC
>CAZTBA010000547.1:0-2770 GCA_964611725.1 uncultured bacterium
TTTTGTTCCTGCGCTGATAGACCAGTGTCGGATGAGTGCTCTCATCCACTGCGGCAATTTGGAACTTGGCCTCTTCGATCTGTTCGAGTTAGTACCTTGATGTGGCAAATTCCGGATGTGGGGATCTGATTCCGACATAGAGAAAGAAGGGATCTTTCCCCTCCCGTCCCATGTCTTGCAGCCACTGAATGGCCGCATCAACATCGACCCAATCGCGTTCATGAACCCGCTCCCTGCTCTCGTCCGAAACTACCGGCGGCCCCATTCGATAGTTTGGGCGTGGGATGTTGGCCGAACGCAGCCAGGGGGAAACGCGGGCGCGGATGGTGTGATGTCCTGAGAGATAATCCGTCTTCCCGACCACTTTTGCCCTGTATCCGGAATTGACCAGATGGTCGAGGAAAACGGGATCGGATTCGGACAATCCCTTGTAGTTATTCCAGCCCTCACAATGGTGGGTGTACCGCCCGCTCCACATGCTGGCCCGGGAAGGACAGCAGATCGGATTATTGGTGTAGGCATTCCGGAAAAGCACACCTTGTGCCGCCAAACCATCCAGATTGGGCGTTGCCGATCTCATTGCCGGATGCCCCATGCATCCCATCAGCCGACCGTCCATACTGTCGGTATGAATGAAAACGATATTGCTTCTCTTATTATCAGCCATAGCGCCTCTTAAGTGAGGAAAACATACCTCGCGAATTGGTTATGAGATCCTCCGGCTCTTCTCCGTTCGCCTGGGTGAGATCTCTGTTTCGTCTGCCTGCATGGGCTGAAGTGCCAGCTTCATGCCACTTTTCACCGTGACATCAGCCAACAGCTCCTGCCGGATGATGCTTCTGTGCGAAGGTGCTTCGAGTGCCAGAGGGGCCTCGAGCCTCCGGGTTGCCCTCCTGCCAAACTCCCATGTCTGCAGCCGCCCGATGGCAATTAAGCGGCGATCCTCTCACAGTCCATAGTGAACGTAACGCGGAACTGTGAGGTGATTTCTTCAGTCTCATATGCGTTTCTTTATCACCATGACGTGTCCATCCTGCTTGGTGAAAACGACCTCCTGTTGACCATCGCCGTCCACATCCGCTACCCTGGACCGGACCTCGCCGTTATACCAGTACCCCTCGATCTGAGCATCCTGAAACGGTAGTACCCCGACGAGATTTCCCTTAAGATCGAGGAAGAAGGCTTTGAGTTCAAAGTGCGCGGTTGAGAAGCAATCGTGTGTGGTCGTACTGCACGTCTGCTCAGCCAAGAATATCTCCGGCTCCGATTCCGATGTCCACTGTACGATATGGCAACGTGTTGGAAGAACACGCCAGCCGGGGAATTTCTCCGGATCGAGCTTCGATCGCGGCAGATCCCTAATCTCTAAAAGCTTCCTGCCGTCGCCCGAAAAGAGGGAGCTCTTCCCTTCGGATCCCCATAGCTCTGATATGAAGATCAGCCTCCCCTTGCCATCGGGATCAGCCGTATGGGCGATCCACTGCCCGTGATCGAGCTGGTCGGATACATCCCATACGATATCCCCATTTCGATCTATCAGGATTCCCTTCTCCAAGAGTATCTCGTTTCTGCCCAAGCCCCGGAAATCCGCCATCGCTATATCATCAAAATGAGTGTCCCGGTGATAATCTCTGGTGTTGCGACGCAGGAGAGTCGTCCCGTCATCATCGAGCATTACGAGCTCGCCTTCGCCTATGTTTCCACGGCCTCCGTTGATATGATCAAGGGTGCAGAATGCAACTTCATCCAGGCCATCGCCATCTACATCCGAAACGTAGAACTCGTGTCCGAAATCATTGCGAAATCCCTCGGCCCTCCAGATCTCCCGCAGCTCGTTGTCGAGAGCTACCACATAGCCGCCTGCAACTGCGGCAACGATGCCAGGTCGTCCATCCTGCCGAAACCGCATCGGAGCAAGAAGTGGAACGCCGATCCCGAAATCGTCCTTTCTATAAATGCCGAAGGAATACTCTCCAATCTCGACACCTTCGGCATTGAATGCTGCGATCCTCGATTCGAAAAAGCGCCCGAAGCTCGGAACGATCACCTCATCGCGTCCATCTCCGTCTATATCCGTAACGCAGATAAGCGGAGTGCCCCAGTTCCCATGGTTTCTAACCCTTTTTTCGAACAGAACTTCACCATTTATCTTCACAGCTCTGAGCCGGTTTCCGTTTTGGTTGAGTGAAACCATCTCCACCTTACCGTCTCCATCGATGTCCCCGATCTCAAAGGAGTAGTTCGGATAGTATCTGAGGTCCGGCTCATAGGCCACAAAGTATTCGTTCATACGGCCTCCTGTTCAAAAATCATTTTCAAGCGATCGCATTATCTAAATACGGGCTTCTGGTAAGCCCGTTTGACTTCGCGCGGTAAAAGCGATTTCGCAAGCCCTTTCAGAACTGATCTGGTAGTCAAACCCGGGTCTTCTGCAGGGCTAGAATACGACCGCCGGCCAGTTTATATTCCTCGTCAGCATGGTCCGTTCCGGAGTTCCTTTTCTGGCCGCATTCGCTATGTCGGTAAGCGTTTTTTCGAGAGCTGCACGCCATTTTGTAGCTAAATGGAAAATAAGCATTACAGCCCTGATTGGCAACTCTATTTGGTGCAGGTTCACGAGCTATGGGCATTGAAAAAGACGATTTCGGGTCACATTTGCTGTGCTGCAGGAGAACCTTTTCGCCCAGATGATTCAGCAATACCTTCAGGTAGTTTTTACGAAGCTTTTGTTGTTTTTTCCCAGAACCGCACCCCCGGCCCCTCACCCCCA
>CAZTBA010000548.1:0-2750 GCA_964611725.1 uncultured bacterium
TCGAATACCGATGCATCATGGCGCCTCTATGCCAGCCGCTTTGATACGCTCTACAACGCCTGGAAGGAAGATTATCCGAATGTGGAAAAGGTGTACGTATTTCAAATTCACCAGGGTTGTGGCGGCGGGTATCAGAGCCAGTTGAGGGAGGTGCAGCGAAGGTTCCCTGAGACCTATCCCGATGTCGAAATTATGTCAACAATGGGACTCATCGGGCACGATGGATGTCACTATAATTATGAAGGCTATAACGAGATGGCGGAGCGGATATTCGGGCTGTTGGGGCGTGATTTCTACGGTTCCGCGGACACGTTGAATATTACGCCCCCGAACATACAGGACGTCTATTTCACCACGGATGCACTGGATGAAATAGCTCTGGAGTTCGATCAGCCCGTAATATGGCCTGCCGACACGCTCGGTGCCTCTATGAAGGATTATTTCTACTTGGACGACGCGTACGGTGTGGTGGACTCGGGGTATGTCGCCGAGGATGGAAATACGGTGATCCTCCGCCTGCCCGGTTCCAGTAAGGCAAGTCAAATCACCTACCTGCCCAATATCTACTACAACGACGGAAGCGCTATATACCAGGGACCATGGTTGAGAAACGCGCGGGGGATCGGTGCGCTGTCATTTGACAGCCTGCCATTGTTCGACATCCCTGAAGTTGTATCTGCCACAACAACGCTCACTGCCAGGCTCGGCCAGCCCAGCCCTGTGGCGATTGAGGTGGTCCTGTCCGGGCCGATGGGGGATACCGGGATCTTCCCGCGGGTGAAGGTGGATCTCGCTTCCATTGGCGATACTTCAGCTATTCCCCTGCTACATGAAGGGGAAGGACGATACACAGCCAGCGCAACCGTAACACCGCCCCAGACCGGCCGGTTCTCTCTCCCCGTATCGCTGGAGACTACAGAGGGTGGTGGCTGGTATAACCTGTTTGAAATCACGTTGGAAGTATATCCCGCCGGGGATCTGTGTATCTATGACGATGAGCCGGGCAACGGCTGGACGGTCGAGACCATGCAGGCCGGGTCCGATTTAAGCTCCTCGGCGTTCGTCTACAGCGGCAGCTTCTCCCACGCTATATCGCTGGCGAAAAACGCTAATGTCAGTTACACATTCTATGATGCTCCACTGATCTATCTCTTTGGATATACCCACCTGCAGTTCTACATCAACGGGGGAGATAGCTCCGGGCAGGACCCTATGATCGGCATCAGCTTTAACAGCCTCCGGAAATTGAGTGATCTGGGGATCGAAGTGAAGGCGGACACCTGGACTCTGGCGTCCATTCCAATTTCTGAGCTGGTACCCGCAAATGTCTTGAAGCGCATCCTTTTCGTAGGAAATGCGGATGAGACGTTTTACATCGACGATATGAAGTTGGTGGCCCAGGAATCGCCGATCACCACCGTGGAGGCGTCGGAAGCGAAGGTCCTGCCCTCGGACTATGCCCTTTATCAGAACTTTCCAAACCCTTTCAACCCTGTTACCGAGATACGCTATCAGCTTCCCAGTACCTCACACGTAGAGCTTGCGATCTACGATGTGCTTGGACGCAGGGTCGAGGTGCTGGTGGATGAGGTTGTAGCACCGGGGCACTGGTCGGTGAAGTGGGATGCGGAGGATATGGCAAGTGGTCTCTATTTTATAAAGATGGAAACGGGGGATTTGACAGAGGTGAAGAAGGCCGTCTTATTGAAATAATGTGTCACAGACTTCCAGTCTGTGAACAAGGATACGAAAGGTTTTATGGACCCAGGACGATGAATAATACTCACCTGAAAAGCTCTCTATTCCTTTCATAAAGCTCTCTGTACAGGCCATAGCCCTTATCGTACACATCGAAGTTTCGGGAATCTGGCTCGAAGCGCTTCCTGAACCTTACGACTCGCTCGCACGCATCCTCAAAGGATCTGTAGACCCCGGCCCCCAGACCTGCAAGGATCGCCGCGCCGAGCGACGCGACTTCCGATACCTCCAGCGTCACGATCGGCCTCTTCAGCACATCCGACTTTATCTGGCACCACAGGTCGCTCCTCGAGCCGCCTCCGCGCGATCGAACCTCCGAGACTTCCACCCCGAGCTCTTCCAGGATCTCCACATCCCTCCTCAGCATGTATGCGATAGACTCCATTATCGCCCTGATGAAATGGCTCTTCCTGTGTCCCAATCCGATCCCGAAGAATATCCCACGCGCACGGCTGTCGAACTCCGGACAGGCCGCGCCAGCGAGGTGGGGGAGCATTACGAGACCATCTGCCCCGGAGTTTGCTTTACCCGCCATATCCGTCAGAATCTCGTATACGTCTTTCCGCAGGCTTTCCGCAAGCTTTGTCTCCTCAGCGCAGAAGGTATCTTTGAACCACTTAAGTGCCATCCCGGCTGTCTTGCCCCAGGCCATAAGGTAGTATTCCTCAGGGACGGCATGACAGTGGCAGGGGGCCCTCCTTTTGGGATCGAGCACCGGACCGGGGACAGTGGCGCAGACGGCAAGTGCCGATCCTGTAGTTTCGGTGACGATCCCGGGAACGATGTTTCCGGCTCCCACCATCCCTGATGACTGATCCATTGTTCCCGTGACAACCAGGGTCGAGCGGGCGAGGCCGGTCTCCCGGGATGCCTCGTCTGTCAGTTCTCCCACAGGCTCGGCGGAACGCATAAGCTCCGGGAGTTGGGAGGTTTCTATCCCGAGGAATTCAACCATATCGTCCCACCAGCAAAAGTTCCTGATATCCATATAC
>CAZTBA010000549.1:0-2714 GCA_964611725.1 uncultured bacterium
TGAGCTGTTCCCAGGCACCTTCCTGAGATCCCGCATAGTGCTTCGGTGGAATCAGGACTATTATGGAAGGGTATGTCCCTTCTATATTATGTCGCTCCTCGGTATTTTTCTCGAAAAAGGTGGCTTTATCGTGGAGAGTCTTTTTCCAACTGTCACGATCACGGTAACCGCCTGCCTGCAGTGTAGCTGCAAAACAGAGTGCAAAACAGAGAGAGATAAGAATTAGAAAAAGGATGCGTGCGGACATAATCAATCCTCCTTAAGTTTTATAGAGAGAATCTTTTGAGTAACGTCCTCCCGATGTCATCCTGCAAATGCTTTCCTGTGATACGAGTTAGAAGTCCCCCCTCCTCCGAATCCGAACATTTAATTAGTATACGAAATAACATGGCAAAAAAATATCTTCCAGTATAACAATTCTGGAAGTGCTCCGTCTTAGATATTCCGCTTCATGTCTTCGATTCCAACAAAAACAGCACATTTTCCAGAATACGTTGATATTTGCGATCTTCCTCTCTCATATGCTCGAAGAAAGCTACCATCTGCCCGAATCTTTCTTCCCGTGCCACTTCCATTGCCTTTTCTTTGACTGCTGTAGATACTGTCTTCGTGTCGATTAACTCTCTCAACCTTGCGCCCACATTGTCCACATATCCCAATATCCTGGCCATACGGAAGGCATGTGCCGTCTGCTCTGTCGCTATCTGCCTCAAATATGCTGTGCCCTCGAAATTCCCCTTCTCATCGGTCTCTCGGGCAAGTACCAGCAGCAGCCCAATCTCCTGTAGCGTATCCGAGAGGATCTCCTCCAGATTTCGATGCGTGCCTGACCTTACCTCCGCCTCCAGGCCCTTGCGCCGCCCCTCATGGATCTTCTCGTTGCTGGGTCCCTTCGGCTGCTCCATTACCTGCTTTAGTTTCCTCAGGCTGTTTACCAGCTCAACCTGATCCTTTGCACTCAGCCGACCGATCGTTGTCTTCCAGAATTCCTCTACGTCCACAGGTATCCGTTTGAATAGATTCCGCCCCTTATCCTTAATCTGAACCCAGACCTCGCGCTGATCCATCTCACCCCTCACACGTGTCACCCACCCATCGCGCTCCAAACGATCTATGATACCCGATGTCGTACTGTTTGCCAACCCGATATGTTCACTCAGTACAGAGATTCCAAGCCCTCCTTCATCATCATGCCAGTGAAGATGCTGCAATACGTTGAACTGAGGTATAGTCAGATTGTGCGGAGTGATCAGATCGTGGAAACGGGCCTGAAGCGCATTCTGTGCCTGTCTAATCACGTCTGTGATCTCGTGAGCGGTATCCGTATGATGCTGTGAATCCATCGTTCTCCCTACCACACTACTCTTTTGTTCTTTCGTATACGAAATATCTACCCACAATATATTTTAGGATATCTGCGAAAGTCAAGGAAAATTTGGACTCGTTTAAAATTTATCTTAATGCGTAAGATAATTATCTTAGAATATCCCGACGAGGCTTTCTGAAATGTTTGTATGAGTTTAGGCTCAGCCAATCCCTCTTATTCTGCAATATTTTTCATCGAAATGGCCGGGATGTGCATCAGTCTATTTCCACCATTCTGCGGTTGCCTCCTCATCGCTAATGAATCCCTCGTAGCGACCGAGCCAGTAGGCGAAGAGATAGTCCATGCTGCCAACTTCGGCTGAGGAACTATTGTAAAAGGCTCTTCCCCGTATCCTTATCGAAGAAATGGGACTTTTCGAGGTTGATCGCAACCTCCATATGCTGTCCCAGGTGAGGTATCGAATTGGTATCCATCCTGGATATAAGCTGGGACTCCCCAGCGCTCAGGTAGACGAAGATCTCGTTTCCTATAGGTTCAACGACCTCCACAGTAGCCGTTATCCTGGCATTTTTGCCCACTGCAGCACCGGAACCTCCGTCGAGTATATCCTCCGGGCGGATACCCAGAACTACCTCCTTATCTATGTGTTCCGTGAGATACGGAGTAAGCTCTCCCGGAATTTCGAACTTGAAGGAACCGTCGTCAAAAAGCGGTTCCCCATCGAGGCCGGATGAGATAGTCCCTTCGATGAAGTTCATAGTCGGGCTTCCGATAAAACTGGCGACAAATAAGTTCCCGGGTCTGTTGTAGAGGTTCAAAGGGGTATCTATCTGCTGTATCAGGCCATCCTTCATCACGACTATCCTGTCACCCATGGTCATGGCCTCTACTTGATCATGGGTGACATATATCATAGTTGCTTCAAGCTTTGAATGAAGTTTTATTATCTCAGCCCTCATCTGAACTCTCAGCTTCGCATCGAGGTTCGAAAGAGGCTCATCAAAGAGGAAAACCTTAGGCTTACGCACTATCGCCCTGCCGACAGCAGCACAAAATTTCCACAATTCATTGCAAATCAATCACTTAACCAATTTAGACTAAAAAACTTTGTTTTGGTGCAGTGATCGGAAAAGCCAGTATTTACGCAGATTTCTCAGATTTCATGAATTATTCAGGTTAGATCTTAATGAGGACAAAAAAGCTCACTGGTAATCCTTTAACGAAGATCATAAAGATACGGCCATAGGCTTTACCTTTAGATTTCAACCACCACACTATTTATGAATCGACCAAAATTTCCAGAAAGTTTTGATTTTTGTAAAGTATATTATAAACTATACTTCCGCAGATTTTGGTTGACATAGAGCAAGGAAGAAGGTATCAAGTC
>CAZTBA010000550.1:0-2712 GCA_964611725.1 uncultured bacterium
CCGAGGATAACTCGCAGGAAAGCATTAGAATAATCGTAATCCTCATATTCCTTCTGAGGATCAGCATAATCCTTTCTCTCAAATGTGATACCGAGGTTAGTGACGATATTGTAGCCGAAATACTTCGAGAAATTGGAGACCGAAAATATAGTCGTACGCATTTTGAAACTGTTTATATCATCGATGAAATCGGTATATCTATACTCCAGACCCGGGAAACCCTGAATGCCTGCCCTTATGGATGTCTTCGGGGTTATGAAGTAATCAAACCTGAGTATGGGAATGAGGATTCTTTCGTAATCAACCGGAAGTTCGAGGCTCTTCCTCACACGCCTTAGAAACATAAGCTTTAACTGAGGACTAATCCACAGCTTACCCAGCTTCCAGGTGTAATCAGCCTTGCTGGTCATCGCCAGAAGCCTTATCCTGTCACTATCCTGATAAACCCCACTGCTGAAAAATCTCTCCCTCTGCCAGTTTACCTCATATTTCACGCTGTTCGTCACTTTCAGCGAAGGAATCTTGGTCAGCCTTGTCTCAATGAAAAATCTGTTGGAGATGCTGTCCATGTAATTTAACCTGTCCTCCACATTGGTCGACGGATATACTGATTCCGTAGGAACCCAGAATGCTCCTATCTCCCTGATAGCTTCTTCGGTAAACATCTCCTCATACCTGAATACGTTATCCTTTATACTGTCTTGAACCTTCTTCAAGGTATCCTTAATGTAGATCTCACCAAAACCGGGCAACCTCTTCTCGAAGTTGATCCTGCCGTAGTTGACCTTGTTTAGCCTGCCACCAGCTATCTGTCTCGAATCCAAACGACCAAGCACTATCTCCAGATCACGGATGACGAATCCCTTCCAGAAAACATGATATCCCGTAAGATCCTTGTCATAAGGATAATCGTATTCGTTATCATCTTCTCTGTCATCGGGAACATCGTTGTTGTTTAAGTCGATCCCATAGACATAATCATCAGGCTCAGCATAGTAAGTCAGAAAGGGCTCGAGATAGTCAGGGATTGTATTGTTATTCCGATTCGTATCGGGTATACCGTCGTTATCCATATCCTTACCGGGAAAGACTCCGTCAAGATCATATTTGGGATAGCTGTAATCTCCATACCACCGGTCTCCCAGGGTTCTGTCCGGAAACCTGTCATCATCATCGTTATCTTCCACAAGTGGCCAGTACTCCCGACCCACCCTGAACTCAGTGCTGTATTCAGGAGCTATTCGGAAATGCTCCGCACCGAATCCGAACCTGTCAAAATCCTTAACCAAATTCACATAATAAGCCTGCCCGAGAACTTCGTGGCGCTTGCCGGACCAACCTCTCAGAGGGGAAAAAGGAACAGGAAACTGATAATACTCACTGCTAATGGCATACTCAGCATTCACCTTGAATCCTCTTATATTCGTGTCCATATTAAGGCTATATACGCTCATACCGGTAGGAACTCCGAACTTAAAGGAAACCCTACCCATATTTGACATATCCTTATAGTTCCCCTCCGCTCTGGCTACAGTGTAGAAAAACGAACTGCCATATCTGGTCTGATACTTATCACCTCCGCCCAAATTATGCACCTCCGAAAGCTCCAGCCTGTAATCGTTCGACACCAGAGCATCAAACTCCACACTCCGAACATCCTCAATACCTGAAATGTCAAAATAGTAGGTTATGTAATCCTCTCCGTTAGCCTCAAGGGGTCTCTCGGCATCCATAAGCTCCAGAAGAGATTCTATCTCAGTCCTGCTCTTATCCTTGAGAACCTTCAATACATTGTCTTCCGAAAAACCATCAGGGTTCGTGTAATAAAGGTAATCGGCATAATAGGGCATAAGGGGATTCTCCCTATACCAGAGATTCCTGTCACGAGGATCTATATCAGCATAGGTATCCCTTATAAACTCTCCCTTGGTCTGTGGCGCCATACTCGTCAATCCTATCGCCGTCGGATTCTTCACATTCTGTCTGACAGCCTCCACTGGCACATCTTCCCTCAGAACACCGTTTATATAAATGTCGATGTCATGCACTACTGCTCCCTTCCCGGAATCCTCGGGAGAATCGTCGGAAAGCTTCAACACGATATATCTGGGTGTGGAGTGTTCGTCATATCTGCCGGTCGGAAGAACCCCCTTCAGAGAGCCATACTTCGATTCGACCATGCTATCGAACATGTGCTGGTTGACAAGGGTAGCGCCTATGTTGAGAAGACCTATCTTCCTCTCATAATGTCCCCCCATAAGGAACACACCGTCTTTTACGTAAGTGGGGTCATCCACACCCACGTTCCACTGTGGCGTATCTATCCTTGATACCACAGCCGAAAACTTATTGTTAGCCGATATAAGATCCCCCCGGATGCCATTTAAACCGGCTAGGTCAAGGGTCAGAGGTGTAAACTTGCTTCTAATCTCCTGGGCTATTATCAATTTGCCCGACCACCCCCTGTATGCATCGCTCATGACCATGATACCACCGAAGGTACTATTGTAGTGTTTCAATCTGGTCCCTTCATACTTTACCAGGCCACTCCCCATCAAGGGGAAGAGTGTTCTGGATTCGGTCCAACCATAGGTCCAGTAACCCCTTATCAGAAAATTTCCCAGAAGATCGTAATGGTTTTTTCTCACCTTCACGTAAGGTGGCATAGCTGCATCGTAGTTTTCATAATCATAGTATCCGTAATTTACGTAA
>CAZTBA010000551.1:0-2706 GCA_964611725.1 uncultured bacterium
CCATAGCCCTGCTTAGAACTTCGAAGTAATAACGGTCCAGCTCATTAAGACTAAGAGCACCACCTTTTTTTTCTATCAACTCATCGTAAGGTACAGTTTTTGTGATGTCCAGATAGTACTGCCCATTGTTCTCGTTATACGAGATGTACTGGAAGCTTACGGTTTCCCTTGTAGCGTGAAGTACCGTTTCAACCTGACTTTTGAGGAACTCCGAATCCTGTTCCGGAAGTCCCTTCTGAAAAAGGCATAGGTCATCGCGAAGTACTTCAGCGGTTACACCGATTGGACTACTAATGTCCCCGGTAGTCAGACGATTCACACCTAAAGCATGGATAATCCGAAGGGCCATGGGCTTGTATTGGGGTCTGGTGAAAGAGCGCCCAATCAAGTTTTCGAGAACTTGTTCTTTATCTATAACTTCACGGATCTCTGGAACACTCCTGAAAGAAGGATTATCTTTCAGATCCATCCAATATGAATCATAAGACATCAATCCTGGCTCATCATCAGGGACATACTCGTCGAGAACTTTTCTCATCGCTTGGCTTAAGCTTTTCAGAATTTCTCGTTTCTCAGCAAAGTGCATCTCTTCGAAGACTTCTAAATAAGCCGGATGAACAGGAAAGAGCGTGACAAACTCCTCCATTCTCTCGTTCATACCACTATAGAGCTTCGAGAATTCCTCCAGATGCTCTCTGATGAGAACCTTTTGCCTGTTATCTTTCTTAAGCAATCGTTCAGAAACCACATATGCTATATCCTCACGGATGATTCGTACCTGTTCGAAACGGTCCTTTACACGTCTCAGGGTACTGGCTACAAACTGGAACCTGGGATTATCGAAAAGTGCTTCCTGGAGACCTGCTACTAAACGGAAACGAGTTATGGCACACACCTCACCCATAACTCTCAAAAAATTCAGATCCTTTATCAGTTCCTGATCCTTGCGCTCACGCAGGTAATCCAACAACTCATCCACGACTAGGAAAAGTCCTTTGTCTGGGTACACCTTTTCGAAGGAGCCCATCATTTTGACAAACTCTTCCTTAAAATCGAGAATCTTACCGGACTCGGGAAACTGGAAATTAACCCCAACTGTCTCCAAAAAGTAATTCAACTTGGAGAAGATAAAGTCCCGCATGGGCATTTCTGTATCGAGCGATACTCTCAAAACAAGAAATCTTCCGGCAACAGATTCACATCCAGATGTCACTGCCGGGTTATGGAGCAAATCTGCCATATCGGCGTGTTCTGCTATAGCAGAGATGACCGACATCAAATGTGATTTACCAGTACCATAATTCCCAACAATAAGAACACCCTTGTTGTCTTGAGGGTTATCATACTGGAGTTGTCGGATAACGATCTCAGTAAGCTGTTCAGCCATGCGATCTGAAATAACATATGTCTGAACCAGATTTCTTGCGCGGTCCTTGATATCAGCCTCACGGAGTTGGACCACTGTCTCTATAGGCTCGAACTGAACGAGATCACCGTATTTCATTTCGCTCACATCCTCCTCATTTAGGAAGCGTCGGATACTATGATCACATCTACATCTTGGTAGCGACGATACTCAGGATGTCCAGGTTCAGCGTAAGTTAACTCTTTATTTTCGTACCTTCCCATCCATGTAGCCACAATAGTTCTATTGCGGCTCAAGCTCTGGAGGGATCTGAGTGGATTTTGCTTCAGCTCGGAATCGAAGAGGATCTCTATGTTATCAAGGAGCACAACCTCTGAGGATGTCTCAGTGACAATTTCCTCAAGCATGGCTTGCACCTCGATAGGTCTCATGTGTGAAGGAACCTCAAGCAACTTCTGGCTAAGCAGGAGGTTTACATTAAGGTAAGGATAATCGAATTTCCGAGATAGCTCCATAAGAGCAGTCGTTTTCCTATTCCCGGGCAGTCCCACTATGAGAACCAATCGGTAATAGCAAAGCCTCGCAGAATCGATCTTCTCGGCTATCTTGGTGGTATCGTATGGCATAGGATGATCCATTGGAGATAACTAAGTTCCATTCCTGAGTTTTTCGTTACGTTGACGATCAATTTTGAAATTGCAACCTTTGCAATAAAGACATAAGATAACAGATGGCTTAAGACAAAAAAACCCTGCTTTTCCTGTGATTTTAAGAAGCAGGGTTTATCTAAACCAATCCGTAAGGGCCACCACCCCCTGATCAGTCAAAACCATACTGGATTTGACCATCGTTAAGATCTCTCCTTAGAATCTCTTCTAAATTCAAGTTTAGTATAAAGATTATGAACTATATTGTCAAGTATTTTTCCGTCCTTGTTGGTTGAGCTTCAGTAGGAATTAGAAAAAGCCAGTCACGAGAGGGATTTGCGCCCCGGCTTCGCGAATTTCACCTACACTTCGTTTGAAAAATGGGCATTCGACTCAAAATGATAGGATAGGCAGAAAAAGTCCATCAATAGGTGCAGGATTTGAGAAGAGGAAATGCCAGGGAAAAGAGAAGTTTTCGTTGATTTGCGGAGGAAAGTGTGTTAATATTTGGGTAAGGGATACAAGTTCTTCTGGTACCATTTAGAGCGCGATAGTGTGAAGCTTAGGCAGCCGTTCGATGGAGCAGGAGTGATGTGGTGGGGCGCAAAAAGCATGTGGTTGTGAAAAGAGTGAATGTTCGTTTCCGATGAAAGAGAACTCAAACCTTCTCTTGGGGCTTGCCCTGCCGTGGAC
>CAZTBA010000552.1:0-2694 GCA_964611725.1 uncultured bacterium
CCCTTCCTGTTCCGCGATGACATCGTCTATCTCATAGTTCACCACAAGTGCCATAATATTATATGGCTGGTACCTGGAAATAACTGCTCTGCGGATCACGCCATTGCGGTGGAGAATCTGTAATTCCAGCGCCATACGGACCTGCTCCTCGGTGCAGATCCCGAGTTCCACCAGCGTCTCACCGATAGGTGCCGAAAGATCCGTATGTGCTTCCAGAGCCCGATCCAGCTCCTCAGGACGAACGAAACCGAGATAGACCAGAATCTGACCCAGGGAGGACAGACGAAAGATCTCCTCTTCCTGCTCCTTCATAACAATGGCGACATCCCGCATCTCGCACCAATCATTCTCGACACAGATCTCGCCAACCGTGCTTCTAATCCCTAATCTTTCCCGATGCATTTGTTCTTGAAGGGCTTGTTTGAGCTGGTCTTCCGCGATATATCCCATTTCGACCAACAACCGCCCTATCCGAAAATCTTCACTGCTCCGGCTCTCCTGTCTCTGGATTCTCATATGGCCTATCTCCTTTTCGGAAAAACAAATCAGATCGACATTCTCTGATATTTCCTGCACTCATCGACAACAGCCTTCGTTTCTTCCATGTTTTTGTGTGGGTAAGCTGCCAGGTTCAGGATAAAATGGTCGCCCGATCCGGCACCCCCAAACAACTTTCGAACTCCGGCTTTCATCTCCTCCTGATCCGCGTGCACCTCGGCAAGTGGCGCCACACCAGCAATGATCGTAATTCGGTTTCCAAGCTTCCCCCGGCCCTCGCCGATAGTGACATCCCCTATCGGCGGTAAAGAGGTTTTCACGGGATGTCATCACCTTATCCCTGTATCACGTAGCTTATTCTTCCTCCATACTACCGACTTTCTTCATAATCTCAGCTAAATCCTTCAAACGATTGTCAACCAAGTAATTAACGCTTCCTTTGGTGAAGGTTCCATCCTTCTTTCTCCGTCCAGCTTTGGCACCGGTCAGAACTTCGATCCCTTCTTCGATGGTCTTAACAGACCATATATGGAATTTGCCACCCTTGACAGCTTCTACAACCTCTTCCTTGAGCATGAGATTAATGACATTGCTTTCAGGTATCATTACCCCTTGGTTCCCCGTCAGTCCTTTAGCCTTGCAGATCTCGAAGAATCCTTCTATTTTCTCATTCACTCCTCCGATAGGCTGGACTTCGCCTTTCTGATTGACGGAGCCTGTGACGGCAATGCCCTGTTTGATGGGCAACCGGGAGAGGCCCGAGAGGATAGCGTATAGCTCTGTACTGGAAGCACTATCCCCTTCTATCCCGGAGTAACTCTGTTCGAAGACAAGGCGGGCTGAAAGGCTGAGTGGTTTGTCCTGGGCATATTTCTCCGCCAGATATCCGGAGAGTATCATTACCCCTTTGGTATGGATGGGACCGCCAAGTTTGGCTTCCCTTTCGATGTCGATCAGGCCCTCCCTGCCCAGACTGATGCTGGCTGTAATTCTGCTCGGACGCCCGAAGCTTATGTCTCCCAGGCTGATAACCGAGAGACCGTTTACCTGACCCACCTTGCCCCCTTCGACATCAACCATGATAGATCCCCGCGCGATCATCTCCTTGACCCTCTCCTGGGAAAGGCTCGATCGGTAGAACCTCTCCTCAATAGCCTTCTTCACATGATCACCGGTCACATAAGGCGAGTCCTCCTGGGTGGCATAGTAGCTGGCCTCCCTTATGACATCGGATATCTCCCCGAAGCGAGTGGAAAGTTTCTCCTGATCCTCAGCCAGTCTGGCGCCATGTTCCACTATCTTCGCCAGAGCAGAGCTGTCGAGATGTTTCAGATTCTCCTCCTCACATACGGTGCAGACAAAGGAGACATAGCTATCTATGCTATCCCTAGTACAGTCCATACGTGTGTCAAAATCGGCCTTAACCTTGAAGAGCTCTCTGAAGTCTTCATCATAGGAATAGAGAAGGTGATAGAGCATGGATTTCCCAATGAGAATCACCTTCACGTCCAGCGGAATGGGTTCCGGACGCAGGCTTTTGGTAGTGATAAAGCCCAGTCTCTCACCCGCCTCCTCGATGGCGATCTCTTTGTTCTTCAGAGCCCGCTTCAGGCTATCCCAGGAGAAGAGGTTGCGTACCAGCTCCTCGACGGGAAGAACGAGATACCCGCCATTTGCCCGGTGGAGGGAACCTTCCCTTATAATGGTAAAATCAGTGATCAGAGCACCGAATTGGGCTTCCTTCTCCATACGGCCGAAGAGATCATTATAGGTGGGATTCAACTCTATGATCACCGGAGCACCTTTGAGCGGAGAGTTATCCACCAGTACGTTCACCTCATATTTCCTGAAAGGTAATTCCTCTGCTCCTGGCATGGGAAAGGGTAAGGGCGATTGAGCCTTAGGTTCCGACTGGAATTGCGACAGGTTTTCCAGTATATCATCCCTTACCTCATTTAGATAGGAAGCAACTTCCGGGAGATCTTCATATTTTTCCTTAAGATCCTCGATAAGTTGACCGAGGGCATAGAGGGCCACTTCCCTATCCAGCTTCTGGACTTCTTCACCAGCGCTTTTTTCTAAGCTCCTTGCCTGTCTAACAGTAGCCTTGAGTTCAGCCTGCAGTTCCTCACGTTTCCGTGAAATCTCCTCTCTTGCCTCCGGAGACAGGGACATGAACTCCTCTTCCGTGAGGGG
>CAZTBA010000553.1:0-2676 GCA_964611725.1 uncultured bacterium
CCCCGTACCTTTCCTTGAAAATTTCATAGATGGAGACTTCCATAGTGTCCCAATCCGGCATCCTTATCATTACACCGTCGTAAGCGGAGTCGATCCCCATGGGGGCGCGATTGAATCTGAGGTAGGATTTTATGGATGTGAACGATAACACGGAGAAGGTAAGCAGCACTATAGTTGCACACGTTAAGCCCGTTCTTACGGGACGTCTCCTCATATGTGATATGCCGAGAGTCATTGCTGTGAGGAGGGTTCCTGCCCTGCTGACATCCGCTCTGTGAAGGGCTATGGTGCGAGATATCGCCATCTTTATCTGCTGATTGAGCTTGGATATACCTATGAATATCACTACGATGCTCAGAGTGAGTATAATGAACCCGAGCAGGATTATGAATGGCGATAGGCTGAGCTCAAAGGCCGGATGTACATACCTTATGGCCATGAATACCAGGAGGAATATTCCGAAGAACCCGGCTACCTGTTTCCTGATATCCGGGAAGGCAAAAAGGAGCCGCTCCGCAAAGTATGCGAAGGGTATCAGGGTTGCCAGGAAAAACAGGATGCTGTTTACCGTATCTGTGGTAGTGCTCTGCACGTCCGTATACGCCCTGGATGAATATCCCAGGGCCATACGCGCAGAGTTTATAAACCCGCTGTAATTTTTTCTGGAAAGGTGTTCCCTCGCATTCTCGAGCATATCCTTAGAATTACGCTCAAGATTTAAAAGTCTGAAGTTTTCCACTCCGTGTTCCCTCAGCTTCTGGTTCCTTTTGTGGTTTACAAGATACATATCATTTGCGGCCTTGTAGGAGGTCATAAGCACTGCTTTGGAATCGGAGACATCGAACCCATATCCTTCGGGATTCTCAGTGGCAGAGTTGAGGAGTATCATCCTGCGCCCCAGGCCATAGGCTCCCGTTGTCATCACAACCTTCACCCTGGTATTGGGCTTAGCGAATATCACACCGCACGGTTCGACAAGGGATTGTATGTTGTTCTGATATCCGAATAAGGTTACCTCTCTCGGCGTAAGGGGGAGACAGAATCCGAACTCGGTCGGCTCGGCTTCCTTCCCTGATTCGACCATATACAGGTTATCAAGGGTAAAAAGGTAACGTGAGTCCACTATTTCGAAAAGGGTGAGGGGAGAGCACCTGAAATCGACTATTGTTACTTCTTTCTCGAGCACATCCATGAGTACCTCTGCGGGGTATTTCTGTTCCCCATTTACACCCCTGTCGGGGGCGTAGATAATATCCCCCGTGAGGCTATCTGCAAGGTAAGCTTCCACGCGGAATGGCTCTATATAGAGCAGCTTCGCCTCTATCCCGGGTATCTCAAACTTTCCGTTTTCGTCTGCAAAAGCAAGGAAATCACCACGTACCGCAGAAAGCGTCTTGTTCCTGAGCCTTACTCTGACTACGGCTCCAACGAGCGGCTGATCAGGAATGTAGCTCCTCGGACCGAAACTCACAACCTCTCCCCGGAGTGTACCGAAGCTGTCCTTTCTCCTCTTCTCCATCCTTATCTCAGGATCGTCGATAAGCTTGGGAATTATATAGCTTGAAAACTCCACGTTCCTCTGGAGGTTACCACGATCCATTTTTGCTGCTATATCGTGTGGTGTGTCGAATAACGCCCTGTCATCATTGATGGTATAAAAGTTAATTCCGAGGATACCTGTCAGATTTATCGCCGCTGCATCGAACGGGATCGGCTCGATTGTACCACCTATCCTCGATCTCTCTTCGGTCCATTTAAGCCCGTTCACGATGACCTTCTCGCCATCCCTGAAGGTAGCCTCGTATTCCTCTATATATGACGTGATCTTCCCTCCCATAGGCGGTGCTATCCCCCTTGCCCTGTAGGGCGCTCCACCCCTGGAGATCCCCATCATGTCGGTAGTTCCCGTTATGTCTATCCCGATGCCGAGGACGGCCTCATAGTTGGCAAGGGTGTTGACAAGCTCGGCCTCTTTTCCCTCTATCTGAAGCTCCTTGCCTTTGAAAATCCTCTTCCAAATCTTGTGGAAAAAACTGCTGTCCCCGGTGTTTTCCTTTCTAAGTTTCTCCGATTTACGCAGTATGGCGGCAAAGTCCCTTATACCATGCAGGTTTTCGAAATGACCCGAAGTCATCACAAGGAGTGTTGTCCTCCTCGGCTTCGACTCGGCTATTTCCCGGGCAACTTCCATAAATGCAGCGACGCCGGAAGACGCCTCCGCTCCCGGGGCAATCGCGGGAACAACAGATATGGAGTCGTAGTATCCTTCGAGTATAACCATCTCCTTCTTCAGCTCGGGATCGCTTCCCTCGACAAGTGCGATTATTGTCCTTCCGTACCTCACCTCCCAGGTCATCGAAGCGCTGAGCGTCACCTCCACTCGGCGTTCGGCAGCCTCCTTAAGTCTAACCATATCCGGCGAGCTGGCCCAGAACCTCGGCAGATCGGCCGGGGTTGTAAGGAACTTCTGTTCGGCCTCACGTCTGTGGGTTGAAAGTGGTTCGAGGAAGATCACGGCCCTTGCGCCCAGATTGAAGGGATTTATCCAGTTCATTCCGCAGTTGAAATCCACAAGGGCGATGTTTCCGTCGATCTCCTTGCCATCCATCTCGTGATATCTACCTGTCCCAACGTACACCAGTTTCCCTTCAATCCCTTCAGCCGGGAGTGTAGATG
>CAZTBA010000554.1:0-2666 GCA_964611725.1 uncultured bacterium
ATGCCCCCGGGGGGCACGAGTTTATGCAAGACTACACCCTGGAGTGGCCTAAACCGACTAATAGGTGCTTTCGAGCCAACATTCCTCTATGTAGTTGGCGGCGACACTACTGTTGGCAAGTCGTATCTGTGTATAAATATAGCCTGTAAGGTGGCTTCTTCTGGTTTTGGTGTTCTCTACTTCTCACCTGAGATGGGCGAGCGGGCTATGGGTAGCAGGATACTGAGTGTCATGTCTGGCTTAGAGACATTTGAACTTATGAGATGTTTCCGGCGCAGGACAGACCCTGAATTTAAAGCAAAAGCTATAAAGGCAATAGAGGAATATACTGGCCTTCAAATCCTTTGTGATTGCAGCCCAATGCTGAGTATTCCAGATATTTGGGTGACTGTTAAGACAGTGAAACCCGACCTTGTCATCGTGGATTATGTGCAGAGACTTATTCCGGAGGGTGCGAGGGATAA
Source organism: uncultured bacterium (assembly GCA_964611725.1). Taxonomy (GTDB): domain Bacteria; phylum Latescibacterota; class CAZTBA01; order CAZTBA01; family CAZTBA01; genus CAZTBA01. The sequence goes on from CAZTBA010000554.1 coordinate 465, forward strand.
CATAGAGCGGGAGATTACCGGGATATTCAATGGTTTAGTCAAGGTCGCAAGGGACTGTGAGGTCCCGATGATCGCTGTATCACAGTATAACAGGGGAGAGAAGCGGAAGCATGGCCAAGAGGCTTCGTTATTTGCCTTCAGAGGCTCAGGAACAATAGAGCAGGCAGCCGACACCTGCATCCAACTCATACGCCCTGAGCTTGCGGATAATACGCCCTACAAGGTAGACGGCACAGACGTGCCGGGTTATACCGAGGCGATAGTGACCAAGAACCGCAACGGCCCTACTGGGAAGGTTGAGCTGGTATTTAGGCCAAAGACGGGGAAGTTTATAGGTTTTACGGAAGGAGATCCAGATGTTAACAGATAGGGAAATCCTGCACCAGGCAGAGGCGTTTGTTGCCTATTTCAAGAAGCAAAATGTACAAAGTGTCATCTGGTCGAATCAACTGTTCGAGTATTGGGCGGACACGAAAGGGTTCAGCGAAGAGGAAAAAACTAAGATTTGGGAGAAGGTTAAAACGATAGTTCGTGGGAGACCCAGGACCCAAGAGGTCCCGGCATAAAGGAGGTGATCGACTTAGGGGATGACTGCTCCCGGAGTAGTCGCAGCCAAGAAGATGATGTCTCATTATCCACCTGAGAAGGAAAATACCGCACGTGCGGTATTTTCACCCGATTGAGGCTGTGGAGGAGAAGCTTGGTGGTAAAACAATCCACAGCGGGAGCTTTTTTCTCGATGAGTTAGCTGAAGGAACTCCCGGTCTTTGTAGGACGGGACACGGAGCAAAGGATCCGGATGAGAGGAGGCATAATGAGGACCTTAGTCTACGACGTTGAAGTGCAGAATCCACCTGAGAAGATTGAGGGAGGATGGGACAATCCCGAAGCGATGAAGCTTTCGAGTTGTGTGATCTATGACTCTCAGGTAGACAGGTATATGTTTCATCTGATTAATGTCGAAGAAGCCGGTACGGTGATAGAAAGCGACAAGATGAGGGATCTGAGACTTTGTCTCAGTCAGGCGGATCTCCTCGTGAGCTTCAATGGCATCAGGTTCGATGATAGGGTGATATGGGGAAACGAGAGAAAAGACATCCCCAGGATCCCACACTATGACATACTTCTGGAATACGTCCGCTCCTGCTTTCATCTTCCTTCGGTTGAAGCTGCGGAGAAGAAACTTGGCGACAAGACAATCCACGATGGGAGCTTCTCTCTCGATGGACTGGCTGAAGGAACTCTCGGTCTCTGCAAGAGCGGTCACGGAGCAAAGGCTCCTGATCTGTGGTCTGCAGGGAGATATGACGAGCTCTTGGCCTACAACCTGAACGACGTCCGTCTCACCTGGAAGCTCTTCGGGTTCATTAGGAGCTATGGTTTTGTGAGGGACAGAAGCGGTCTTACAGTAGTCATGCCGAGGTTTAGATGCTTGCCGGGAGCAGGATCGAACCTGTCGACCACAGCGCAGTCAGGTCGGAAAGACCCAGGTGATGGAGGGAGTCTCGGTGGTTATCTTCGTCTATGCGATGATATTCTGAGATCCTCTTGAGAAGTGTGCAGACTGACCTGTCTGTCGCAGCGCAGACAGAAGGGGTGAGTGATGAATCGCACGAGTATCGAGTGGGTCCGTAACCCCGACGGTTCTCGGGGGTACACGTGGAATCCCATCACAGGCTGCAGGAGGGAATGTCCTTAGTGCTATGCTAAGAAGATTGCCAGACGCTTTCCGAAGACTTTCCCGAGAGGATTTGAGCCGACATACTACCCGAAGAGATTAAGCAATCCGGAGAGAACTCGAAAGTCTTGTGGGATCTTTGTTTGCTCCATGGGTGAACTGTTCGGGGAGTGGCTGCCAGTAAGCTGGACAATGGATGTGCTTGAGGCTATACAAGCTACGCCACGACATAGGTTCTATATACTTACTAAAAGTCCGGACGTAGCTATCCGTTACAGCCATGTCATACACTCTTGGACCTGGTTAGGGGTAACTGTCACACAGATGCAGGACCTTTCCCGTGTCGAGATTCTCAAGGAGTGTGATGCCGGACTTAGGTTCGTATCGTTTGAGCCGCTTGTCGGTAGTATGACCAAAGATGGTAAACTGGAAGCGATGCTGGACGGCATTGGTTGGGCAATAATCGGAGCACAAACCAACCCCAGAAGGCTCCCGAAAAAGGAGTGGGTTGAGGAGATCATGGG
>CAZTBA010000555.1:0-2643 GCA_964611725.1 uncultured bacterium
GGCCAAGGAGCCCGGGATAATGCGACTTGATGAGGGAAGCGATCGACTTCCAGCCACCGTATCTCAGATTCATCTTATCGACATATACCCTCTCAATTCTTATCCCGGATATCGTTCTAAATATCTCATCGATGTTTTCCTCGGTATCACATAGGAAGGGGAGGAGCGGTCCCACGAAAGCATACGTCTTTATCCCTCTGTCAGCAGCTTCCTTCATCGATGCTATCCTCTCCAGTGAGGGAGAAGCATGCGGCTCCAGGATACTCTGGAGATCACCGTCCAAGGTAGTTATGGTGAAGCCAACCTCGGAGCTGGGGTACTTCCCAAGTATATCGTAGTCACGAACTACCAGACTGCTCTTGGTAAGTACTGTCACAGCGAAATTGCGTTCGCAGAGGATCCCGATGCACTTTCTCGTAAGCTCGTATCTCTTCTCAGCCGGCTGCCACCCGTCGCACGCCGAGCAGACGAAGACCCTTTCGGGCTTTCTTCTCGAGGCCTCCCTGGAGAGGACATCCAGCACGTTTATCTTGACGTCAAGGAAACTCCCCCAGGGCTGGGTGTGACCGGTGAACTTCGTAATGAACCTCGCGTAGCAGTAGAGGCAGCCGTGAGTGCATCCGACATAAGGGTTGAGCGAATAGCCCATTATTTTTGATTTGTTCAGAGCAGTCTTACACCTTATTTCCCTGATATGAGCCATCGGATCTCTGCTCCAATGCTGCCATTTCCCCTAAGTTTTGTGATAGAAACTCCTTGGAGAAATGTTCCTCCTTACAGGTTGTGTGATAAGGGGGTCATCCTTTTTATTTCTGAGCTTGAGCATATCGCGAGTCCAGGATTCCATAATGGACTTCATCTCCTCTGCAAGATCTTTCTCCTTGTCCACCAGGTTGATCTCCTCGCCCGGATCATGAAGGACATTATATAGCTCCATCCTTGGCGAAGACGGCCGATCCCAGAGGTTTATCATGAATTTCCAGGAACTGGTGCGTATTCCGCGTTTTCTCTGATAGGTGTTCTCACTTATATGGACGACTGTTTCTTGCTCCTTTTCCTTTCCGGAAATAAGTTGGGTGAGATCTTCACCATCGAAATCCGTTCCGGTTTTGACATCGAGGAGTGAAAGCATCGTGGGAGTTATATCGATGTGTTGTACTATGGGGGCGATCTTCCTGTTTCTGGGAATCCCTGGGCCGGAAACTACGAGTGGAACACGCAGACACTCGTCGTAGAGGTCTATATGGCAGAAGCACCAGGGATATCCGAGAACCCTCCGGTATTCCTTAAGGATCTCCCCATGGTCGGATGTTATAACTAAGAACGTCTCCTCTGCTATCCCGAGCTCTTCGATTTTCTCAATCAGCCTTCCCACCTGACCGCTGACATAGTTTATCTCTCCGTCGTAGAGGGAGACTATATAGTCCATATCTGTTGTGTCATATTCGAGGCCATGTGCCTTCTTCAGAACTTCGAGTTTCTTTCTGGAATCACAACTGGAGGGGCCCTCCCGGTAGAACTTACGGTTCGCCTCGGGTGGATTGTAGGGGGCGTGTGTGTCCCAGTAATGCACGAAGAGGAAGAAGGGTGAACCTTTGTTTTCATGCAACCACCCGATCGCAGAATCGGTGACATCACATGCAGGCTTGGTTGCTCCTGAGGCGTCAGGGTAGAGGTAATCTTCGTATCCCCTTTTGAACCACGGGTAGATTCTGGCTGTATTGGCCCAGCGGTTGCAGAGGTTATCCACAGCGGCGGTCCTGTAGCCATTTTCCCTCAGGATTTCGGGAAGAGTGGGAATCCCATCATCGAGGTCTACCATGGTCCAGTGCGAGACTATGTCGTGGCTTATGGGGTATAGTCCTGTGATGATCGTGGTGAAACCCGGGTGGGTACAGTTTCCCTGGCTGAAGCAGTTAATGAAAGTGGTGCCTCCCCTTGCGGTCGCGTCGATTTCCGGGCTTGTATTTTCACTGTACCCGTAGCAGCCGAGGTGGTCAGCTCTCAGTGTATCGACTGCAATGAGTATGAGGTTCATATCATCTCCTTGGTCGGCCTGGAAGCAAAAATCCCGCACTGGGCTGTGCCCAGCGCGGGATTTACTTAAAGATCCCGGCGGCGACCTACTCTCCCACAAGGTCTCCCAAGTAGTACCATCGGCGCTGGAGGGCTTAACTTCTCTGTTCGGAATGGGAAGAGGTGTTTCCCCTCCGCTATGGCCACCGGAAAAAAGCAAATTTTTACCTTGAATATGGATCTTTGGGGTGGAAAATTTCGAGAGCCACCTGTAGGAGAAAGTTTATTTAATTCGGTCAAGCCTCACGGCTTATTAGTATCGCTCGGCTGAACACATTACTGTGCTTACACCTGCGACCTATCAACCTTGTAATCTACAAGGAGCCTTTAGGTGGGTTACCCCACGGGACACCTAATCTTGGAGTGGGCTTCCCGCTTATATGCTTTCAGCGGTTATCCCTTCCGAACATAGCTACCCAGCAATGCCCCTGGCGGGACAACTGGTGCACCAGAGGTTCGTCCATCCCGGTCTTCTCATACTAGGGACAGCTCTCCTCAAGTATCCTACGCCCGCGACGGATAAGGACCGAACTGTCTTACGACGTTCTGAACCCAGCTCGCGTACCA
>CAZTBA010000556.1:0-2637 GCA_964611725.1 uncultured bacterium
GTTCGGAACAAGCTGGGGTGCCGTAAGATACCAGGGGGGAAAATGGAAGTACCTTGCGGGGAGACGCTGGCTTATAGATGACAGAGCCCAGGCCGTAGCCATACAGGATGAAAAGACCGTGTGGGTCGGTACGCCGAAGGGCATCAGTGTGATCTATGCTAAGGAAATGTCCCTTGAGGAGAAGGCAGGCGAGTTCGAGAAGAGAGTAAGGGAAAGACACATAAGGCTTTCCGGATATGTTACTGCCTCCAGACTTGAGGTGCCTGGCGACCTCTCGAGCTCTGTGCCGAGGCCCAGCGACAACGATGGACTGTGGACCGGAATATACGTTGCCGCTGAGTCTTTCAGATATGCCGTCACAGGTGAGGACGAAGCCAGACAGTTTGCCATGCAAGGCTTCCACGCTATGGAGAAGCTTGAAAGCACAACCACAATACCCGGGTTTCCGACCAAAGCGATAGTCCCTGCCGGAGACCCTGAAGCCAGGGGAAGCAGGAGGGTGAAGTGGTACCCCTCGGCCGATGGGAAGTGGGAGTGGAAAGGGGACTGCAGTTCAGATGAGATAGATGGTCATCTGTTTACTTACTCGATCTATTTCGACTTAGCGGCAGATGAAGGTGAGAAAGAGCGTGTGAAAGGGCTCGTCAGGAAGATAATGAACCATATAGTTGACAACGGGTTATTCATCATGGGACCTGAAGGGGTCCATACAAGATGGGGAGTGTGGAGCCCCGAGTTTTTGAACTCCGATAGCTGGGCCGAGCAGAGAGGTCTGAACTCCCTCGAGATACTCTCAGCCCTGAGAGCTGCCTACCACATAACAGGCGAAGCGAAATTCTGGCACACTTACACTGAGCTCATAGAAAAACACCATTACCACCTGAATACCTTGTACCAGAAGATTGTTGATCCTCCCGAATATGTAAATCACTCAGATGATGAACTCGCTTTTCTCTCCTATTATCCGCTGCTAAAGTACGAGGATGACCCTGAGCTCCGGGATATATACCTCAGAAGCTTCGAGAGAAGCTGGCAGATAGAAAGGCCGGAGCGTTCATCACTTTTCAACTTTATCTATGGGGGATTGACTGGCAAAGACTGCGATGTCGAGGAATCGATCCGTAACCTTGTTGAGATCCCCATGGACCTTGTAACGTGGACGATGAAAAACAGCCACAGGCGTGATGTTGGCCTCAGGACAACTCACGGGAGGTTCGGTGAGGCCGAGTCTGCGGAAGTTCTTCCGGTAGATGAGCGGCCCCTTATGAAGTGGAATGGGAATCCGTATCGACTCGACGGCGGTAACGGTGGAAGGAGCGAAGAAGATGGGGCTTTCTTCCTGCTGCCATACTGGATGGGGAGATACTACGGATTTATAGAGGAGGCAGGATAAAAGGTTCAGGCTAATCCAAACCGAAGTACCATCTGTCGATCTCTATCAGCCAAAGATGGCTTCTCAGGCTTCATATGATTTTGCGTTCTGGGTTTTTCAGGGAGATCTCCTCGGGGAGTATCTACACCACAATGACGGCAAGAGGGGCATCTTGCTTCATCAAACCCCGTTCGGCATCAGATCCTTGTGAACTGTATTGCCGTTCATTATGACGTGGCGGCCGCTGTCCTGCCTCTTTTCGATGCGCTCCGTCCTCTCAGAACTTGCGTTCTCTGCTTTGCCATTGCAATAATCAAGGTGGGGTTAATATGTGCTACAATGTATCCATCATTAAGGATGCCGAATCTTTAGAGAAACGCTTCGATGCGAAATTCGAGAGCCCGGGTACCTATGAACCGAAATATCATGCATCCGGGTTTTCTACTCCTCACTTGCCGATAATCAGTAATGAGGATATTCATCTGATTCAACTCTTCCGGTGGGGCTTGATACCCTATTGGGTAAAAGATAATGAGACGGCTGGCAAAATCAGATTTAAGACCCTGAACGCAAGGTCCGAAACTATTCATGAGAAACCCTCCTTCAAACATGCGATAGAAAACAGACGCTGCCTGGTAATGGCCGATGGATTCTACGAATGGAGGGAATTCGAAGGGAAGAAGTACCCGTATTTCATTAGATTGGTTACCCAGGATTCCTTCGCCTTAGCAGGGATTTGGGATTCATGGGAAAACAGGGAAACAGGGATACCCGAAAAGACATTTTCCATAATAACTACACAGGCAAATCCCTTGATGGAGGTTATCCATAATACGAGGAAAAGGATGCCTGTAATCTTAAAACGGGAAGATGAAAAAACATGGTTGAGCGATAGTCTGACCTCGGATGAGATTGATTTTATGCTTGGACCGTACGATGAGAAACAGATGGAGGCATACACTGTATCGAGATTAATAGCTTCTCGCGGGAAGAATACAAACTTGCCCGAAGCAATAAAGAAATATGAGTATCCGGAACTTGAAACAATATAGTAACCACAGTTGAATTCCTGGGAATCTCATGTGTCTTAGGAGGACAGGTTTGATAAGGAAAACTATGCGCTTGAGCTCATGGTTTGCTGGAGCGATGCAGAGAACGAACTCGGATCGTTCTGAGATTTTCCATGTCCTTGTCACACTTTCCACAATCCTATGCCTTGCGGAAAACACATATGCAGAGGATTTCTCTGAGGCACTGTGGGTCAA
>CAZTBA010000557.1:0-2633 GCA_964611725.1 uncultured bacterium
TCCCACGCAGGAGCGTGGGAACGAGGTGAAACTATAGCCTCCGTTTGGAAACTAAATAGATTTTCTAAAAGTTGCTTAAGACAAAAAGGTCACGAAAAACACTTGCTATCAGGGAACTAACACCTTTTTCACCTGGAAATTGTACTGATCGAGATGAGCGTTCAGACACTATGTTAAAAAGAGATTAAAACAGGCAGTCAGCCATCAGCTTTTTTGACTGACTGCTGATGGCTGGCCGGAGAGAGCTTATAAGGCAAGGTCTTAATCGTGACTATCTCTTTAGTAATTATGAATAATTCTAATCAACAAATTCTAAATCGGCTTCATCAATTCCTATCAGAGAGCAGAATTTTGCGAAGAGCAACTTTTCAAGCTATAATACTCAGAAAAAACCAAGAACTTTATTCATTATTACTTACAGAAGAAATAGCCTCATTATCAACTGAAATAAGTATAACACATAATTCATTGGAAAATTTCCCCAAGTTCAAGATCGAAAAGCACCGAATAGATACTTAGCTTGAGGTGTGCGACTATATAGACCTTCCGACATACATCCCTCGATTGTGACACATTGTCACATGTAACATATCCGCTTTTTTCGGTGTAAATTACTGATAAATAGTAACTAAAATCTTGAAGACCTCAATTTACTGTGACATAAGCGCACATAAACCGGTATATCCCACCTCAGTTTTTTCTCGATAAATCCTTTAAAAACAAATTTATATATCCTATCACGTATTCTGGCACGTCTTTTGCACTGTAGAATATAGCAGTAATCCTGCTTCATATCGCTGGAGGTGCACAGTGGGACTTGAGAAGGGAGTTCTCGTAGTAGATGGGGATCCGGCAGACATAAACAGTCTCAAATCGATACTCAGCGCCGACGGGTTTGATGTTGTAATGACAGACAGTGGTTGGGTTGGCCTTGAGCTTGCCAGGATATATGAGCTCAAGGCAGCCATAATAGATGCAAAGCTGAAGGATGTAGAGGGTATCGATATTCTCAGACAAATACTTTCTTTAAGGCCTGATATAAAGGTGATATTCACCTCCCCGGAGGACTCTTTTGATGTTGAGGTTGCAGCCAGAAAGGAAGGTATTTTCTACTATTGTCTGAAGCCATACGACCAGAATGAGATAAGAGCAGCATTGGAAGCGGCTTTCAGGGCTTGGGAGCTTGCTTCCGGAGAAACCTACAAACATAGTAGTCCATAATCTGGAGGTTAGGGACGATCTTCGTAGTTGAGTTCCCTGTTCTGTCGTATGTGACACCTGTTCAGAAAGAATCCAATGGAGATAAGCTTTCTAATGTATCATTTGAGTAATCTTAAAGCCAAACATTCAGAAGGATTGGGTCTTTAATGAGGTGCACAATATGAAAGATAAGTACAAGACAAAACAGCATCTTATAAGTGAATTGATCGAACTGCGTCAACAAATCGCCGAGTTGAAATCACCGGGTAACAGGAATTTTCCGGCGGGGGAAATACTGTCTAAGCAGGCGGATGAGCTCTCCAGAATCAATGAAGTACTAAAGGAGAAAAACGAGCTTCTGGAAGCCTTTCACCAGATTGGTCAACTGGCTTTGTCGTCCCTGGATCTGGAACAGATCCTGGAAACTCTGGCAAAGCAGATCGTGAAAACCGGTGTTTTTCGAAGCCTGACAGTGGCCTTAGTGGATAAGGAAAGCTGGAGTGTAGAAGTAGTACAGAGTTTTGTCTATAAAAAAGATGGTATTGCTCCCTTTACTAATGTGATTGGTCTGCGTTATTCTTTGGACGATGATAACATCACCGCAGAAGTGGCGCGCGAGGGAAAGATGCAGGTTATTGAAGGGTGGGATGGCCGGTTTGATCAGAGGGTTGACAATCCCAAGACCCGCGAGGGACGGATATCCTACTTCATCCCTATCAAGCAGGGGAGTCGTGTACTGGCGGTTTTGGCTACAGGTAGTTCTGTGGGAGAGAAAGAGGAGGCCCTTCGACGGATCAAGGCGATGCGCCCGCTTCTGGATGAAGTAGCTGTTGCCCTGGTAAATGCAAAATTGTATAAGGCACTGCAGAAGAGTGAGGAGAAATACAAGGCCCTTGTTGAAAGTGCGACTGACCTGATTTACATGATTGGTGAAAATAACAAGTTGCTGTCCATTAATAAAGCAGCAGTAGAGTTTCTGGGGAAGGATACGGAAGAACTAATAGGCAAATCAATCTTTGATTTCTTCCCAAAAGAGGTTGCAGTAAACTGTTCGAAGAGCTTAGAAAAAGTATTCGGAACAGGTAGTCCGGATTTTTACGAAGAAAGTATGTCTATTGATGGAAGAGAACTATGGATAAGCGTTAGCCTTAGTCCCGTGAGAGATTACAGGGGGAGAGTAGTAGCGGTGATGGGAGTGACCAGAGATGTCACCGATCACAAACGTACAGAAGAAGAGCTACGAGAGAAAAGGGACAGGGCCCAGAGATATCTGGATATTTCAGGAGTTATTATATTATCCATAGATTCCAATCGGAGGGTTACCCTGGTAAATAAGAAGGGTTGCGAAGTTTTAGGATACGAGGAATACGAGGTGGTTGGTAAGAACTGGTTTGAGTGTTTCCTCCCTGAAAGGGTTAGGGATGATATAAGAG
>CAZTBA010000558.1:0-2612 GCA_964611725.1 uncultured bacterium
AGTAGGGTCAAGGAATGGCGAGTTACTACAGTATAATCCGTAGCACTTCTCCATCCCCTGCCACATCAAACCGTACGTTCGGTCCGAATACGGCTTTCCGATCATCTTCTTCCAGAGGCATTCACAATCTTCCCTTGCTTGGCTCTCTGGCATAGTCTCCTCCGAAGTTACCAGAACAGTCTGGAGTTTATAGCGTTTCCGCAATCCCCTCTCTTTCCTTCCTTCGGAGGCATGATGAAAGTATTGCATCTTCTCTCTCTCAAAGTTATGCTTTCTTTGAGATAATATCGGTGTAGAGTCGGAAGAGGTCGGCCTTAGGCCTCCCTCTGTCCGCTCGAACAAACGGATCATACGGGTTTCCCGTAATCCGCTTTCCCTCAACTGATCGCTCTGCGATACGATCTCCTGCCGATGTCGGGTATTAACTGAGTCAGATTAACCAGCCCGTAATGGTTATAAAGAACTCTATCGGGATATTTGCGCCATCCACGGTTACGCCATCGTTTAAGTTGGTGTGACCATAACCGGTGCACGATCCATCCTTTCAGACGACTGAATATCTTCCGTACATGTGCTTTGCGGTAGTACATTCCCCAGCCTCGGATAATAGGATTTATCTCGTCGATAATCTCCTTGAGCGTGAGAGGCACTTTCCTCTTTGTCTTGAGTCGTATTTGATCCATGAATCGTCTGATGGACTGCTCTTTAGGGACAGCATAGATATCTTGCGCATTAGGCTTCTTAGAGAGTTTGCTTCCCGGAAGTTTGAGACCACTGCCTCGTTTGAGCTTGTAGCCCAGGAATTCAAAACCCCATCTAATGTGAACTATCTTTGTCTTCTCAGGGTGAAGCGTCAGTCCTAATTCTTTCAGGATTTCTGTCGCTTCTTTTAATGCCTTTTGTGCCTCTACCTGCGTCCGGCAGAGCACCACCCAATCGTCAGCAAACCTCGTAAGCTTATGTCCTCGTCTGATCATTTCGTTATCAAAGGGAGTTAGGTAAATGTTACTTAGCAATGGGCTTATTACTCCTCCCTGTGGCGTTCCTTGCGGAGTGGGTAGCTGTTTGCCATGCTCCACATATCCAGCTTTAAGCATCCAGCGTATTAAGCTCAGCACCCGTCCGTCACTGACCCGCTCGGCTACCATAGTGATCAGATTCTCATGATCCACACTACCAAAATAATCCCGCAGATCAGCATCCACTATCCATTGGTAACCATCCATCAGCTCACGCCATATTTTCCTTAATGCATCATGCGCTGTACGTCCTGGCCTGTATCCAAAGCTACAATCATTGAATTCAGGTTCAAATATGGGCTCCAGTCGATTCTTCAACGCCTGCTGACAGACTCGATCTCGTATGGCTGGAATGCCAAGAGGACGTCTCTCCTTAGGTTTACCTCGTTTCGGTATGTGCACCCTCCGAACAGGCATCGGTACATAACTATCACTTCTTAATTCCCTGTGAAGTTTCTCAAGCTCGCTGCCCGCGATCGCATCAAACATCCAAACGCTCACCGCGTCGATGCCGCCTGCTCCCCTATTTTCTTTCACCTTTTTCCAAGCCAGTTGCAAATTACTCAGCTTGTACACCTTGTCAATCAGCGAGTGTACTTTCTTCCTCTTGATCGTGCTTACTTTCTCCATTGTTGTCAGTCTCCTCTGTTACAGGCTTCGGGTCTTTCTCTTATGGAACTGTCCTTTGCCCATACCATACTCACTGCCTCCTTCGGATCTTTCAGCTTCAATTGAGCGAATCGCCTTCCCCTCGTAAATTGCCTTTTGAGCAGTTTCGAGCTGTCCCTTATGAACAGTCTCGGCGTTTCTTATTGTTCGCCGGTTCAAGTACTATTCGATTCTCCGACTCCTTGCACCGCTTCGGCATCCATTTCGGGGTTACCTTATAGAATGCCTTACTCGATCACTATGCTTGTCTGATCAGGACGGCCGTGCATAGAACCACCATCCCGGCTATTCATACCCACCGGCCCTTTTACGGTGCTTCTGTCAAGACAATACAAGGTCTCCGTGGGTCACCTGACTATCTTCCATACCATGCCGCCCGCACACACCTTGTTACGACGGGTGGATTAGAACGCCTTCGCCTCCATAGTGCAGGCTCGACCTTTCTCCGTCTTTGGCCGACCGGTTCATCATTGAGGTGGCCCTCATTGATTACGGCCTGGTATTTCTCCTCAAGCCCTTCGGATTCCATCTCACGATGGACACCCTGCCCTCCGGGTTTCCCCGGCCCCCGAGTCGTTACTCCCGGGTTCGGATATGAGTCCCCTAATCCGAGACTCAGTGGGACTTTAACCCACCTGACAGCCAAGCTGCCACGCACACACTATGGGCAACTCCGACTTCCTTACAGACCCAGTGGAACTTCGTTTCCTTATATCCACCAGTTGTCCCGATAATGTCTGAACATCTGTGAGGATCTCCCGTGCTACCTCATATAACTTCCTCTGCGTGTCGCCCTTGATACCCCGAGAGTCCACCTATCGGTTATGGCAGTTTTCGTTAGGATAGGTATTCCAGCCTTCCTCCAGAAATCAGGGAGTCGGCAACTCCTGTTCTACACTTACGAGGCTACATATAGGTTCGCTT
>CAZTBA010000559.1:0-2558 GCA_964611725.1 uncultured bacterium
TCCCAAGGATGACCTGGATGCTATGATAATAGTGGGCGTAAACGACGATATGCTGAAACCTGAGCACAAGATAGTGTCCAACGCCTCATGCACTACCAATTGCCTCGCCCCCGTGGTTAAGGTCCTTCACGATAACTACGGTATTGTTAAAGGGTTGATGACAACGGTCCACGCCTATACTAACGATCAGAAGATCCTCGACTTCCCTCACAAGGACCTGAGGAGGGCAAGGGCTGCCGCCGTTTCGATAATACCCACCACGACAGGAGCCGCCAAGGCAATAGGGAAGATCATCCCCGATCTCGACGGTAAGCTCAACGGCATGGCGATGCGCGTTCCCGTCTCAGACGGCTCTGCGGTTGACCTCGTTGTCGAGCTCGAAAAGGAGGCTTCTGTCGAGGAGATCAACTCAGCCATAAAGAAAGCCGCTGAAGGGGAGCTTAAAGGTATACTCGAGTATTGTGAGGACCCAATAGTCTCGATTGATGTTGTAGGTAACCCTGCTTCCTCCATATTCGATTCGCTTGCAACTATGACGATGGGGAATATGGCCAAGATTATCAGTTGGTATGATAACGAGTGGGGTTATTCCTGCCGCTGTGTTGATCTTTTAAAGCTTATGGTTAAGTAGATTCTATATCCCTGAGAATACGATTGGGCTTGGGGATTCTTCCCCGAGCCCAATTTGTTGGCGCGATCCCCTTTGAAAGGAGATGAAAAATGGCCAAGCTTACTATAGAGAATATCGAGATAGGGGATAGACGTGTCCTTATGAGGGTCGATTTCAACGTGCCTCTCGATGATAACGGCAAGATCACAGACGATACGAGGATACGGGCTTCGCTCGAGTCGATCAGATACATTATCGAGCAGGGGGGGAAGCTTGTGCTTATGTCGCACCTCGGGAGACCGAAGGGGAAAGTCGATCCGAAATCCTCACTCCGCCCCGCTGCGGAGAGGCTGAGCAAGCTTCTAAGAAACCCCGTCACGTTCGCCCCCGATTGCATCGGTGCCGACGTTGAGAAGATCGTTGCCAGTATGAAGGCGGGGGATGTTGTGCTCCTCGAGAACCTCCGGTTCTATAAGGAAGAGGAAGCAAACGATCCTGAGTTTGCAGAGAAGCTGGCTTCGCTCGGGGACGTATACATTAACGATGCTTTCGGCACAGCTCACAGGGCCCATGCCTCAACCGAGGGGGTTACGAAGTACTTCAAACAGTGTGCCGCCGGGTTCCTTATGGAGAAAGAGATCGAGTACCTCGGGAATGCTGTGGCTAACCCGAAGAGGCCCTTCCTTGCGATACTCGGCGGGGCCAAGATATCCGGGAAAATAGATGTCATAGAGAACCTCTTAGGGAAAGTGGACGCCCTCATGATTGGTGGAGGTATGGCGTATACGTTCTTCAAGTCGATGGGACTGGAGATCGGAAAATCCCTGTTGGAGGAGGACAAGGTAGAGCTTGCGGGAGAGATAATGAAGAAAGCCGGAGGTAGGCTCTTTCTGCCTGTTGACTGTGTTATAGCCGATGATTTTTCGGAAGATGCCAACACCAGGGTGGTTCCAAAGGAGGGTATACCGTCCGACTGGCAGTCGCTCGATATCGGTCCCGGGACCATCGATATTTTCAGGAAAGAGATAGCCGGCGCCAGGACCATAGTCTGGAACGGGCCCATGGGTGTCTTTGAGATGGATAAATTTTCCGAGGGAACTAATGCTGTGGCCAAGGCACTTGCGGATGCCACTGATGGCGGAGCGGTGACGGTCGTCGGGGGAGGAGATACAGCGGCTGCGGTTGCGAAGGCAGGACTTGAGGACAAGATGACCCATATCTCCACCGGCGGCGGAGCTTCACTTGAGTACCTCGAGGGTAAAACACTTCCCGGGATAGCAGCGCTTACCGACGGATAGATAGAACAGGGGGAGAAATGAGAAGACCTATAATTGCCGGTAACTGGAAGATGAACAAGACCATCCCCGAAGCTGTTGAGCTCGTCAAGGGGCTCAGTAAGCTTGTCAAGGGTGTGGACGGAGTAGATATCGTTGTATGCCCGACCTTTACCGCGCTTTCCGCAGTGAGTGAGGTGTTGAAGGGGACCAATATCAAACTCGGGGCCCAGAACATGTTCTGGGAGCCAAAGGGTGCTTTTACGGGTGAGATATCAGCGGAAATGCTCTTGACAGTGAAATGTGAATATGTTATATTAGGCCACTCAGAAAGAAGGCAGTACTTCGGCGATACCAATGAGTCTGTAAACAGAAAGGTCAAATCTGCCCTTGGAGCCGGGCTCAAGCCTATAGTATGTGTAGGGGAGACCCTGGAACAGAGGCAGAAGGGTGTGACGCAGGATGTGGTGAAGGATCACGTTACAGGCTCTCTCGATGGGTTGTCCGCCAAAGATCTGGGAAAGGGTCTGGTCGTAGCATATGAGCCTGTTTGGGCGATTGGGACCGGCCTTACGGCGACTCCTGAGCAAGCCCAGGAGGTCCATAGCTTAATAAGGAATCTCATAGTCGAGGGTTTCGGACAGGATGCTGCCGAGGCTCTCAGGATACAATAT
>CAZTBA010000560.1:0-2556 GCA_964611725.1 uncultured bacterium
GTGCCAGGGTATTTACCGCTGCAGGAGTCAGGGCATCCCGCCACACGTTGTGATTTTGGGGCACCTTCTTATGGTTGAGCAATACGAATGGGAGCCAGAAAAATGCGGCCACTCCGTACCGTATCCCATTTACAGTCCAGGCGTCCAGAAAACTGGTAAAATACTTCAGAAAAAGCGGAACACTCCCGAAAAAAGAAACCGCTACCAGCAAGTAAGGGATTCCCTTTCTCCCGGTATGTTCAGTCGTCACAGAAAACCATCCCAGCCCCCGGACTCGCGCGAGCGCTCATGAAGAACCTTTTTCGGGATCTCATATCCCCCATATCTCTATTTTCCTCTCCGTCTCTCCAAGGTACTCGAGTTTCACCTTTATGGATTCCTCGGGGAGAAGCTCCCCGGCCTTCTCAGCCCATTCTACGAGGCACACGCCCATCCCGTAGAAGTACTCCTCGTAGCCGAGCTCATACAGCTCTTCAGCAGAGTTTATCCTGTAGAGGTCGAAATGGTAGACGGGAAGGCGGCCTCTGTACTGGTTAATTATTATAAAGGTGGGACTCGTGACCGGTTCATAAATCCCAAGTCCACGGCATATCCCCTTTATAAGACAGGTCTTACCCGAACCGAGCATCCCTGAAAGTCCGACAACACTCCCGGGACCAAGCCTCTCAGAAAACCTCTCACCGAAGGCCATCGTCTCATTCGGGCCATACGTTATTATCCTCTGTGGAGTAGATGTAGGCAACCTCATTTGGATCTCAACGTAGCCACAGGCAGGATCATCTCTTCCATTGAGATTCCACCGTGCTGGAAGCTATTCTGATACTGTCTTTGATACTGGTGGAACCTCGTAGGATAGACGAAATAGTAATCCTCCTTGGCTATTATGAAGGTGGTGGAGAGCTCGAACTTCGGCAGCTTGTAAAAGGAGGGATCTTTAAGGAGGATTGCCTGTTTGGGATCGCAGTTGAGGTTATTTCCATATTTATAGCGCAGATTGGTCGAGGTGGTGCGGTCTCCGTAGGCTGTAGCTGCTCTGGGCCCCAGTACAGATCCATGGTCCGATGTTACCACGACCACCGAGTCGGTTTTGGAGACCGACTTAAGAGTTCTGAAGAGTGCGGAGTGTTCGAACCACGATCTGGTCAGGGATCTGAAGGCCGCCTCGTTAGGGGTTATCTCTCGCAGTATCTCTGACTCGGATCTCCCGTGGGCCAGCGTATCCAGGAAATTGAAAACTATGGAGACAAGCATCGTGGAACCCAGTGATTTCACATTATCGGGAAGTCTATCAGCTTCCTTCTGGTCAAGCACCTTCACGTATTTCGAATCCCTTTCCAGACGAATTCCGACCCTCCGGATCTGCCTGTCGAGGAAGCCGTGTTCATAGCGATTAAGGCTGTAATCCTCATCCTTTCCGAAACTCCAGATATCAGGGTATTCTTTGGCAAAATCCTGCGGAAAAAGCCCGCTGAATATGGCGTTTCTGGAGAAGGGAGTGGCGGTAGGAAGTATCGAGAAGTAGTAATCTCTCTCTATGTCGAAGAACTCATTCAAAAGGGGTTCTATTATAAGCCAGTGGTCGAGACGCATACAATCGATAACTACAAAGAAAACTCTCTTACCCTCCGCTATATGTGGCGCCACGAAGCGCCTTACGACATCGACCGAAAGCGGAGGAGAACTCTCACCCCTCACCCACTTAGGATAGAGATTCTCAACATATTTACCGAACTGGGCATTGCAATCCCTTTTCAAGCCCTGGTGCATCTGGAACAGGTCCCTCTCGCCATAGGACTCTATCTCAAGCTCCCAGCTCATGAGCGTTGTGAAGAGATCCAGCCACTCTCCCCATGCCATTGGGGATGAGAGCATCGCCCGTATATCTGCAAAATCGACCGTATATTTTTTCCCCACATGCCCTATAAGTATCTGACGGGTGTCAAGTATCCTCTTGCACGCCGATAATATCTGGCTCGGATTGACAGGTTTGGTGAGATAATCATCTATCTTATAGCCGATAGCCTCGTTCATGAGCTCTTCTTCTTCGCTCTTAGTTATCATTATAACCGGGAGGTTAGGATTGATTTTCTTTATCTCAGCGAGTATGGAAAGACCGTCTCTCCCGGCCATCATCTCGTCGAGGAGCACAAGATCGAAATTCTCCCTCTTAACCAGAGATATTGCATCCTCTCCATTCGTAGCCGGGGTTACCGAGTAGCCTCTCTCACCCAGGAAAATGATATGTGGTTTCAGGAATCCGATCTCATCATCGACCCATAGTATGCTCTTTTTCATGATGATTTCCTTAATCTCCCCTTGACACCCGAAATCTTGCCGTTCAGTTTTTCACTCAGAGATCGGGTTTTACTGACAGGGATTAACACTTCCATAACGGTCCCTTCCTTCGGGTAGCTCGTCTTCAGGTATATCTTTCCCTTATGGTAATCTTCAACTATCCTTTTGACGAAGTTGAGGCCCAATCCCCAACCCCTC
The DNA here is from genome assembly GCA_964611725.1 of uncultured bacterium. GTDB lineage: Bacteria > Latescibacterota > CAZTBA01 > CAZTBA01 > CAZTBA01 > CAZTBA01. The sequence goes on from CAZTBA010000560.1 coordinate 2,494, forward strand.
GGCTTCGTGCTGTAACCAAGGGAAAATATTTTCCCCTGCTCCCTCTGACTCATACCCCTGCCG
>CAZTBA010000561.1:0-2548 GCA_964611725.1 uncultured bacterium
GATAAACGGCGAAAGCAGTGACCGGATATTGGGGCTAAACGACATAGTCATAGGGAGGGTTGGATTCTCGAGAACTATAGATGTTAAGATAGAGATATCAGGTGAACTGGTGAGCCTGTATGCTGCCGATGGCCTCATAATTTCCACCCCTACAGGATCGACAGCTTACTCGCTATCCGCCGGTGGACCGATACTCTATCCGACCATGGATGCCCTCATAATAACACCCATATGCCCTCTCCTGCTCTCGATATCCCCAATGGTAGTGCCGGGTGATATGCTTCTTACCGTGACCGTCCGTTCTGATCATGAGGGGCTTGTCCTTACAGCCGATGGACAGATTGAGAGGAAACTCCGTTCCGGTGACAGTATCTTCGTCAAAAGATCAGCCTACCGTGTGAAGCTCATAAACCTCAAGCGCAAGAGTTTCTATGAGGTCCTGAGAACGAAGCTCATGTGGGGCGTAGGAGAGGGCCGCTTCTCCGATCCTTCAATCAAAAAAGAAAATCCTAACCGGAGGTGATCTCACTTGCTGAGCCGGTTGAGGGTAAAAAACTACGCTTTGATCGATGAAATCGATATCGAGTTCTCACCAGGACTCAACATAATAACTGGTGAGACAGGTGCGGGGAAGTCCATACTCATAGGTGCCCTCGGCCTGTGTCTCGGCGAGAGAGCTACGGCCGAAGCTGTAAGGTCAGGGAGCAAGAACTGCTTTGTCGAAGCTATCTTTCAGATCAATCCCGAAGCAAACATCTCCGGACTTCTAAATGAACTTGGTGTTGAGCCTCAGGATGGAGAACTTATATTAAGGCGTGAGGTGGACGCAAATGGGAGAAGCAGGAACTTCATAAACGATGCCTCCGTGACTGCCAGGAGGCTCAAAGAGGTAGGAGACCTTCTCGTTGATCTCCATGGACAGCATGAGCATCAGGCGCTACTTAGAGTTGAGACGCATGTGGATATTCTTGATAGCTTCGGAGGTCTTTCAGATCTCGCCAGGACGGTCAAACAGGACTACAATGGTTTTGTGGAGTGCAGAGAAAAGCTGGAGCATCTCCTGAAGAGCTCTCGGGAAATTGAAGAGAAAAGAGAGCTTTACGAATTCCAATTGAATGAAATAAGGGAAGCCAAAGTGAGTCCTGAAGAGACAAGCGAACTCGAATCTAAGAGGGAGATACTTGAGAACATGGAATCCCTTACGGAATCGATCGGCAACCTCTATGATCTCCTTTATAATAGCGATAATTCCATATCGGACGAGCTCGGGGTCGGCAGAAAATGCCTTGAGCATGCTGTCAAAATTGACAAGAAACTTGAAAATAAACTTGAGATCTATGATTCGCTTATATATCAGGTAGGTGATATAGCCTCTTTTCTGAAGGATTACATGGATTCCATGGAGACGGATCCGAATGAACTCGAACTTATAAGGGAAAGGCTTGCCCTTATATCGAGACTGAAGAAGAAGTACGGTGGTACAGTGGAAACAATAATCGAGAGGAAAAACTTCCTTGAAAGAGAACTGGGAACCATAGATAACCTCGGTGGCGAGATCGATAATGCAAGGCGAGATCTCGAAAAGGCTAAGGCGAGACTTGCCGAGTCTTCCCTCAGACTGTCCAAAGGAAGGTGGAGTACGGCAAAGACCCTGTCCGAGAGTTCCAAATCCGTGATGCATGAGCTTGGTATGGAAGGTGCGGAGCTTGAGGTCCGCTTTACCCCGAGGGAATCATCCGACGGCGAATTAGTAATAGAGGACAGGAGCTATGAAGCCTGCCCCGGAGGAATAGAGAAGGTTGAATTTTACATACTTACCAACCCCGGCGAAGACAAAAAACCGCTCGTTAAGATCGCATCAGGGGGTGAGATATCGAGAGTGATGCTTTCCCTGAAATCGGTTTTATCTGAGGCCGACACTGTCGCCACTCTCATATTCGATGAGATAGACATAGGTATATCTGGACGTATAGCTGAAGCTGTCGGGAGACAGCTCAAGGTCCTCTCAGGTTCTCACCAGACTATCAGCATAACCCACCTGCCACAGATAGCCAAGATGGCAGAAAGCCACTTCTCCGTTCTAAAGACAAAGGAGAAGGGAAGAAGTATTACAAAGGCTTTTATGCTAAATGATGAGGGGAGGAAGAAGGAGCTCGCAAGACTACTCGGTGGTGAGGAGATCACTGATATCACCTTCAGACATGCTGAGGAACTCCTGAAAAAAGGCAAAGATTAGTGGGTATTCAGTATAGTAGATAGGGAACTTATATACGTTACTTTACCTTTAGATATCTTTCAGAAAATGTTTTTCTCTTTTCTTGTTTTGGGGATGCCTCATCGAGGCGTCTCCACAGATAAACACCCGAAAACGCAATAGCGATTGAAGAGTCCCAGGTACCATGAGCAGAAGCCCAAAAAGATTACTGAAACTTGCTTAAGTGATTTTTAAAATGCTCTTCGGTATTTTCTATTGTTTAGAGAATCGCCCAAACCCTCGAAGCAATGAGAAATCGTAAGCAGTCAGCGGTCGGCTATCAGCAATCAGCAA
>CAZTBA010000562.1:0-2514 GCA_964611725.1 uncultured bacterium
GCTAAATGCTGAATGCCTACGAAAAATTAACAGAAGCTTCCCAAAAATTACTTAAACCATATTTTTTTAATCAATCCTTCATCTGGAGACATCATATTTGAAGCGGGGACTGTTGGGGTCTGATAGGGATGAATTCAAAAAGCTTAATAATCTTGCAGTTTCTCTCGGGATTGACCTCTTCGGTGTAGGATCCGTAGGAGATAAACTCGATACTATTGAGGACCTTCCAGGTGAAATAGTTGACGGTTTAAGCTTCGGAATCTCTATGGGGGTGAGGCTCTCGGACCCAGTGATAGATGGTATATCCACGGGACCGACGAGGATATATCTTCACCATTACAGACAGGTCAATTACCTGCTTGACCGCGCGGCCCTCGGATTGGCTTCGTATATTCAGAACATGGGCTACAGGTCGCTCGCCATACCTGCTTCACAGATAGTCGATTGGGATCGCCAGGTTGCCCATTTTTCCCACAAGATAGCCGCCGTGAGAAGTGGCCTCGCATGGATAGGGAGGAATAACCTCGCTGTAAACCCTGATTACGGATCGAGGGTCAGATATGCTACTGTGCTGACCGATATGCCGCTGGAATGTGGGAGGCAGCCCGAGCTCGACTGCGGGGGCTGCAGGGATTGCATGGAGGTCTGTCCGGCGGGTGCGATCGGTGAAACCTCTGGTGATTACGATATGAATTCCTGCCTCGAGAAACTTCGCTGGTTTTCAAAGACCTTGAATATCGGACAGTACATATGTGGAATGTGTGTGAAAGCGTGCAGGGGGCCGAAAGGAGAGAAGTTATGATGGACGAGCGGAGACAGAGTTTCAGGGAAGAGGATACCTGGCGTGTTTTCAGGATAATGGCGGAGTTTGTGGAGGGTTTCGAGATCCTCTCCAGAATCGGGCCGGCGGTCACTGTGTTCGGCTCGGCGAGGGTGACCAGCTCCAATAGATATTATAAGCTTGCCAGGGAGACCGGCCAACTCCTTGTCAAGGCTGGATATGCCGTCATAACAGGTGGTGGGCCGGGGATAATGGAGGCGGCAAACAGGGGGGCAACCGAGGCAGATGGTGAGTCGGTGGGGCTTAACATAGAGCTTCCCAGGGAACAGAAGTTGAATCCATTCGTAGGAGAGGGACTCAGCTTCAGATATTTTTTTTCAAGGAAGGTGATGTTCGTTAAGTACGCAAGGGCATTTGTCATCTTTCCCGGGGGGTTCGGAACGCTTGATGAATTTATGGAATCGATAACACTGATACAGACCAACAGGATAATCAACTTTCCGGTTATCCTCGTCGGGAGCAAATACTGGTCTTCCCTCGTCGATTGGATGAGGGAGAACCTCCTGGAGGGCGATTACATATCGCCGGAGGATCTCGATATATTCAGTATAGTTGACAGAGCCGAGGATGTGGTTAAAATTATAGCGGATTTCTACGGGAAACAGGAGTCGATGCCCGGGGATGTTTGAGGAGAGGTAACTATGGAAGATATGAGGGTTTCGGCGGTTCAAATGAACGGCAGGCTCGGGGAAAAAGACGATAACCTTAGCAGACTTGAGGCATGGACACACAGGGCGGCTTCGGAGGGCGCGGAGCTTGTACTCTTTCCAGAGCTTGTTATAACCGGACACTGGATAAGCGAGAAGGTTTGGAAGATAGCTGAGAAGGTCCCGGGTGGCGAGAGCGTTTCTAAACTTGAGAAGCTTTCGAAAGATCTGGGAATATTCATATCAGCAGGCATAGCCGAGATCGATCGGAGTGTAGTGTACAATACGCAGTTCATAGTTGGACACGGGGAGTATATCGGGAAGTCGAGAAAGCTCCATATGTCCCGCGATGAGTACTTCACCTACCGTGTGGGCTATACCCTCCCCGTATTCGATATAGGGAAATGCACGGTTGGGATAAGCATATGCTATGACAACATCTTTCCGGAGACCTCAAGGATATTGGCCATCAAAGGTGCAGAGGTCCTTCTGACGCCCCACGCGGCCCGCTGTGGGAAGTGGGAAGGGGATGATGGCGAGGGAAAGAAGGTTGAAGGACACTGGAAATCCGTGAGCAAAATCTATCCGGCGAGGGCTTCTGATAACGGGCTTTACCTCGTTTACGCCAATCAGGCCGGATGGGCCGGGGAGGAGATCTACCATGCCGGGTGCAACTTTATACTCGACCCTTTCGGCGAGATAATCGCGAAATGGGAAGAGAAAGGTATAGCTGAAGGGATGGTAACGGCAGCTTTGAGCACGGAGAAGATGGCCGAGAAGAGGGGATCGGCCGGGTTCACGCTCAGAGTCAGGCGCCCGGAGATCTACCGTGAGCTCATGGAGCTTCCGGAATAGGGCTCCGGTCACTCAAAAAGGGGGGGAACAATTTTGATTCGCAGGGTGATTTCCATATCGCTTGTCGGCTCTTTGGTACTCTTTGTTTTCGGATGTGGGAAGGATAAAAAAACTACTGACAGGATCAAATCGGTTGCCACGATACCCGTACTTCAGGATATGGTCGGGAAT